>CAZXOJ010000079.1:0-15422 GCA_964642325.1 uncultured Bacteroides sp. | reverse complement strand
CAGATTTACTAACTTGGCCATCTAATTTTTAAAGATGGAAAAAAACTACCAGGAGGTCATTGCAAAGGGATTGAACATCGTCCCCTGGCAGGTGGCCAGTACCCTCAAATTATTAGGTGAAGGAGCCACCATTCCTTTTATCAGCAGGTACCGGAAAGAAGCAACAGGAAGCCTGGATGAGACTGTGCTGTTTGATATCCAGAAAACCCATACTCAACTGCATGAACTGGATAAACGCCGGGAGGCCATATTGAAAAGCATAGAGGAGCAGGGGAAGCTGACCGATGATCTGAAAAGGCAGATCGAGGGGGCATCCAGCATGAATGAGTTGGAGGATATTTATCTGCCCTATAAACCCAAAAGAAAGACACGCGCATCAGTGGCGAAGGAAAAGGGACTGGAACCCCTCGCAAAGATACTGATGAAACAGCAGGAGTTGCTGATCGACAAAAGGGCGGAAGAATTTATTACTGAAGAAGTGGGTTCCATCCAGGATGCCCTTCAGGGAGCCAGGGATATCATCGCAGAATGGGTGAATGAGAACAAACATTCCAGGGAAACTATCCGCAGGCTCTTTGGCAAGAATGCCCTGATCGGGTCGAAAGTTGTTAAGGGGAAGGAAGAGGACGGGATCAAGTACCAGGATTATTTTGAATTTTCCGAACCCCTGAACCGTTGTCCATCTCACAGGGTACTTGCTATACTCCGTGGTGAAGATGAAGGATTCCTTAAAATGTCTCTGGAACCTGACCCTGATACAGCTGTCCGGTTGCTGGAAGATATCTTTGTCAAAGGGAACCTGGAGGTATCCGAGCAGGTAATGGAGGCAGTCAGAGATTCCTATAAACGACTATTACGACCTTCTATAGAAACCGAATTTCGCAAACTGTCGAAGGAAAAGGCTGATGAACAAGCAATCATGGTCTTTGCCGAGAATCTCCGGCAGTTGCTAATGGCAGCACCATTGGGAGAAAAGGCTGTGCTGGCCCTGGACCCGGGATTCCGCAGCGGTTGCAAACTGGTTTGCCTGGACCCGCAGGGGAACCTCCTGCATAACGAGACCATTTATCCCCATGCACCGCAGAATGAAAAGGGTCCGTCATCCAAAAAAATGGTTTCCCTGGTTAACGCCTATAAGATCGATGCCATTGCCATAGGTAATGGAACCGCCAGCCGGGAGACTGAACAGTTTGTCCGAAAACTACGTTTTGACCGTGAATTGCAGGTTTTCGTAGTGAATGAAAGTGGGGCATCCATTTATTCGGCATCCAAGGTGGCCCGGGAAGAATTCCCGGAGTATGATGTAACGGTGAGGGGAGCTGTATCTATTGGCCGGCGGCTGATGGACCCCCTGGCAGAACTGGTAAAAATCGATCCGAAATCCATAGGCGTCGGACAATACCAGCATGATGTGGACCAGGGAAGCCTGAAGGAAAGTCTCGACCAGGTTGTGGAGAGTTCCGTCAACAAGGTAGGTGTGAACCTCAATACAGCCAGCAAACATCTTTTGACCTATATATCAGGATTGGGTCCCACACTCGCCCGAAACATCGTTGAACACCGCAAAGAAAAAGGCCCTTTCCGTTCCAGGAAGGAACTGATGAAAGTGCCCCGCATGGGGGAAAAGGTTTTTGAACAATCCGCCGGTTTCCTGCGCATCCCGGATGCAAAGCAAGCACTGGACAACTCCGCTGTTCACCCCGAAAGTTACAGGGTGGTGGAAAAGATGTCGAAAGACCTCAATTGCCAGATCCCGGATCTGCTCACAGATAAGGGCCTCAGGGAAAAGATCAAACTGGATAATTATGTGACCCCGAAGACCGGCCTTCCCACCCTGCAGGATATCATGGAAGAACTGGCCAAGCCTGGCAGGGATCCGCGTTCCCGGATCAAGGTATTCGAATTTGCCCAGGATGTTCGGAGCATAGCTGATCTTAAAGAGGGCATGGTGATCCCCGGCATAGTGACCAACATTACCAACTTCGGTGCATTCGTGGATGTAGGTGTAAAACAGGACGGACTGGTACACATTTCACAGTTGGCAGACCGTTTCATATCCGATCCCAATGAGGTAGTGAAGATCCACGAACATGTAAAAGTGAAGGTCCTGAGCGTAGATATTGACAGGAAAAGGATACAATTATCCATGAAGGATATTTAATCCACCAGCAGGACCAGGCCCTTTAAATATTCCCCTTCCAGGTGATAAATGCTGACAGGATGATCTGCCGGCTGGGTTAGTTGATGAAGGATGCGCACCCTGCGGCCTGTATTGGCAGAAGCTGCAAAAACTGATTTTCGGAAATTCTCCCTGCTGACCGCCTGGGAGCAGGAGAACGTAAATATTATGCCTCCTGGAGTTATGGTTTCTATCGCCTTTCTATTCAATCGTTTATATCCCTGCAGCGCATTATTCAACACATTTTGGTGCTTGGCAAAAGCGGGAGGATCAAGGATCATAAGATCATAAGATGAAGCCGGTTCGGCCAGGAATTTTAATGCATCGGATGTGATCCCTTGATGAAGGTGCTTGTCCCCGAAATTCAATTCCATATTCTTATTGGCCATGTCAATGGCATGTGCAGAACTGTCCACTGTGTGAACCAATTTCGCCCCTGCCTGCCTGGCATAAACAGAAAATCCTCCGGTATATCCAAAAAGGTTCAATACATTCCTGCCGGCTGAATATTCACCGAGTAATTTCCGGTTTTCCCGCTGGTCAATGAAGAATCCTGTCTTCTGTCCCTTTTCCCAATCAATACTGAACTGGTTCCCATGCTCTTTCACAATGGTCTCAACACTAGAGCCTGACAGGTACTCGTTCTTATACCCGGATGCATAACGTGCTGGAAGGGTTGTGGCACTTTTATCATATACAGCCTCAAGCTTGTCTCCAAGGACTTCCTGCAGGCCCTTAACCAGCAGGTCCCTGTGCATGTGCATCCCGATGGAATGAAACTGCAAAACAGCAGTCCCACAATAATAATCGATGATCAGCCCGGGCAAGCCATCCCCTTCCGCATTCACCAGCCTGCAAACATTGGTTTTTTTGTCATCCGGGAGTCCCAGTTTCGCCCTGGCAGCCAGCGCATCCTTGATACGGGCTATATAAAAATCCTCCGCAATATCCTCATCCTTGAAGGATAGTATTCTGATGGCAATAGAACTGTCCTGATAATGACCCGTTCCAAGGAATTCATCCTGGTTGGAATAAACCTTTACAATATCACCCTCGGAAGGTTCACCATATATTTTTTTGATAGCCCCGGAAAAAACCCAGGGATGGTAACGTTTGAGGGACTGGTCTTTCCCAGAGCGCAGGACAATCCGTACTAAGTCTTTCATTTTATCTGGTAGGTTTGGAGTTCCTGGTATATCTTGAGACAGACCCAGGCATCCATGGCTGCATATTCTTTCTGGGCTTTTGTAAGGGCTTCAGCATCCCAGTTTGACAATTGCTGGTTTTTGGAGATCCGGAATCCGAGCACTATCCCGGCCAGTTTGGCCACTCCTTTATTCTCAATCCCAAAAGCTTCTACATATTTCTGAAGATCCAGAAATCCTCCTGCCTTAAAATCCCTGATCTTCTTCAAATCGATCAGGTCATCATGCAAAGCGGCCCCAACTTTGATAATGGATTCATCTTCAAAAAGTTCAATCAACATATCAGGCAGATTCAATGCAGAGATCCTCAAAAGAAATGCATGAAACGGGGTAGCAATCTGAACCAGTGAGATCTGGTTTACCAGCCCTTTCTTGAAGGAAGGCCTGGTTTCTGTATCAAATCCCAGCACTTTCTCCTGTTGAAGTACTGGCAGGTACTTCAACAGTCCAGCCATTGAATCGATCACATGTATGGTGCCCGGAAATGCCTGCAAGGGCAATTTCTTAAGTTCTTCCTTATCTATAGTGGGCTGGAACATACTTTACTTAGGATTGTCAAGTGCACAAAGAAACACAAAAACGCTTATTGAACCAAGCCTGACCCGGTCATTTAAAAATATCACAGGGATGGTTCACTTATTTATTCCACGACAGGCGCTCATCCAGTCCCTTGAGAATTTTATTGTGATCCAGCAGCCAACGGATTACAATAATGGATTTTTCCCGGGGGAGGACCAGCTCTTTAACAAGTTCGTCCAATGAAAGGGGTTTGTTACGTAGCAATGTCCGGGCCTCTTCCACGGCCCTGTCAAATTCATATTTGTTCACATCCAGCTCCTGGTCCTGCATGCACACATCACATTGTCCACATTTATCCTCACCCTTTTCGCCGAAGTATGCCAGCAAGAAAAGGCTGCGGCACCGGTTCCTTCCTGATGCATATTCCATAAGTGTATCAAGCCTGTCAATGTACTCCCTTTTCCTGTCAAGGTAATGCTCCTTACTGATATGGAGGGATTTAACATCCAGCCTTTCTTCTGTGAATATGATAACCGGTGTCTTTTTTTGGGGGATATACCGGATTATCCCCATGGAGCTAAGACGCTTGAGATATTGGATGATCAGTTCCGGTTTCACCTTGGCCTGGTTGGCAAGTGACTCTTCATAAATGGTTACATAGTCAGTAAAAAGTCCTGTGTAGGTGCGCAAGATAAGTTTGATAAAGGCATCAAAATCAACATTGGCAATCTGGAATTTATACAATTCATCACGGCTGATAAGGAATTTCAGCTTGGAAGGATTATATATTTCCTCTGTCAGCTCCATGTATCCCTCCATCTGCAGAAACTTCAAACTGCTATAAATGGTCATGATAGACAACTTATACCTGGCTGCAAAATCTGCCACATTGAAATCAAAAACCTGGTTCCTGGCTGTCCCTACAGGTATCTGGTAGTAATTTCCAATGGCCCGGTAAATCTGTTTGATCTCATCGATCTCCGGATAGTTCCTGATTACGCGCTGATCCACATTTTTCTTGTCAGATGGACTGTAGAGCAAAACCGCATGGGCCAATTTACCGTCCCGCCCGGCCCGGCCCGCTTCCTGAAAATAGGATTCTATGGAATCAGGGATATCCATATGGATCACAAACCTGACATCCGGTTTGTCTATGCCCATTCCAAAGGCGTTGGTAGCAATGATCACCCGGGTATGACCGGTCATCCATTCAGATTGCTTACGGCTGCGGGATTCCTGGGCCAATCCTGCATGATAATAATCGCAGGATATTTTTTCCTGCCGCAGGTAATTCGAAAGGTCCCTCGTTTTCTTCCGGCTCCTGGCATAGATAATACCTGATCCATTCAACTGGTGAAGCAGATCCTGCAGGTACCAGTCCTTGTCTTCCACATGTTTGACCGTGTATACCAGGTTCTTCCGCTCAAAACTGGCACGCAATACATTTTTCTTCCTGAACTTCAATTTCTCCTGTATATCATCAATTACCTTTCCGGTGGCCGTGGCAGTAAGGGCAAGGAATGGTATCTCGGGGATTATCTCGCGCAACTCAGCGATCTTCATGTATGAGGGACGGAAATCATAGCCCCACTGTGAGATGCAATGGGCTTCATCGACAGTTACCAGGGAGAGATTCATCTGGGGAAGCCTGATGCGGAAAATATCTGTCGTCAGGCGCTCAGGGGAAACATACAGGAACTTGAAGTTCCCATAGATGGCATTGTTCAGCCCAATATCAATCTCCTCCCTTGATAGTCCAGAGTGAAGGGCCATGGCCTTGATCCCTTTCTGGATCAACTTCTCGACCTGGTCCTTCATCAGGGCAATCAGGGGAGTAACGACCAGGCACATTCCATCCCCAGCAAGCGTGGGAACCTGAAAGGTAAGGGATTTGCCTCCTCCGGTAGGGAGCAAACCCAGGGTGTCGTGTCCGGCTGCCACTGATTTGATAATGTCTTCCTGCACGGGACGAAAGTCAGGATAACCCCAGTAGCGGATCAGTATTTGCTGGTAAATGTTCATGCTTAGTCAGTATGTAATATCGCCATTTTTTTTGTATTTTCGCACAATTTTATAACCCTCAAAAACACTACAATATGTCCTTCCAGGAAGATAAAGTCAGAACTGAAGGTTTAACCTTTGATGACGTTCTGCTCGTTCCATCATACTCTGAGGTAATGCCACGAGAGGTATCGCTGAACACCATGCTTTCCAGAAACATCCCGATGAAGATCCCGATTGTTTCTGCTGCCATGGATACGGTGACTGAGGCAAGCCTGGCCATTGCCATTGCCCGGGAAGGCGGCATGGGTGTGATCCATAAGAATATGTCCATTGAAGACCAGGCGAAACAGGTGAGGAAAGTTAAACGTGCTGAAAACATCATGATCCTCGACCCCATAACCATCCTGAAAGAAGGGACCATCGCCGATGCACTTATGCTGATGCAGGAATACAAGATCGGTGGGATCCCGGTGGTGGATGAAGATAGAAAACTGATAGGGATCATTACCAACCGTGACCTCAGGTTCGAGACTGACATGTCCCGGCCGATACAAGAGGTGATGACCCGTGATAATATCATCACCACAACGCAAAAAACAGACCTGATCAAAGCTGGCGAGATCCTCCAGAAACACAAGATAGAGAAACTGCCCGTTGTGGATGCGCACAACCATCTCATCGGACTGATCACCTATAAGGATATCACCAAATCAAAAGACCGTCCGAATTCCTGTAAAGATATCCAGGGCAGGTTACGTGTGGCCGCTGCAGTTGGCGTCACCAGTGATACGGCGGAAAGGATTCAGCTTCTCGTTGAGGCAGGCGCTGATGCAGTAATCATTGACACAGCCCACGGACATTCCGGTCCCGTAATAGAAACCTTAAAGAAGGCAAGGAAATTTGCCACTGATACAGACATTATACTGGGCAACATTGGTACAGCTGAAGCTGCCAAAGCCCTTGTAAAAGCTGGAGCCGATGCTGTTAAAGTAGGAATAGGTCCGGGCTCCATTTGTACCACCAGGGTTATTGCCGGGGTAGGAGTTCCCCAGCTGACGGCCATTTATGATGTGGCAAAAGCGGTAGAAGGATCAGGTGTTCCGGTTATTGCTGACGGGGGTATCCGTTATTCAGGAGATATTGTAAAGGCGCTGGCAGCCGGTGCACATTCCATCATGACCGGATCCCTCTTTGCAGGAGTGGAAGAATCACCTGGGGAGACCATCATCTATAATGGACGTAAATATAAGAGTTACCGGGGAATGGGATCAATTGAGGCCATGCAGAAAGGATCGAAAGACAGGTACTTCCAGGATGTCGAAGATGACATTAGTAAACTCGTTCCGGAAGGTATTGCTGCAAGGGTGCCATATAAAGGTACATTATCAGAGGTTGTATACCAGATGATTGGTGGACTCAGGGCGGGTATGGGTTATTGTGGTACACCGACCATTGATGCACTCCAGCAGGCAAAGTTCGTAAAGGTCACCCATTCAGGGATCATCGAGAGCCATCCGCATGATGTGACCATCACCAGGGAGGCACCTAATTACAGCCGGTAATAATATTTGTTTAATTTCGTTTTTGTATTTACTTAATCAAAATATTTCTATAATGAACAAATTAACACGTTTCATCCTTCCCTTACTGATATTTTCAACTCATGTTTTCGGTCAGGCAGACGCGGATAAGATCCTGATGACCATCCATGACAGGGAAGTAACCTTGGATGAATTTGAGAGAATCTATAATAAGAATAACAGCAGCACAGCTCTTGAACAACAAACCGTTGAAGAATACCTGGATCTCTTCATCAATTTCAAACTAAAGGTCATAGAGGCCGAGGAACTGGGAATGGATACGACCCAGCGTTTCATCAAGGAGTTCAATGGCTATAAACAGCAATTGGCAAAACCCTATCTTTCTGATGAGGAGGAAGTGAATGCGCTGGTCCAGGAGGCTTTTGAAAGGGCACAGATAGAGATCAATGCAAGCCATATACTTATTCGTGCAAGTGCAGATGCAGCCCCGGAAGATACCCTTCGGGCTTTTAATAAATCCCTTGAGATCAGGGCCAGGATCCTTGCCGGAGAGGATTTCGAAACAGTAGCCAAAGCAACTTCAGACGATCCCTCTGCCAAGACAAATGCCGGCCTTCTTAACTGGTTCACTGTTTTCCGTATGGTCTATCCCTTCGAAAATGGGGCATACAATACAGAGGAAGGAAAAGTATCCCTGCCTGTGCGTACCAGGTTCGGTTATCACGTGATCAGGGTTAACGACATCAGGCCTGCCCGGGGGAATGTCAGGGTTTCCCATATCATGATCATGACACCGGAAGGCATGACTAACGAAAAAAGAGAAGAGGCGAGGAAGAGTATACATTTGCTTTACGATAGTATTCAGGCAGGAATTGATTTTTCTGAATTAGCCAAGAAATATTCAGAAGACAGGGGATCTGCTGCCCGCGGTGGAGAGCTTCCCTTGTTCGGTAGCGGTCGGATGGTTGCCCCATTCGAAGATGCTTCTTTTGCTCTGGCCAATATAGGAGATATATCTGAACCCATCCAGACCTCATATGGATGGCATATCATCAAACTGCTGGAGCAGAAAAAATTTGATGACTTCAAAACTGCAGAGGCAGATCTTCGTTCCAACGTGACGAAAAGTGACCGGAATGCGTACAGTAAAAAAGCCCTTGTTGAAAGGATTAAACGGAACAATAATTTTACTGAAAACAGGGGGAATCTGTATCCTTTTTACTCGGTAGTGGACTCAAGCATATTTTACCGCAACTGGGATGTGAGCAAGGCCGCGGGACTCACCGAGGTCCTTTTCACGATCGGTGACAGATCGGTAACCCAACAAGATTTTGCAACTTACCTAGCTGAAAAACAAGGCACTAATAAGACAAATGTAGAAGTTCTTGTCGACAATCATTATGAGAAGTTTACCGAGGTGCAGGTACTGCAGTACGAAGAAGACCAGTTACCTGAGAAATATCCGGAGTATAAACATCTCATCCAGGAGTACCATGACGGAATCCTCCTGTTTGACCTGACAGATCAGATGGTCTGGTCAAAGGCTGTGGAGGATAGCGCGGGACTGGAAACATATTATGCCGATAATAAAAACAATTATTTGTGGGAGAAACGTCTTGATGCTACCCTCATTACGTGCAGGGACCCGGAAGTTGCAGCTTTTGCCAGGGAGTTGTTAAGCAAGAAGAAAAGAAAAAGGCCTTCACTCGAAGCACTCCAATCTTTGGCTTATGCTGAGTTCAGTGACAGTTCATGCCTTTCATACGAATTTAATAAATATGAAATGGAAGATCATCCCTTGGTGGAAGAAATGGACTGGAACCAGGCCATGTCTGGTAACATGGATGAAGATGGAAAGGTTATCTTTTTGGTAAAGAACAAGGTACTGAAGCCCGAACCTAAGATGCTTGAAGATTGCAGGGGAATAGTGACAGCTGATTACCAGAACCACCTGGAGAAGGATTGGATCGAAGCGCTCCGGGCAAAATATACTTTACAGGTTAACCGGGAAATGTTGTCAGAGGTTAATTAAAACCCAATATGTTCAAATTCTTTAAAAGGATCAACATGCTGAATTACAGACTTATACTATCCTGTCTGTTTATGCTCACCCTTACTCTCTCCTGTACAAAGTTAGAGACCAGGAGCAGGGAAAAACCCCTGGCCCAGGTAATGGAGACGAATCTTTATCCTTCGGACATCAGGGATATCTTTCCAAGCAATGTTTCCTATGAAGATAGTATTCTCATCCAGCAGAATTATGTCGACAAATGGGTTAAAAAGCAACTGATCCTGCAAAAAGCTGAATTGAATCTTACGGAGGAACAGAAAAATGTGAGGCAACAGATCGAAGAATACCGCTCCTCACTGCTCATTTACAAATATGAACAAAACCTGATCCTTCAGAAGCTGGATACGCTTATCAGTGATGAAGAGATTGAGGCATATTACATGGAAAATCCTTCCAATTTCAACCTTGACCGCCATATTGTCAAGGCCCTGTTCATTAAGCTCCCCAGGGATGCGCCCGATCTGTGGAGGGTAAGACAGATGTACCGATCGGAAAAAGAAGAGGATTTTCAGGAGCTTGAAAGTTATTGTTTCCAATATGGCGTCAATTATGATTATTTTGACGATAACTGGACCCCATTTACGACAATTACACGTGCCTTGCCAAACGAAATCAGAAATCCTGATAGTTTTCTGAGATGGAACAGGTACATTGAGCAACAGGATTCTTCGTTCCGTTACCTGGTCAATCTTAGAGAACACAGCCTGGCCAGTACGGTCGCTCCGCTACCATATGTAGAACAAAAGATCAGGAGCATTATTCTGAATATGAGGAAGGTTCAGTTTGTCAGAGACCTGGAAAATAATATTTACAAGGACGCGTTAAACAAGGGGAGTTTCACTATCTACTAAGGATACATTATGATACAAGGGAAGAACATATTGAGTACTTTATTGCTGGCCGGAACCTTGCTTGGTGGATTATCCGGACAAGCCGTCATTCTTGACAGGGTGGTAGCCGTGGTTGGAGAATTTGTTATCCTTCAGTCAGATATTGAAAGTCTTAACCTCCAGAACAAAGCCCAGGGGATAAATATACCGGGAGATGAAAAATGCGCCCTCCTGGAAAATTTCCTTGGCGAAAAATTGCTGATAAACCAGGCCAAAATTGACAGTATTGATATTTCAGAGAGTTCCGTTGAAATGGAACTTGATAACAGGTTAAGTTACTTCATCAGCATGATCGGTTCTCCAGAAGCCCTGGAAGAGTATTTTGGTAAAACCATTTTGGAGATAAAGGAGGATATGAGAACTGCAGTGAGGGATGCAACGATCACAAGGCAGATGCAAAGCACCATTACTGGAGAGGTCACCGTAACACCCTCCGAAATCCGGGATTATTATAACCGCATGTCAAAGGACAGTATACCCTACATTGACTCAAAGGTGGAACTCAGCCAGATCACCCGTTATCCACCGGTAGATGATGCCGCTGTATTTGAAGTGAAACAAACATTACTGGATCTCAGGCGAAGGATCCTGGATGGTGAGAAATTCACTATGCTTGCCGTGCTTTATTCTGAAGGTCCATCAGCTTCTCAGGGGGGAGAGATTGGTTTTATGGGAAAAGGGGAATTGGACGCCGAGTACGCAAAGGCTGCTTATAGTCTTAAAGCAGGTGGTGTATCCACCATCGTAGAATCATCATTCGGATACCATGTCATCCAGCTCATTGAAAGACGTGACGAAAGGGTGAATACAAGGCATATCCTGATGAAACCAAAGGTAAAGCCTGAGGCCACCCGGTCCACTACCCGGAAACTTGACAGCATTGCCATCCTGGTACGCACCGATAGCGTAGAATTTGACCTCGCAGCAAGGATCTTCTCGCAAGATGTAAATACTGCAGTGAATGGAGGGATCATGGTTAATCCTGGGACCAATACAACAACCTTTTCCATGGACGAGTTACAACCTGCAGAATTCATTGCCCTCCGCGACCTGAAGGTCGGTGAGATCTCGGAAGCCTTCAAATCAGAAGATGAAAATGGAAAAGAGGTCTATAAGATCGTACGGCTTAGAAATCAGAGCAGTCCCCACAGGGCCAATCTCAAAGAGGATTATTTAGTCCTCCAGGAAATGGCCCTTGACATGAAAAAACAAAAAGTGTTCCAGCAATGGATTGATGAGAAGATTGAGGAGACCTATGTCCATGTCGATAATTCTTTTGCAGGATGCCAGTTTGACCGCAAGGGCTGGGTAAAATAAATAAGCATCCGCCATGTACCGGCCAATTCTATTACTTGCCTTAATAATTTCAGGTAGCCTGCTCCATGCCCAGGAAGAGAATAAAATTGAGATCCTGAACTCAGAATACATGGAATATGATGCCAGTGTCGGGACTGGTGTTGTAAAATATGTAGGTGATGTGGCCTTTCAACAGCAAAACATGCTGCTCAGTTGTGACAGTGCCTGGTATTTCGCAGGGGAAAACATTGTGCATGCTTACGGAAACGTTCACATCATCCAGGGAGATACATTAAACCTGTATGGTGATGAGCTCCGGTACTTCGGTAACGAAAAATTTGCGGAGATGAGGCGAAATGTCACCCTGATAGACAAGGAAACCACATTGACCACGGACTACCTGGATTTTGACCTGGAAAATAACGTCGGATACTATGAAAGGCACGGGCATATTGTCAATGGGGACAATACGCTGGACAGCCGGGCAGGATATTACTACACTCAAAGCAAAATGCTGAATTTCAGGGACAGTGTGGTAATTGTCAACCCGGATTACACCATTTTTGCAGATACCCTTGAATACCATACCATAACAGAGATTGCCTATTTTCTTGGTCCAACTGAGATCATCAGTCCGGATAATTACATATACTGCGAAAACGGCTGGTATGACACAGAAAATAACATATCCCAGTTCAACAAAAATGCATACCTGGAATCAGATGAGCAATACCTGAGGGGAGACAGCCTCTATTATGACAGGGACAATGGCATGGGAATGGCTTTTAACAATGTTGAACTGTATGATTCAGCCCAGCAGGTCATATTGCTGGGTCGATATGCCATCTATTTTGAAGAACCGGAATATGCCATGCTTACAGACAGTGCAATCCTTATACAGATATCAGATGAGGACAGTCTGTTTGTTCACGCCGATACCCTGAAATCAGTAGTCGACTCTACCGGGCAATACAAAATACTGAGAGCATATTACAAGGTAAAGTTCCATCGTCCCGATATGCAGGGTAAATGTGATTCACTTGTTTATCTTGAAAGCGATTCAGTATTTCAGTTATTTGGCGATCCCGTGCTCTGGTCTGAAATCCATCAGCTCACCGCAGAACAAATGGATGTCCACATGGCATACGAGGAGCCTGATTACATTGAACTTTCTAATGCCGCTTTCATAGTATCACAGGATGACAGCATAAGATTTAACCAGATTCGCGGCAAGGATATGGTGGGCCATTTCCGTGAAGATCAGCTTTCTCGTATTGATGTTAAGGGCAATGGACAGAGCCTCTGGTTTGGAAGAGATGAAGGGGATCTGATCGGGGTCAACAAGGCAGAAAGCAGTGACATTAAGATCTACCTGGCAGACGGAGGTGTTGAAAGGGTAAATATGATCAGCTCTCCTTCCGCCACATTATATCCACCGGAAGACCTGCCTGAGCAGGAACTGTACCTGAATGGATTCAACTGGCAGGAAGAACATCGTCCGAAATCCAAAGAAGACATTTTCCGCTGGGACGACCAATAAAATTTTCTCTCAAGGGTATTAAAACGGGGCTGAATTTTGCATTAATACAAAATATAGGCCCCTTCTTTTAATACCCTTGAAGAGAAATATTACTTGAAGGACCAATCTACGAGTGAGCTGAGGCTTTCATAGGAGGATACAATTCTCAGATTTCCCGGGGCATTCTTAGAGGTATCTATCTACAGATCGTGGAAATGCTGTGTCTCTTTCAATCAGGTCCGGCATCGATTCATAAATGATCTTCCGGCTAACTTTTTCGATTATCAGCAAAAGTCCAACCCACAGGAATATCTATCAGATCAGAGATGGTCACTTTTTTCCCGGTTTCTATGGATTGCCTGGCTGCAATACCAATCAGGCTGGAGAAAATTCCAGCACGACTATCTGCCATTTTCCCCAGAGGATCTTTTTCTTCCTGAAGGAAAAGCAAATCCTTCAGCTTTTTATCAGCACCCCCATGGGTACCAACAGAAGGATCAACATGCCAGGTTTTTGTGTCCTTAAAACTATGTGTCAACCGAAAGTCAGAACCATGTCCGGGATCCCAGGGCTGGCGTTGAAATCTCCTTACGTCCAGCCTTCCCTTTTGCCCGTTAAAGGCAATCCGCTGTCCTTCATATGGTAAAAATGCGTTCAGGGTATAGCTTAAGATGACACCTGTGTTGTATTTCACCTCTACTGTCATGGTATCGAATGTGTCAATTTTATTGTCCCAGACGCAGCCATCTCTTAAGTACCCATCCTCTTTTTCGCAGGCAACGTACATATCTGTCATCAATTGACTGCCAGATATATCCCAGTAAAATTCACATTTATCAGTAAAGGAGCAGTTTCGACAGTTTTTCCCCCTGAAAGGATTGTTCTTACCATAAAAAGCGACATCACCAAACGCGCTAACCTCAACAGGTTCAGCATCCAGGAACCAGTTTATCTGGTCGAAATGGTGTGAGGCTTTGTGGCAGAGCAATGTTCCTGAGAACCTGGATTTGCCATGCCAACGCCTGAAATAACTTGCTCCATGGTCAATGTCAAGATATTCCATAAACTCTGCTGAGATTATTCTACCCAGGGTCCCTGACATGAGCACCTTCTTTATTTCCTCCGCAGAGACTGAATGCCTTGCATTGAAAGTAGTGATTACTTTCCTCCCGGTCTTTTTTTCGGTATCCAGGAGTTTCTGTGCCTGCCAGGCTTCTGTTACCAGCGGCTTTTCGCATATGACATCACAGCCGAGTTCCATGGCCCTGATGGCATACTCTGCATGGTAGCAATCGGTAGTTGTGATAATTACAACATCAGGATTGGTTTCCTTAATCATGCGGTTGAAATCCCCGGCCAGGTAAACAGGGGCAGCGGTGCCTATGTATTTTTTTGCAAAATCAAGCCTTTTGGGATTAATATCGCATAAAGCCACCATATCCAGTTGATCCGGATACTGTATCAACAGGTCCTTGCCCCAGGTGCCTGTGCCCCTGGACCCAGTGCCAACCAGGGCAATGCTGAGCTTCTTTTCTGGTCCATGAGCCGCCAAAGAACTGTTTGAGATTAATCCCAAAGCCGACATGCCTATGGTCAACTTCGTGCTTTTGCCAATAAATTCTCGTCTGTTTAAATCCATTTTCGTGTTGATTAGTGGGAGCCATCCCCCGATGATTGACTTTCAATTACCTGAACTGGTTCATATAAAAGTAACCATTTTTGACGAGCTTCATCAAAATTGCAATTCCAAACGCAGGTAGTTGAAATTCCACAATGCCTTCAGAGGGTTGGCCAAAGGTCGCCCTTACTATCTCTCTTCTGGATTAATCAAAATCTATTTGAAATATAATCTGGGGAGGTAGAAAAAAAAAGGCCGCCCTTTGGACAGCCTTCTTATTTAGTATTCATCTTCGTTAAAGAAAAAATCATCCTTACTCGGATAGTCAGGCCAAATGTCTTCAATGCTCTCGTAGATTTCTCCTTCATCCTCAATTTCCTGTAAATTCTCGATAACCTCGAGGGGGGCACCGGAACGAATGCCGAAATCTATTAACTCATCTTTTGTGGCTGGCCAGGGAGCATCCTCCAATTTTGAAGCTAACTCTAATGTCCAGTACATATCGCAGGTGCTTTGATGATAAAAATTATCAGGTAATTCTAAAATTCGTGCAAATATAGAAAAAAATGAGTTAATAGAT
>CAZXOJ010000078.1:0-15430 GCA_964642325.1 uncultured Bacteroides sp. | reverse complement strand
TATCTGAATGAGAAGGGACTCAATGCAAGGGGACAGGCATCCTGGCAGGTGCCCGGTGTTCTGCAGCGTTCCACTTCACTCAGCCTTTCATCAGTCGATGCAGATGAAGCTTTTACAGTTGGAAAAAAAGCAGTCGAGATAGCTATGTCAGACGGCAGCGGTTTTATGGCAACCATGCTTCGCAAACCTGGAAATACCTACCAGCTGTATTATGATAAGGTACCATTGGAAAAGGTTGCAGTATCCGCCCGTCAGCTTCCCAAAAACTGGTTGAGTTCAGACGGGCTCGATGTGACGGATGATTTTATTCGGTATGCGATGCCACTTGTTGGACAGGAATGGGTGGAAATTCCCCTCGAAAATGGCAGGCCCCGTTTTTCAAGGCTGAACATAGAATTTGAGGAAAGGAAATGCCCGGAATATATTCCTATTTTGTACCGCTGATCACTCATTCAACACTCACCAAGCCATCTTCAGTCATCTGCCATACCTCACCGGCAAGTTTGCGGTCCCAGATATCTTCAACCGTCTCAACATTACGGAGGAAGTACCTGGTGTTATTATCCAGCCTGATGTATTTTCCGGGGGGCACCATTATGGTAACCTTTGTGCCCGGACTTCTCCATTTATTGGGTTTTTCCAGGCTGAAATACGGATCAAGGAATAGTGTATTTCCTTCCAGTTTCCATCCAAAATCCAAATGGCCAGCATTGATCGAAGCCTGGGCCCTGTCTCTTCCCTGTGAATTTTTGCGGATGGAGAGCTCATATTCGTCGAATTCCCCTGGTGCCGCATCAAGGTCAATCTTTCCATATAAGCGTTCTTCAGTGGAGATCATGGTCCATGAATTATCATAACTGAAATACCAGTCATCATTGAATCCTTCAATACCGGGATCAGAAACGATTCGAACATTGATCGTGTCCGATGAAAAAGTATCCAGGTCACTCGTAGTACTTGAGCGGCCATAGGCATTAAAATTCCATCCCTCGAAGGCAGCCATTGTGACCAGGAAAACGACACTTATGATCCAGAGAACAAAGGCTGTCAATCCAATCATTTTGTCATTGGCCTTAAACCTGAACATCATTTTTATACCGGCATATATTAGCGCGATCAAAGGGATAACAATGGCAAAAAACAAGGCAACGGATATCAGGGTCATGCTGGTGGGATCAGCCAGTATTCCAAAGAATTCATTGAACGATTGAATCGGTGCACCAAATATTTCAGTAGACAAAATGCTATCTCGGAAGAAAACTGCAACAGATAACGCAAATAATACGGCTAAACCACTGATAATGAACGCAAACCCGATGATAACAAGTATGATCTTTAAGAATACCAGGACAATCTGGCCAATCACATGAAATATTTCATCTATGACATTACCTGTCTTCTTTAACTCCTTAGATCTCTTTACTTTCTCATACCCTTCTTTTACATTTTCTTTAACTGTTTCGTATTCTTCTTTAACCGTTTTTTCAATGTTGGATACGTTTACTTTTTCTCCGCGCATTTCGAGTTTTTCAGCGGCTGTCACTGCCTTAGGCACTGCAATCCAAAGGACTATGTACAGGATAAAAAGTGGACCTCCACCGGTTGCAAAGAAAAAGATCACCCATAATAAACGCATGAGCCAATTTTCAATACCAAAATATGCTCCAAGGCCAGAACATACCCCTCCAAGAATTGCATTATCTCCATCACGGTAATATTTTTTTGATTTTCTACCCTTCGAATAGGATTTTCCGGACTCTTCATTCACGCTCTCCTCTTCCAGGTAATCCTCCGGCTGCCCCATGATGGTGATTACGTCATTTACATCCTCAATGGTAATAACTTCTTTTTTATCAGAGATCTTTGACTGGAACAATTCAGCAATGCGTGATTCAATGTCGGAGATGATCTCAGCTCCCTCCTCCATGTCCCTGAATCGTTGGCTAATGGCATCGAGGTAATCCTTCAGGGCCTGATAAGCATCATTATCCAGGTCGAATATCTGTCCGCTTAAATTTATTTTTACTGTCGTTTTCATCAGGTAATTATTTTGTTTCTTTCTTGTTTAACATGTCAATGGCACTCACCAGTTCATTCCAGGAATGATGCAAATCATCCAAAAATTTCCGACCAGTCTCAGTAATGGTATAGTATTTTCTCGGGGGACCCTGGGTCGATTCCTCCCATCGGTAACTCAATAGTCCGGCGTTCTTCTGCCTTGTCAATAAAGGGTATAATGTCCCCTCCACGACAATCAACCTGGCTTCTTTCAACTCTTTAATAATGTCTGATGCATAGGCATCGTTGTTGGAAAGAAAAGAAAGAATGCAGTATTCCAGAATACCCTTCCTCATCTGTGCTTTGGCGTTTTCTACATTCATTTTATCTGCATTTCTTGTGGAAAATTTATAATACAATATATATTTCTAGGTCCTGAGAACTGAATGGTCTATCAGTAACATAGCCTACAGGTTTGTGAGGGATACCTTTTCTGGACTCCAATTGTGAGCCATGAAAATCATCGGCCATTTTGAACAATGATCGGACATCGATATGTCCTGAGCCCTTCAGACTGGTATCCGGACTGACGGTTTCGATAGAATAAACAGGATCCACCTTTTTTTTATGGCTATGTTCTACGAAATAGCTGGTTCCCATACTCAGGATTATCAGCAGGAATTTCAATTTAAGCGCTAGTACTATTTTTACAATACCATCCATAACATACAATTGTTCTATGCAAAGATATGAAAAAAATATAGTACCATGCAATACATAGTACTATATTTTTCTGAAATTTTATTTGCCTTATTTTATAAATATCAGATAATCAGTATTTTGATATGTTAAATATTTTTATGATTTTTATTGAATTAAATTTCACAATATGATAAAACAGGGTGTATTACTTAAAATGCATGGTGAATTAGGCGATGAAGTTTCCTATTATTTACCGCTCGGTCCCGATATGATTAACATGAACGAGCTACTGGGGGAACAGATTGAATTGGAATATCAGGGCGTTATTCATTGTATAAGGTGTGGCAGGGTCACCAGAAAATCCTTTGCCCAGGGTTTTTGCTATCCCTGCTTTACAACGGCCCCGGAAACCAGTGAGTGTATTTTACGGCCGGAATTATGCAGGGCGCAGGATGGGGAATCACGTGATATGAAATGGTCAGAAGATCACTGCCTGCAGGATCATTTCGTTTACCTGGCGATATCGAGTGGACTGAAGGTTGGGGTCACCAGGTCTTCACAGGTACCAACGCGATGGATTGATCAGGGAGCCTGGAAAGCAATCAGGCTGGCAAAAACACCAAACCGTTTTCTTGCCGGGCGAATCGAAGTAGAAATGAAAGCAAAAATGAGTGATAAGACCAACTGGAGACATATGCTAACCAATGAAATCGACAGGGACATTGACCTGGTAGCGGAAAAAAATACAGCCTCAGGATTCCTGGCGAAAGAATTATCAATATACCTTAGTCCTGACAATCAGATTACGGAAATAACCTATCCTGTCCTTCAGTACCCTGATAAAGTGAAAAGTCTAAGCTTCGATAAATTGAATAATATCGGTGGAAAACTTAGTGGGATCAAAGGGCAATATTTGATATTTTCTGACGGCTCAGTTTTGAATATCCGGAAACATAACGGATATTTGATAAATCTGGAAACCTAGTACCATTATCATGACAAGAAAACCCTTATTTACTTGCCTGTTAGGCCTCATACTGCTTCAGATTTCAATAAACACATACTCTCAGATTTCAGATCCTGAGGTTCTTCTGGAGCATTACCTTGATAAAGGTGACATGCAATCAATGGAAAAGATCAAAGAACAATTCCCTGAATCAGCCTATCATCATTTCTGTGAATCTTATGATCTGTTGAATATAAATAACAAGAAGGCAAAAGAACTTGCTGAGGCATTAATACGTGAATATCCTGATCATGCCCTGGGATATTTCGCCCTGGGTACTGTCTATGGTAACGGTCTTGGGGAATATTCTACAGCCCTCATACAATTTAATAAGAGCATTGATCTTGACCCACAATTTCCAATATCCTGGCTTAATAGAGGGATAACGAAAATTGAATTAAAAGATCTCCAGGGAGCAAAAGAAGATTTTGATCAGGCAATCAAACTTAAGAGAGGTTACGCGCTCGGGTATATTCTTAGGGGAGTTGCCAATTACAACCTTGGGGATACGGATGCCATGCTTTCGGATCTTGAGATAGGTTTGCAGCTTGATTTCAAAGCTTTAGCCAGTGTTCTGGATATTGCAGGAAATGCGGTCAATAAAGCCATCGAAATGGCACCTGAGAATGTTAATTATTATTTTTGCCGGGGCTATGCTTATTTTGCCGGTAAAAATTACCGCCTTGCCCTGGCAGATTTAACAATGGCTGTAAACATGGTATCCGGGAGTTCAGATTTTCTGAAATATGCCGGTGCTACCAAGGTATTTTTGGAGGATGCTGATGGGGCCCAAACAGATCTAAATATTGCCCTTGGTATTAATCCTGATGATCCGGAAATTTATTATTACCTGGGAATCCTTATGAATGACGTTGAGGAGCAGCCATCCAGGGCTTTTGAGTATTTCAATCTTGCCATTGAGCAGGATGACACAAACCCAATGTATTTTTACCAGCGTTCGAAATCCTCCTACAACCTCATGGATTATCAATCGGCGAGGGACGATATAAATATGGCCCTGTATCTGGATCATCATTCCGGGGACTGCTACGCATTAAGGGGACAGATAAAAATGAAAATGGGAAATCCAGCTGAGGATTTTTGCCATGATTTCAATCGGGCAATGGAATGGGGAACCAGTTACAACCTGAAAAGGATCATGAAGAAATCCTGCCAGCAATAGGACTCATAATTGTTTTATCTAATCGCAGGGAGTGTAAAAATAAAGTTCCTTCCCTTGCCTGTCTCGCTATCTGCTCGCAGGTTTCCTTGTCAAGGCGGTTTAGTTCCATATTTGCTGTCGCGATCCGGAATTCACCAAAACTATCCTCAAGCCAGATGATATTGCGTTACTGCTTAAGGAATTGGCAGAGGGGTCATGTTGGTATTGATTCACTATCTTTCCTGTAGCCCTGTCATACTCAAGCAAACCAAATCCCATTGTTTCAATCCATAGCCGGTTCTGCCTGTCTTCATAGAAACAATTAATACGCGGCGTGGAGTTATCTAACCCTGCCTGTGCTCTGTGAAAGACCGTCATTGACAGTAATATTCTCAAAGCGTAGATCTTTTGCTGTCTGGCCCATTATCATGGATATCAAGCCGGCATGAATGACAATAAAATAAATAATGAAACGGGTCACAGGCATATTTTTGCATGATGAAATTGCAATAAATAATATAATTCGCGGACTGTTCTTACGGAACATTGCCTGGGCTTGGGTTCTATTGCCGGATATATTGTGGTTGTTAGTTTACCACGATTTTGGTGCCGGGCATGAACATCAGTATTTACGATTATAATATCCTAACTTTACAACGGAAAATGTCTTTTTTTGAAATGAAGGTTATCCAATATCTGGGAAAAATGGTTGTTGCCCTGTTTGCATTGATTACCTGCAGTGGATTTTGTGCAATAACTTCGGACACGATCCCGGACAGGATCCCTGAAGGAACTGATATTCCGGTGGATTCTGCCGTTCTCATAGGACAGTTTTCAAATGGCCTGACCTATTACATACTGGAAAACGGGAAACCTGAGAACCGTGCACAGTTGTGGCTTGTGGTAAATGCTGGTTCTGTCCTGGAAGATGAGGATCAGTTGGGACTGGCTCACTTCACAGAGCATATGGCCTTTAACGGCACCAAAAATTTTGCCAAAAAGGAGATCATTAATTACCTGGAATCCATAGGTATAAAATTCGGCCCCGAGATAAACGCCTTTACGGGATTTGACGAAACTGTCTATATGCTTCAGCTTCCGACTGACAGTTCGGATGTTATTGAGAAAGGGTTTCAGATCCTGGCAGATTGGGCACAACATGTAAGTTTTGAACCTGAAGAAGTTGATAAGGAAAGGGGAGTAATCATTGAAGAATGGCGTCTGGGGAGGGGGGCCAATATGAGGATGCTTGACAAGCAGATCCCGGCTATCCTCAAGGACTCCAGATATGCTGAACGACTACCTATTGGAAAAGTACAGGTGATTGAGAATTTTAATCACGAGAGTCTGAAGCGGTTTTATGCTGACTGGTACAGGCCTGATCTTATAGCCGTTGTTGCAGTAGGTGATTTCGAAGCCGAAGGAATCCGGGATCTTCTTGGCAAGTACTTTGAAAAGATTCCACGGAAAGCAGATCCAAGGGAAAGAAAAATATATTCAGTTCCTGGCCACCAGGAAACTGTCTTTGCCCTGGCCACTGACCCAGAAGCTACGAATACCTCTCTTGCGATATATTATAAGACTGAGGTTCTGCCTGAAGAAACTGTTGATGATTATCGCAGGATGCTCGTGGAACAATTATTTACAAGGATGGTAAATATCCGTTTGTATGAACTGTTAAATCAGGCCGATCCACCATTCCTGTTCGGATATGTCTCACGCAGTAACCTGGTCAGAACCCTGAATATCAATTCCCTGAATATCGGAATTAAGGAGGATGGAATAATTCACGGACTTGAATCCATATTAACTGAAGCAGCACGCATAGAGAGGCACGGGTTCACGCAATCAGAACTGGACCGTACCAAGACATGGTTGTTACGACGGATTGAGAAGTCCTACCTGGAAAGAGACAAAACGGAATCTTCCAGGTTTGCAAGGGAATACATGCGGCATTTCCTTGAGGGTGAACCAATCCCTGGGATAGCTTTTGAGTTCAAGGCAGTCAGCCAGCTTCTGCCAGATATTGAACTTAAAGAGATAAATGACCTGGTTGGGGAATGGATGGGGGCAACCAACAGGGTTGTGCTGATAAATGCCCCCGAGAAAGAAGATTTTGAGATTCCTGATGAAGATGCTTTGCTTGCAGTTTTTGCCAGTGTCGGGCAGAAAGAAATCTCTCCCTATAAGGATGTCATTTCAGACCTGCCATTGATGGAAGACCTGAAGGTCAGTTCATATATTTTACAGGAAGACAAAAGAGAAGAATTGGGGATCACCCGCTGGAAACTTTCTAATGGGATCAATGTAATCCTGAAGCCAACCCACATTAAAAATGATGAAGTGCTCTTCCAGGGTTTCAGTCCCGGGGGCCATTCCCAGGTGTCAACAAAAAATTACAAGTCAGCACGGGCAGCACCTGAGATCATTAAACTCAGTGGTGTCGGTGAGTTTGATCTGAATGCCCTGAATAAGAAACTCAACGGCAAGGTGGTCAGTGTATTTCCATTTATTAATGAGTTGACTGAAGGTGTTACTGGAAGTGCTTCTCCGGATGACCTTGAAACCATGTTCCAGCTAATCTACCTGTATCTAACAAGACCGAGAAGGAATCTGGAGGCATACAAGTCTTACAAAACACGTATGGAAGGTTATATTCAGAACCGTTCAGGCAGTCCGGAATCAGCTTTCTATGATACCATCATGGTTACCATGGCACAGTATCATCATCGTCGACGTCCATTATCCCTGGAAACACTTAATGAAATTAATCCGAATGCAAGTTGGAGAATATACAAGAGAAGGTTTAAGGATCTAGAGGATTTTACTTTTGTGTTTGTTGGAAAATTCGATATTGATTCTATCCGCCCCCTCATCCTTCAGTACCTTGGGAACCTTTATGGAGCCCCAAGGTTTGAGAACTGGAAGGATACCGGCATCCATCCGCCTGAAGGTGTGATCAAGAAAACAGTCTACCGCGGGCAGGAGGAAAAGAGCCAGGTGAGCCTGAATTTCACAGGGCAACATCCATGGAACCGCATTGACAACTACGCCATTTCATCCATGGCAAGTGTGATGAGGATAAAATTGAGAGAAACTTTGAGGGAAGATCTATCAGGCACATATGGTACCCGCATAGGATCCACGCTCAACCTTTACCCCAGGGAAGAATACAGTATCTCCATTTCCTTCGGTTGTGAACCCGACAGGGTGGAAGAATTAATTGAGGCTGTATTCCAGGTGATAGACAGTGTGCAGGTATATGGGCCGGAGAATAGTTATATTGACAAGGTAAAAGAAACACAGCGGCGTTCATTTGAGTCCCAGCTTGAAAGAAACCGTTTCTGGTTATCCAACCTGGTGTCCTATGCCATAAGAAAAGATGACCCTGCCTTTATCCTGGCCTATCCGGATTTTATAGATACACTTGATCCTACGATGGTTCAGGATGCAGCAAAAACCTTTTTCAATATGGATAATTATGTCCAGGTTGTACTGAAACCTGAAAAAGAAAGGCAATAATTTAGACTGGTTTCATTCGCGATGACCCAACCTAGTCGGTTGGCTCCATATTCAGGATCTTATTTACCTGCTGCGTGCCCAAAACCTGAATTGAATCCATGGCATAGACGGCAAAGAGTGAAGACTTGGACTTCTCCGCCTCAAAGTAATACCATCCTGGTAACAACTCCGGGAAATACACTTCTCCGTACTCGTCAGATAATTGTCTCTCAACGAATACATAATTCACGAAGTTATCATAGGAGCTATACAGTGTTACTTCTACATTTTCTTCTGCCGTACTTTCATACTCGGTAATGATCAGGAGATCTCCCCAGACCAGTGGCTCTTTCTTCTCACAGGAAAACATGACCAGTGCCAGGACAGAAAGGAAAAGAAGCTTTTTCATAATTATAGTTTTTTAACTGGCTATATATTACGAGAATTGGGCGATAAAGTTACCAGCAGAGGCCGTAATGACACTTATGTCTTATGAATGTTTGTGTAAGTTTTGTAACTTGTAAATGATAATTATTCACCCCAAAACTGATAAAATGAGAAACGTTAAGAGATTTATAATTAGCAATATATTATTAGTTGTATTAAGTCATACTTTAGTTGGACAGGAAATTATTACTGCGGATACTAGTGCATGCATTGCCTGTGAAGAGGTTATAAATCTCCGGTTTCCTGAGGTGGAGATCACAGAGGCTACTGTTGTTTCTGAGAAGACATCTTATTGCAAGGTCCTGGGAACTATTGGCAAGGAAATTGATTTTGAGTTGCTGCTTCCGGGGGACTGGAATGGAAGGTTTTTCATGGGCGGCGGCGGTGGATTTGTTGGTTCTATTGCGAATGGGGCAAGATGGAGTGTTCATGATGGCTATGCTACTTCGGGTACTAATACCGGGCATAAGGGAAGCGGTATCAAAGCCGACTGGGCTCTTGATAATATGGAGAGGCAGATTAATTTCGGCCACCTTGCCATTCACCGGACTGCTTTAGTATCCAAAGCTATTATTACAAAATATTACTGCCAGGATCCGGAGTATAGTTATTTCATGGGATGCTCACGTGGTGGAGGCCAGGCAATGATGGAAGCGCAGAGATACCCTGAAGATTTCGATGGGATCATAGTCGGTGCCCCGGCCTTTGGATGGCCGGCCATTGGTGCAGAGTTCATCCAGAACATGCAGGCCATCTATCCTGATCCGGATAACCTTAAAGAGCCTGTCATAACAAAAAATAATTTGGCCATGTTACAGGCAGCCGTATTGGATCAATGTGATGAGCTTGATGGGGTAAAGGATAATATCCTGAATGATCCTGAGGAATGTGATTTTGACTTTTCCAGGCTGCCAATCTGTACTGATGGTGTTATTGATGAAGATTGTTTTACCCTCAATCAGGTAAAAGCCATTCATATGGTTTATGACGGAATAGCTAGCGAGCACGGAGAAATATATCCGGGTTTTCCACTGGGTTGTGAGAATGAACCCAATGGATGGATGAACTGGATTACTGGTCCCAATGAAGGATTGATGGGACTCGGATTTCCGAGTTCGCAGTTTGGATTTGGGACAGAAATGTTCAAATACCTGATTTACCAGGATCCGGACTGGGACTATTCGACGTATGATTTTTCTGAATTCTTTGAAGAAACCCGGTATGCCTCGGCATATCTGGATGCAACATCCACCGATTATAGTGAATTTAAAAAGAGGAAGGGGAAAATGATCATTTCTCATGGATGGAATGATCCTGCGCTTTCGGCATATGCTACTATTGAACATTATAAGGCACTTGGAGAGAATGATCCGGCCATTTCAGATTACGTCCGCCTGTTTTTGTTGCCTGGTGTTTTGCATTGCGGTGGGGGACCAGGACCGGACAAAGCAGATTGGATTGGCTTGTTGAGGGACTGGGTGGAGAATGGCAGGGCCCCTGATCGGGTGATCATGTCAAAGGTCCAGGATGGGGAAGTAAAAATGACCAGACCAGTCTTTCCATACCCCAGAAAGGCAGTTTATGACGGGAAAGGGGATCCCAAACTGGAAAGTAGTTTTAAACAACCCTAATCATTTCAAAGTCAATATGATAACTTATACCGACCGTTAGTCGGTATAAAATGATATTTTATATAATATTATATTTATGGACTGATCGCTCACACATTTGGTAGAAAAAGATATCATACAGGTTAAAGATAATGGCGAATTAAAAGAATGCCAGAATTGTGGATACAAAGACCGCGGTAATTTTTGTTCCAACTGCGGACAGAGTTTTACAGCGTTAAATCGTCCACTGAAAGATATCCTGGCCGAGGTAGGAGATATTGTTAATCTTGACAGCCGGATCATTCGTTCCATATTCCCTTTTCTTTTTAAACCTGGGTTCCTTACCAGGGAGTACCTGGCAGGCAAACGGAAGACATATATGTCTCCCTTTCGTCTGTACCTTCTCATGAGCCTGTTATTCTTTTTCCTGGCACAGTCCACAAGTAAGAAAATATCGGAGGCTGGTGAAAACTGGCTTCAAGTCACAGCCGATACAACGGATATGGTCAGGGATGATTCAACCGTCATTGAAATTCTCAAGAATGATTCAATTTTTATGGTTGATATAGATACAACTGACGTAAATAAATCTATCAGAAAAGCCAAAAGACGTAAAAGATTGAGAGAAGGAGCCATCGATGCTTTGACAAACAAAGCTATTTTCTTACAGAATTTTTACCGAACTATCTCCTATGTTTTGTTTTTACTAATGCCAGTATTTGCCATATTATTGAAATTATTATATGTCAGGAGAAGAGTATTTTATATTGAACACCTGATGTTTTCCATCAATATGCACTCATTCATGTTGCTAGTGTTTTCAATGATGATCATCCTAAGCCAGATTCTCAAAGAGAATAGTGAGTACATTGCATTTATGTATATCCTCGTTCCGGTATATTTCACAGCCGGGATGAAACGATTTTACCAGCAGGCACTTTGGAAGATCATTCTAAAGGAGCTGATACTCGGATTTATATATTTCATTATTCTGATTCTTTCCCTGCTCGTGGCAGGTTATGTTACCCTTTATTTCTTTTAGGCCATAGGCTGGCACCATAAAAATCCTGGTTTTAAATCACCTCAGAATTAATATCTTTGATACTAATTCGTATTTCTGAGGTGCTATCTTCATCCATTCTTACTTAAAATCCGACCAAATGGCAAAAAAAAAGCGAATTACTACAAAAATTCCGATCGAACCTTCTCATCTTAATAAATACTCTCCTGGAAGTCTTCAACTACCTGGGGTTGAGGATATATGGAGCGAAAGCAAAAATAATTGGAAGGCAAGTTATCTGATCTGGAAAAATCATGGGTACACCAACGATGGAAACCTGATCGTTGGCTACCTTGATCTGCAGCAAAAAACCAGCAGTGATGATCAAAGTAAAATTTCGTTTTATGAAAAACGAGTTCATCAGGGAGGTAGGGAAAACATTATTGAAGGTCATGTGATAACGGATGCATCTCAATTCCATTTGCCACTTGAGTGGGAACTGACAAGCAAATTTGTTACTGCAGAAGGCAAAGTCGTTCCTGAACTTAATTATCATCAAAAGGCAGTGGTCGAATCCGAAAAAATAATCAGAATTACTAACAAAAAACACTTCGTTGAAGAAAAACCGGAACAGGTAATACATGAATTTGGATTGATAAGATATCTGTTTGAGCCCGATTTCAGCATTGAGAATCTAGGATCTTTTACTTTCCTTGAAAATGGTTTGATACCGAAATCAGGTCATATCATCAGTGAAGCTCCGGAGTTATATCACTCATATGAAAACAGGCAGTTAAAATGTTACGTGCAATTCGGTTACGGGATCAATCCGATTGAATACTATCTGGATGATAACAACCTTCTTTGTGCAGCCATTTCATCTTTCAGCGCCAAGATCTGCAATCAGCATGCTGCTGAGTATTACAACGAGTTCGTTTCCGGAAGTTTTAACAATTAATTTTTGAGTTATGAAAAGGAGAACATTTGTTAAGCTTACAGCAGCAGGTACAGCTTATTTTGTCAGTGCGCAATTAATGGATTCCTGTAAAAGCAAGGAAGAAGAAGGTTTGAAGCCCAATATTCTGTTGATTATCACCGACCAACAGCATATCAATACAATTAGCGCTTTAGGATGTCCGTATATCTATACTCCTGCCATGGATAAACTGGCAGCAAATGGAGTAAGTTTTTTACAATCATACAGTCCTAACCCTGTATGTTCACCGGCACGTGCTTCCATCTTTACCGGAAGGACACCAAGCGAAACAGGTGTTTATACGAACGGTCAGGCCATTCGTAAATCTATCCCTCATTTAGGTGTATGGTTTACAGAAAAGGGTGGCTACGAAGCGATCTACAGCGGTAAATGGCATCTGCCGGGGTATACTGTTCCAGAGATCCCTGGATTCAATACCCTTGCAAATGGATGGAGTGGACCGGGGGCAACACTTGACAGCAGTGTGGCACTGGCGTGTGAATCCTGGATGCGGAATTACAAAGGAGGAAAACCGTTTATCATGGTCGCTTCATTCCTGCAACCACATGATATATGTGAATGGTTAAGAATGAACGAATCAGATAAAGGTTGCCGATACGATGCGATCAGGGACCAGCTGCCGCCATTGCCCGATAATTTCAATTTTGATTTTGAGGAATCAGAAATGTACAGGGAAACACGTTTAAGGCGGGAACCTGCAAAAGGAGACTGGTCAGAGGAACACTGGCGCTATTATCTCTGGAGCTATTACCGGAATGTTGAAATGGTGGATGCAGAAATTGCAAGATTGCTTAAAACGCTTGAAGAAACTGGATTTGCCGATAATACCATTATTGTATTTACATCCGATCATGGAGAAGGAATGGGGCACCATCAAACAGTTCGTAAAAGCACCGTTTACGATGAATCAGCAAAAGTTCCTTTAATACTAAGCTGGCCGGGGAGAATTAACGAGGGTGAAGTGGATTCTGTTCAACCTGTAAGTGGCTACGATATTATGCCCACACTGTGTGAAGCAGCAGGGATTCCTGCTCCTGAAAAGCAGGTTGGATTAAGCTTGTTACCTGTGGCCGAGAATTCAGAGCAACTGAACCGTGAATTCATCGCCATGGAAGCAAACAATAACAAAGCACAAATGATCAGGTCAAAGAATTTTAAATACGCAGTATTCGATAATGGAGACGAATACTTTTTTGACATGATAAACGATCCGGGTGAAACAGTTAACCTGGCATTAAATGAAAAATATGCGGAACAGCTCGATCACCACAGGATGCTATTCAAAGTATGGATCGCCAAACTTGATGTGGATCCCAGGGTCCCGAATGAAAACAGGTGGGACCTGGATTAATAAGTTTCATAAAGACATCTGTAAAGCGCTTGACAGGCTTCTCGTCCAACCTTCCGTTGGGTGTTTTTCCCAAAACAGACTTCAACCTGTATTGTTCGCCTCATTGATGGTTCCTCTGGTTGGGCAGACTGCCAGCCTTCGTCAAACTGAGCTTTCAACTTCTTAGATAGTTCAATGAATTCAGTTTGTTGTGCGATGTTGATGTTTTCCTGCGGGTCGTTGATATGATCATAGATTTCGACTGTAATGATGTTTTCATTATCTCTCCATTCGGTATACCGGTACCTGGGGGTTCGCATGGTGTATCCCTGTACTCCCTTTGGTTTTGCCCTGCTGAATACGGCTTTCTTCCAAGGCTGAAACGGATTTTTAAAAAGGGGTGCAAAACTTGTTCCTTCGAGCCCTTCAGGAATGTCCAGCCTGTTAATTCGCATAAGGTAGGATAGAGGTCTATAAGTTCTACCAATCCATCGGTGTACGTTCCCTTTATTTTCATGTCCGGGTGGCTGATGATCAAAGTACTTCGGGTGGCTTCTTCAAAATTGGTTTTTTTACCCCATGAGTGATGTTCACCAAAATGATAGCCATGGTCGCTCCATAATACAATAATGGTCTTTTCCCGCAATTGCAAAAGATCCAATTCTTTCAGCACTTTCCCAATTTGTGCGTCCATGTAAGATACCGATGCATAATACCCCCGCAGAAACTCATTTTGTTTCTGTTCCGTTATGTTCCCTTCCAAAGGGACATCATAATAGCTCCGGGGCTCTGCCATGCCATTATCTGCAAAATCGGGTGCATGGACCGGGAGATCCCTGTTCTCAGGTAATTTCAACTCCTCATCGGGGTACAGATCATAGTATTTCTTTGGTGCAATAAAGGGCAAATGAGGTCTGAAGAAACCGGGTGCAAGGAAGATACCATTTAGTTGCCTCACAACAATATCACTTACAAACTTTTTGCTGAAAGTATCAAATGACCAAGGGGCATGATTTGAATGTTTCTATCCACTCAAAATCATCGATATACATTAAGTATGGATAGCAGAAGTAGTAGGAGAAAGCAAGATTTGCATCACATGCTTCAAGTCACTAACTTGCATTAATCAACCATTAAACCTGATGCCTGGGAATGCTGATAATCCTTTCTCATTCTGGCAGAAATTAAAACGCAGGGAAGTCATACGTATAATTACCGTTTATGCCGCCGTAGCATTCGTAATTCTGGAACTAACTGACATCGTTGCTCCCTCATTAGGATTACCCGGTTGGACTTCCCGATTTCGCTCCGTTCATCGAGACAGGCTTCTCGTCCAACCGGTTATGATTAAAATTTTAGAATAAAAAAGTCCTGACCAATTTGATCAGGACTTCAGGGGGCTCCTCAGGTTGGACTCGAACCAACGACCCTCTGATTAACAGTCAGATGCTCTAACCAGCTGAGCTACTGAGGAAGGTTAATTTTTTTGCCCTGCGAAAATAATAGGTTAAAATGAATATTCCAATATATTTGTAAGATTATTTCAATACAACTACCTATGAGCAGAATAATAGGAATGGGCAATGCACTGGTCGATGTGCTTACTATTCTCAAAAGCGATAGCACCCTGAAGGATTTTGACCTGCCAAAGGGAAGTATGCAATTGGTCAGCAAGGA
>CAZXOJ010000077.1:0-15487 GCA_964642325.1 uncultured Bacteroides sp. | reverse complement strand
GTTGTCGGGGCCATCAAAACCATAGACGAAATGAAAGATCTGTTGTTGACTGATGGAAGGATATATTACAACTCCCGGTCTCATATGTCTATCGACCACAGGCGACGGATAGCATGGAGCCATGATGGTGGCGAAAGGTTTGTAGACTGGTATGTTTCTGATGACTTGTTTGAAATAGGAGAACCCTTTTATTTCAAATATGGCACAAGACCAAGTTACGGATGCAGGGCAGGGTTGGCACGAATGCCAGATGATATTTTTCCGGAGAATGATGTCTTGCTATTTAGTACCCCAGGTTGGGCCGGGGGATGGCGTTATCAGATGACGGTATGGGTTTCCTTCAATGGATCTGCTACATGGCCTGTCGAACGTATCATCGATGCTAACTTCAGCGCCTATTCATCCCTGGCTGTGGATAAAGACGGAACAATCTACTTATTATATGAGGGTGGAGAGAATAAATTATATGATGAAACAAGTGTGGCGGTTTTTAACCTGAATTGGTTGCTTGAGTGATAGGAGCAATGTCATATGAATGTATTGAAATCGATATCATTAGTCATTTTATCTACTGTCATTTTCAACAGTTGTCAGAGCAAAAATGACATCACCCACACTTCATCAGATACCACTCAAGCATCCCACTATGTATCAATAGATGGTTTATGGAGATGCACTCCGGAAACATCTCTAAAATTCCCAAACGGAACACTTGAGCCGGTAATCAAAATCAGTGGAACCATAAACAAGAAATTAACAGTCCGAGGTTGTTTTTTATGGGACGGCCTATATTATGATGAGTGGGAATTGGTTAATATTCAATTTGATGACTCTACGAACCAGTTGAAAATAGTCGATGGTAACAGTAGTACTTACCTGGGTACTGTTGATCAGGAATTAACAACCATCACCGGGGTTGTCTATCCCGAAGACCCAAGTAATGGTATTCCTCCTGACTCACTTGACTTCATTCGTGGTGATGCTAATCTTGCAAACAAACTATTTTATCCTCGCCTTCCTGATTTGAATGGAAATGTTAAATATGTCTACAACCAGCCTGAGCAAATAACAGATGGATTGCAGACTGCTTCGATATTTGAATCCACTTCTGACTCTGCAGCTTTTTTTGATTTGATGGTGAGGCTTATCAGGCAGGATTTTGGACGCCTGGAATCCTTATTGATTATAAAGGATCATAAGCTTTTACTTGATGAATATTTTTATGGGTACGATCGTACACAACTTCATAACATCCACTCCTGCACAAAGAGTGTTACTTCATTGCTTCTGGGTATAGCCTTAGAACGCAATAATATTATGAATATCGACCGACCAATATTTAGTTTTTTCCCCCAATATGATTCTTTGGAAACAGCAGAAAAAAAGCAAATCACCCTGAAACATATTTTGACAATGACATCTGGATTTCTGGAGGGAGAGGATTTTATTGAGGATGAGCCTGATGATCTGCTTCAATATATCCTCGGCCGACCCCTGGAATCAAAACCTGGCGAGAAATTTAAATATAGCAATGATTGTTCTAATCTTCTCGGAGGCATTATTTACTCCCTTGAGGGAAAACAAGCGGATGAATATGCTGAAGAAAACCTGTTCAGTACACTTGGTATTATAGACTATTACTGGGAATCTGAAAATGGAGCTCCTCATTGTCACAGTGATCTGCATTTACTACCCAGGGATATGGCCAAGATCGGTTTACTGGTCATGGATGACGGGATATGGATGGATGAAGAGATTGTTCCAAAAGATTGGATTGATGAATCTACCCGACCCCATGTGTCAGAAAGTAAATATTATGACTATGGTTATCACTGGTGGTGTCGTTCCAAGAAAAATGTGACATGGTGGGATGAAGCAGATGCCAAGATAGAAGATGAGCATGATAAGATAATTGCCCTGGGATATGGTGGCCAATATATCGTGATAATCAAGGATCTAAACATGGTTATAGTAACCACCGCTTCGGATTATGCAAATGGCCAAGGGGCAAGGAGTAAAATCCCTATGATAATTGAAGATATTGTTCCTCTTTTTGAGCATAATTGACATTGAATCAATTCAAAAAATTCAAAAGCGGCAATAATTTGAAGATGTAGTATATGAAACATTTACTATTGAGTATCTGTTGGGCAATTTTATTGATTGGTTGTACTGAAAGAGAAAACCCGGCCTTACAGGTTAAAGCTTTACCTATTGATGCCCGGGTAGATGGAAGCATTCTATCCGGACCTTCAATTCTAAATGATCCTGACCGTTTTGTATGGGGAGGTTCTGTTGTCAGAGGTGATCATGGGAAATATCATATGCTTTATGGTACCTGGGAGTGCGGAGATACCATCCCTGTATTTTCAAATGCCTGGGTATTATATTCAAAAATTGCTTATGCTGTGTCTGATTATCCTGACAGGGATTTTAAAATTCAGAAAATTGTACTGCAGGGAAGGGCCTTGGATGGAGACCCTACAGCCTGGGATGCCCAGATGGTATCAAATCCCCATTTGAAAAAGTTCAATGGGAAATATTATTTGTATTACATAGGTTCTGTTGATCCCGGGATCCAACCTGCAGGATCGAAAGGAGAAAATGTCAATAAACGAAACAGGGTTCAGCAGAATCAAAAAATCGGTGTACTCGAGTTTGACAGTTTTGAAGATTTAATGTCCGGGAAATTTAAAAGACCAGATTCGCCAATCCTGTCCCCCAGAACACGAGTCAAGCCGGATAACATTGTCGACCCTTCTCCGGAGGATACAAAATCCAAACCTGATAATATCATAGTGGTTAATCCATCGGTTGTTCAACGGCCATCAGATGGGAAATACCTGTTATACTTCAAGGGGAATTTTTATGATCCGCATTGGAGGGGTATTCATGGGGTAGCCATATCAGATTCACCGACCGGGCCTTTTACTGCTACAGATCATTTTGTTTTTGATATTGCATTGGAAAATGGAAAGATGGCTTCCGCTGAGGACCCCTATGTCTGGTTTCATAAGACACATGATAAATTTTATGTAGTCTTTAAGGATTTTTCAGGAAAAATAACCGAAGGGAAACCGGGATTGGCTATACTGGAATCCCAGGATGGTATTAGCTGGACAAAACCTGGAAATCCATTCTTCATGAAAAAAGAAGTTATACTCAATTCTGGGGACACGATCAAAATGAACCGCCTTGAAAGGCCACAGCTTTTAATTGATTCAGATGGTAATCCGGAAGTCTTATACAGCGCGGGTTCATTAATTGACATCAATCCTACCAGAGAAGGGTCTTCCTTCAATGTGCATATCCCACTTAAAGTGAAATAGGAACTTTTGTATCGGGTTGAAAATGACCCTTTTTATTTTGGCGGATTATCTAAAATGTGGCTTATATCCAGGATGTACATCTGTCTTCCCAGTCCCTCGTGGGTAGCATCGATCGATACAGTCCTGCCATCCTGGCTACAACGTGCGTGAAGATCAACCCTGTAAATTCCCCCGTTAGGTCCGGTTGATTTTAACCTCGCCAAAGGAACGAAAAGGCTGGTAGGCCTGTGAAATAAAAATAAATGCTGCACACCGTCAAGAACATAAGTATCGCCCATGATCCAGTCATCATATGGTTCAGGCAAGATGGTAGGATCAACATTTGCCTTCACTTCGGCCAGTTTTTCTACCATTTTACCTGATCCATCATCATTGAAAAGCCCAAAATAGCGACCCTCAAGCATGGTATTATCGTCCTGCCATACATGGTGACTTGGATTGTCAAAGAAATAGCGGACATCTTGCCCGTCAGCTGAGATTGACCAGCCCGATACATGGCGGTCCGGACTGTCCATATTCCGCAGGAAGGCGATGAAACGTGTGCCGGAGGGATTCCATCCTTCACGGAAGAAATACAGATTGGTTTTTCCAGTATAGCCCTGTGGAAAAGCGATCTCAGCCATTCTGTCCAGGCTGATGAGAAACTCAACCTCGCCGGTTTCCATATCCATTCTTTCGATGCCGGATTTTTTGGGGGATTGCAGGTCCTCGTAAAGATCTGGTATACCAGTGTATAATGTGCCTGCATGCTTCATCCGGGCATAATCATGTGTCAGGGCCATTGTACCGTCATCAGTTATATCGTAAACAGGTCGTGGCAAGGTTCTTTGATCACCAGTCTTATAGTTATATACCCGGCAGATAAAATGGGTCCCATCATCACTCCGATCATTCCACAGGATCTCATCAGAATTCGGGCGCCACTGGAGTCGGCAACCCTGTTGCCAGTTCCATGCCGTGGTTTCACCTATCTTTGTCCATTTGTATCCGTCCTGCAAATCGATATATCCAATATCACCCTGATCGGAGGGCTCCACGTCCCGTTCCTGGAAATAGACCTTCATGCCAAGAGCATACCGGCCGGTTTTGTCAAATTGTTGTTCATCATAAAACCAGAACCCGGTATATGAAGGCTGCTCTTTTGAACCAGGATCAGAGACCCGAACAGGAGTCACATAATGGAAACTGTCAACCTCTACCAGTTCGTCCCAGCTTTCACATGTTGAGTATTCCTGCACAGTCGTACAACCTGCCAGGCCAAACAAAATAAATATCCAGTTTTTCATAATTGTCTCGAAATAATTTAATGAATACTAAGCTTTAATACTCCCTAACTTTGTATCAGTATCGTATGGTACTGGTTTAGGATCCATCATTTCTGCCAGTTTAACTTGAATAGCCTGGGCACAAAACATATTTCCCAGGGGATTATAATGGCCTATAAAATACTTCTCCAGGTAATCTTTCAGGCTAATTGAGAACTGATTGAATTCATCAAAATGGGCCTGTCCCAGATCAACCAATGGCAGGTTTTCCGAATTGATAAAATCAATAATGCTCTGATCCCACCTTCGGTTTTCTTCATGGGCCTGGGCGATGTATCCAGCGGGGTAGGACAATACATATAGCACCTTTTTATGATTTTCAGCTGCAAATTTTTCAATCTTGTCAATGATTTTTTCTGTACTGAAAAGTGCACATTCCCGGTGGTAGGCACTCACTACCTTTGACATGGTGGCATTGGAATCAAGGCTGGTTTCAATACCATGGGTCTGGGTTAATGCATGAATTTCCTTGTAATCCAGATTTTCATTACGTTCCTCTGCTTTGTTGTGGGCGATTCGAATCTTGCTTACAAAGTCGTTCTTAAAAATTTCATAGGTTTCATCAAGATTACAAAGTTTGTAGAAATCCTCTTGTCGGGGAGTTGGATTTGTATGCTCGGTGATCGTCCTGTTCTTTAAATCAACTTTCATAAATGGAAGAGGAGGCTCTATGAATCTTACATGCTTATTGACCCGAACATTTCTCCATGCATCCAGATTCCTGTAGTGATCATCACTATAAATATTGAAAATGATGTAATTGGCTGGGGTCCTTTGTTCCTCCTTAAGCATTCGCAGGTATGCCTGGTAAACGCCCCAGCCCCCTATGCCGAAGTTTTTAACCGGCTCCTGGAGGTGGGCGGCGAGCACTTCCTGCCAGGTCTCATGGTCACTAACCTGGTGGCATTGTGTAAAGCTGTTTCCATAGGTATTGATCCTGCAGGGCAAATCAGCATAATTCGACATGATACGTTCTCCATCCGGCTTGGCAAAATGGTAGACCGATATGGAATCATTCACGCCGTCTTGGAAATAGGCATCCCGTAATAACCAGCCAAACTCAGGACTGTGCTTGGAAAATGGAAAAGCCAGGTCTGCAAAGTAATCATCAACTTCCTGACGGGTGTATAACAATCCGCTTAAAAAATCACGTATTTCCTTTTCGGTGATAGAATCCAGGATTGAGGTTTTATCCCCTCCAGATGAAACAGTGTAGGGGAGAATGCTTAAGCCCAAACCTGCATTGATTCCAGTTTTTGTGAATTCACGTCTGTTCATGTTGTCCAAATTGATTCTTATTAGAAGTAAAAAGCAGAATAAAAATAGCTAATTTGTAGGGTCTTTTACTTTAAGTCAGAAACAATGAGAATAAATATGTTGATTTTGTTGGTCTGCACTGCAGCCTTTATGTCTTGTACATCTAACATTCAACCAACTATGGTTTCAGACAGCCAAATGAAGGTTGTTACAGATCAGCTTACCCGGGCAGTGGATTTCCTGGGGGATACATCGAGAAACCCGGCCTATGCAACGGAAGACAACTCACTTGTACTGGTTCCCTCTAACAACCATTTAAGCGGATTTTTCCCTGGCAGTCTCTGGCAGATGTTTGAGTTTAGCAGGGATGAAAAATGGATGAAGGCTGCCAGTCATTTTACTGCTAACATCGAGGAAGAAAAATATAACAGAGGCACACATGATATGGGTTTCAAAATGTTCTGCAGCTATGGGAATGCATACCGTCTCACCCGGCAAAGGCAATACCGGGATGTGCTGATCCAGGGTGCCAACACCCTGATTACCCGCTACAATCAGAATGTTGGATGTATCCGTTCATGGGACCATCATGCAGATAAGTGGGATTACCCTGTGATCATCGACAATATGATGAACCTTGAACTTCTATTTTGGGCCACAAGGGAAACCAGTGATTCTATCTATTTCAAAATTGCCAGGAAACATGCCGAAGCCACTTTAAAAAACCATTTCAGGGAAGACAATAGTTCTTACCATGTGGTTTCCTATGACACACTCACCGGTGAGGTTGTAAAGAAAAACACCCACCAGGGGCATTCGCATGAGTCTGCCTGGGCCAGGGGACAGGCATGGGGTCTGTATGGATTTACCATGACCTACCGAGAAACAGGGGATAAAAGATTTTTAGAGAAAGCCCTGGGGATAGCTGATTTTATTCTCAATCATCCAAGGCTTCCAGAAGATATGATCCCGTACTGGGATTTTGATGCTCCGAATATTCCCGATGCAGAGCGGGATGCATCTGCCGGGGCAATTATTGCTTCTGCACTCTATGAATTAAGTACCTATTGTGAGGATGAGGATAGGGAAAGGTACCTGGGTGCTGCGGACAAGATACTGGTAAGTCTATCTTCTGAGGAATATCTTGCCTCGCCAGGCACAAATAACTTCTTCCTGCTGAAACACAGTGTGGGGAATCACCCTCTGGGAAGACAGATAGATGTTCCCTTGGCAAATACCGATTACTATTACCTCGAAGCAAACCTGAGAAAACTGAAACTTTCCGGCAACTGGGAACCTGCTGCCTCCATAGTTTTAAAGTTAGATGATCTGATATATGTTGACGGGGGACCGGTATCTAAGCGATGGGATAATTTCGCATCACTTGTCACAGAGAAGGAAATCCCTGCAGCCATTGGAATTATAGGTAATTCCCTGGAAAAGGGAAACGGGGACTATTTCGAATGGATCAGGGAAAGGAATGAGTCAGGTTTATTTGAGTTCTGGAACCATGGCTTTGATCATAGCCGGATTCTGCGCGATGGCATGGAGATCTATGAATTCGACAATTCCTCGCTCCAGAATCAGGTGTCAACTTTGAAGAAAACTCAGGATCTTGCCCGGGAAAAGCTTGGGATAGAATTTGTTACTTTTGGTGCACCTTATAACCATATCGACCAGAATACGGTAACTGCTTTAGAAGAATTCCCTGAGATCGGTATTTGGTTGTACGGACGGGCTGGCACGAAAACATCCAAAACTATATTATCCAGGACCCCTACAGTAGGAATTGAATACCCGGTTCATAAACCAGTATTTTATCATTTCTGGAATAGTTTTTATTTCCGCTCTGAGGAGGCCATCATTGTAATTCAGGGACATCCCAACAGCTGGTCCGAGTCCCGGCTCAGGGAATTTGAAATGATTGTTGATTACCTTAAGGAAATTGAGGTCCCGATAGTTAAACCTTCTTCGTTTATTTAACCAGACAAAAAAGAAAAAATGAAAAGACGAAAATTTATTGGCAAGACGATGGCTGGAACTGCCGGGTTAGCTATGGCAGGTTCTTTCTTTTCTTCATCTTGCACTGGAGCTAATAACAAAATTGTACTCGCATTAATTGGGTCAGGAGATAGAGGTACTTCAACAATTATCAATACCTGTATGGTAAATGAAAATGTTGAAATAAAGACAGTGTGCGATGTTAACGATATTAAAGCGTCCATGGCCCTGGCCAGGATTGAGAAGGACTTAGGATACAAGCCTCTTCATGTTATAAACATGAATCAAGTTCTTATGGATCCTGATATTGATGCTGTCTGGATATCCACCCCCGAACACTGGCATACACTTGCAACTGTTTGGGCATGCCAGGCAGGTAAAGACGTGTATGTTGAGAAAAATCCAACTCTGAGCATCTGGGAAGGCCAAAAGCTTATTGAAGCGGCAGAGAAATATAACAGGATTGTCCAGGTTGGATTTCAAAACCGAAGTGCACCTTATGCCCATAAGGCAAGGGAATATATACAAAGTGGAAAGCTTGGGCAGGTCGTCCATGTCATGTGCTACAATATGCTGGGGGGAAATAAGTGGCAGGCAGTAGCTGACAGTGTAGCTCCTGATGGACTCGATTGGGATGCGTGGCTGGGCCCTGCACCTTCCAGGTCCTATAATGAAGGGATTCATGATATGAAATCCAGGGGAGGATGGTGCAATCATTGGGCCTACAGCGGAGGAACCCTGGCCGATGACGCAAGCCATGTCATGGATCTTGCCAGGCTGGTTTTAGGAGATCCGGGGCATCCTGCTTCGGTATATGGTTGGGGAGGTAATAATGCATGGGGATCTGAAAGAGAAGTACCTGAATTCCAAACCATAACATATGACTATGGTTCCTTTACGTTGACCTGTGAGAGTGGTAATGCTACAAACTACCATAGTAAAACCCCTGTTGAAATAAGAAAAAGCAACTCGGAGTTTCCTGAATGGAGTCAAAATGCTACGCGGATTGAAATATATGGTACGGAGGGTATGATGTATCTTGGCCGTCATGGTGGTGGATGGCAGGTCTTAAGCGAAGGAAGCGAAGTCATTGCCCAGGAATGCGGAGTTGTTCCCGATGCCGCACATCAGAAAAATTTCATTGATTGTTTGAGAAAGAAAAAGAAACCTAATGCACCTGTAATTCAGGGACACTTAAGTGCCTCCCTGGTGCATCTAGGTAATATATGCCACAGGGTGGGAAATAAACACCTGGTTTTTGACGGGGAGAATGAAAAATTCATGAACAATCAAATGGCGAATGAATTGTTAAAATCATCCTACCGGGATGGTTACACAGTTCCAGATATTGTCTAATCCAAATACAGTTAAAATGGCAATTCTAAAAAAGAATAATACCTCTGCTTCAGATAAAGTTGTACTGGCTCTTATTGGTGCAGGAGGAAGAGGGACACAGGTAGTTCTCGGTGTTCAGCAGTGTACTCCCGGGGTTGAAGTAAAATATGTATGTGATGTCGATCAGCAGCGGGGAGGAAGGGCAATTGATGAGCTTTCAAAACAACAGGGATATAAACCCAAACGGATTGAGGAGATGCGATATGCATTCGAAGATAAGGATGTGGATGGGGTTCTTGTTTGTACTCCTGAGCATTGGCATGCATTAGCCGCTATCAGAGCCATGCAGGCTGGAAAAGATGTTTATGTTGAAAAAAACATAAGCCTGAATTTGAGTGAAGGGCAAAAGATGCTTGCGGCAGCGAATAAATACGGCCGGATAGTACAATGCGGGACACAGAACAGAAGCGCCGAATATGCTGCCTCTGCCCGGCAATATATTCAAAGCGGAAAGCTGGGGAAGGTAGTTTATGTAAAGTGTTATTGCATGCTCCCGGGTGGTAAACCCATGTTCATGAAACCAGATTCTCCGGTTCCGGAAGGCCTTAACTGGGATCATTGGCTTGGACCGGCTCCTCAAAGGCCATATAACATTAGCCGTCATAAAGGATGGCACGTCTGGTGGGAATACTCTGGTGGCAAATCATTTGCTGGCGATGCTTCTCACATACTTGACCTGGCCAGATTGGCACTGGCTGATCCGGACCATCCGGGATCTGTTTATGCTACAGGCGGAAGGGTATTGTATGATGATAATCAGGAGACACCGGATATACAAACCGTTACATACGATTATGGTGACTTTACCATGTCCGTTCTTTCATCGGAATTTGGAAACTATCTCACCAAATCGATCCCGGAAGTCAGGTACGGAGATAAGTTCCCTAATTGGAATTTAAACAGCACCCGCATTGAAATTTACGGGACAGAGGGGAAAATGTATCTTGGCCGGCATGGTGGAGGATGGCAGGTCTTTGGAGATAAAGAAGAAATAATTGCCCAGGAATACGGCATGTTTCCTGATACCCTGCATCAGATAGATTTTATAGAAGCCATTCGAACACGGAAAATGACCAATGGAAACATGGAACAGGGACACAAAAGTGCAGTACTCATTCACATGGGAAATGCGGCATATCGGGTTGGTAAAAAGCAACTATATTTTGATGCAGAGAAAGAAATTTTCACAAACTCTGAAGAAGCAAATATTATAGCCCAGGGGAAATATCGGGATGGCTTTGAATTGCCAGAAATATCATGATCAAAAAGTTCTCAAAAAAACAGGTCGTTTTCGCCCTGGGATTAATGGCTGTGACGATTCTCTCAATCATTGCTGTAACATATTTCAAAACCCTGGGACGGGTCCAAATTCAATTTGACATTCATCAGAACCAGGAACTGATTTATTTGTCGACTTTTGCAGAACCTCCGCAATTTGCGATCTGGCTTGAAAATCCAAAGAATAATAAATACGAAACAGTATTTGTAACAAGCAGAGTCAGCCTGGGTGATTGGGAAGGCAAGGCAAATGTTCCGGTCGCTCTTCCACAGTGGTATGAGCTCTTCCGTTCAGATGACAAGCCAATAGGGAGTACTTCAAAAAAGGATGGATCAATAGCAGTTACAGGCGCTACTCCTAAGGCTGATTATTTTTCAGTTCGTGTTGATGTTCCTCCTGGATCCAAATGGATCATATGGATTGAAATGAACCTGGCTGGAGATTTTAATGAGGCATTCCCCGAAGTGGACCGCGAAACATATATGGAAGATGAATTTAGTTGTGGACAACCAGCATTACTTTTCAGGGCTGATATAATAGCAGAAGAGGGAACAATGGTCACACCTGAGATTGTTGCACAATCAGTCTGGGAGAAAGGGTTGAACAGGGTTGAAGCTGTAAGTGAAGGGGTAACATCTGCCAGGAATGTTTTTGACGATATTAAAATTTCGGTTATTAAACCTAAAATGAAGTTAATAGAGGATAAAGTCGAAAACCTATAAAAACTGGAATTTGTGCTTCAGATTTATTTCTCAAAGTGCGAAGAGAGCAGAAGTTGAGAAAGTATAAATACCGGTCCGGCGTATTTAAAATAGTATTTTCTAAAACCCTCATAATGAGAAAAATAACAACAGTTTTATTGCTTTGTTCTTTGGTAATCAGCATGTCAAGTGCTCAACCTGTTGTCGAATGGCTATTCAGTGATTTACTCAATAATCTCCCGGAAAATGCTATTCTTCTCGGAAACCCAACTATGACCGGGTCTCCTTATGGAGATGCCTTATTTTTTAATGGAGTTGATGATGGCATAATTTTAGACTATACACCATTGCTCAATTTACCGGAGTTTACGATTGAGGTTATTATGCGCCCCGACAAAAATGGTCTTGCCGAACAACGGTTTCTGCATATGGGAGAAATGAGTGGAGATAGAATAATGCTTGAGACCAGATTAACACCAGATGGGTACTGGTATGTGGACGCATTTGTTCAAAGCGGAGAGGTAAAATTAACAATGATTGATTCTACAAAGCTTCATCCCCTTGGTGAATGGTTCAATGTGGCCCTGGTTAACAAGAAAGGGAAACTGGAAGTTTTTATCAATGGGGAAACCGAATTCAGGGAAAAGATTCCATTTACACCTTTTACAGATGGAAAGACATCCTTAGGAGTTAGACAAAACAAAGTGTACTGGTATAAAGGGGCATTTTATAAAATCAGGATCACTCCCAAAGCCATATCCCCGGATGAGTTTTTGCCTAACTAAAAAAGAGGGCATAAGAAATTTTCGATGTACCATTTACTGTCCCGGATTTGAAACTATAATTCGCCTGTATGATGTAAGTCTTGGCTCTCCATTATCAGTCACACGTAAGATAATATGTAAAGATTGCCCTGCTGCAAGATTTGGTGTAGTAAACTGGATCTTTTCTCCTTTATTATCAAAATCCACAGCACCAGAATATTTACCAGGCTCAGGATAGATCATCCATTCAAATGATAAAATATCACCATCCGGATCTTGTGAATCCGAAGCATCCAGGATGATCCTTTTCCCAGGTTTTACAACCAGGTACTCTGCTTTATTATCTGCCTTCCCATTTACAGAAACCAGGGGTTTATGATTCGCATTTTTGAGATCGTTAACGCACCAATCCATACGTGCAGCAAAATCACGTTGAAAATCATCACGCCATCTATACACAGTCGCCCTCGCGTTTTTACCATCAGAAGTAAAATCTTCAGCATCGCAATAATACCCATCCTTATGCCTTTGATAACGTCCACCCCAGCCTCCGTATTCAGGATGTTCCAGTGAATTTAATCCGTTTTTAAGAAAATAAAACCAGGAAGGAGTATCCCCCTCTTTTAGAGCGCTATGAGGGTTAGGGGCTGTCCATGTTTTCTGTGGGTATAATGCACCCAGTGGTCCGTGATTTTCAAGTACATTTTCTTTCATCCATTCAAGAGAGGTTAGGCTTTCATCCCCACCAAGATATATACCCCGGTATGCTCCTTCTCTTTTGTCCACATTCTCAGGTGATTTTGATAAAATGTAAAATAGCCTGGGATGTTCCTTAATTATCAGGTTAAAGATCCCGTCCTGATCCGAAATATCATATACCCTGATATTTGAGATGAATTTTTCATATTCCTTTCTGGTACGACTGCTTTTTACTTTCCATAACGCCTGGGCAAGATCTGTCTGACCACCAAAAATACATATGCCCAGGGGACGTTCATCCTGTCTGTCCACCATTTTAACAATCCAATCCGAACCCTCAGTATCTTTACCTGTTCCGACATTATCCCATCCCCGGTGCATATTACCCTCTTTTACAACAGCATGCAAATCATCTGCTGACTTAAAACTTTCATCATGTACAATCAGGCTTGGATAGATTTGCCGGTACGCTTCAATTATTTCCTTTATCAGGTCAGGCCTGATGGTAGCATTTTCCAGTTCACCACGTGTTCCTGATGCCGAACTAATTAATCCCTCAACTTCGAATTCATTATTATACACCATCAGCCTTATGAGAGATTGTGTATCATCCGGATCGCCGCCAATATCTGTAGTAATTAAAATCCTTGGTTTTTGACATATGGCAGTAATAGAAAATGTAAGGAGCAAAACAATTGACAGTGATTTCCTCATTGCTAGCCAGCTTTATTATATTCCATATTTCTTAAATTCATTTTTAAGAAAAGTGATATCTTTTTTCAGCCACTTATTGATCTCCTCCAAACTCATGGTGGGGTTTCTATCACCGTGTTCAGCACCACCCAGATCGTATTCATAATGGATTGAAACCGGAGCCCCTATATCCATTGATTTATATAGTTCAAAATACTTTTTGAAATCAACCATCCCTTCCCCAAGAGGAACGTTTTTTAATTCCCATTCACCCTTTTCATTTTCATACCATATGAAATCTTTTATATCGGTGGTCCGAATCCATGGTCCAAGCAATTTCAGTCCAAGTGGCCAGGAGAATCCGCCTTCCGCAGTTGCATGTCGAATATCATATTGAACCCCGATAAATTCCGGATCGCTATCTTTCAGTATATGGTACAAATCCCAAACTGTTGCTCCAACATCTGCACCTGAGTGGTTCTGGTAATTACCGGTTACCCCAAATTCCTTATTCAGTTTCTCCAATTTTCCGAAAGTGGATTTGTGGTGATCCAGGTTAACAGGCATAGTTTTACTATGGTCGTATTTGATATACCCCATTCGGTAATACCGGATACCCAGATCAGCCATCGTTTTCAAAATAGGCCGGGTAAAAGGATCATCCGCATTGTTGATTCCCGTGGTGATCATGTTTGTCCCAATGCCAGCTTTTTGTAGAGCTTTAAATACTTTGGGTAAATCCCTCTCCACATTTTCAGGCAAAACCTGGCCTTTTGGACGGACTGTCAGGTCTGCACCGTCAAAGCCGTTTTGCGCAACAACCGCGGCCATTTGATCGTAATCGAGAAACTGCAGGCACTTTGTAAACACGTGGATCGGACGCTTTGGGATTGCAGTATAAGAAAGGGATGAAGCCATAAGGTTACTACCCAGAGTTACCCCTGCTATTCCTGTTGTACTGGTTTTAATGAAATTTCTCCTATCCATAATTGTCACTTTTTTATTGGTTTAGTATTTAGTATACTCTGAATAATTTATGGCGTTCAATATCATCTGTGAATAGTTTGGATTCTGAAAATCAATTGCGGCATGCCCTGGCATGAAGTAAAAGATCTCTCCTTTTCCTGCTTTTTTGTACCAACCCGCCCGATCTTGCATGAAAAGCTCATTGTTTCTGGTATCCAGATATTTAAGGCCAAGCAAGATTGTTTTTTCTTTGCCATCAGTAAATTTATGGTTCAAATAAACCTCGGATTCAGGTAAAGAAATGGAAGGGAACGTTTGCATTTTAAGGGACAGATCCGAGGATTGATATTGAATTCCTTTGCCCCAACCTATTTTATGGTTAGTTACATAATGCTGGTCATTTATATTTACAATGGTCAGGGTTACCGGATCAACCCAGGCATAACCTTCTCCAGGAAGCTCTGCATCTCTTGAGTTATCTGTTCCATCGAGCCGGATCCCCAAAAACTTGAAGTAGTTTTCGTTCTTTGCTTTGCCACTGCTTATTGAATGGTGAAGACAAATAAACCTGCCTCCCTCTTTTGTATAGTCAATGATCCATTTCTCAGTATTTTCAAACAGCTTGCCATGGATATATACAATCACTGCATTAAAATCAGAAATTGTCCGAGGTAAATTATCCTGGTCTACTATGCCAATGTCTATGTTTTTATCATTCGCCATTATAAAATCAGAAAGTACCTCCATTTGTGGAAGTTCATCCTGAATTATTAAAACTTTGGATTGAGCTTCCGAATTGATTACAAACCGGAATAAACAGATTAGAATTAAAATAATATGAGTTATTTTCATAATATAACTTATTAAGCAAATTTAGTTTAATTCTCCGCAATGATTCATCCTCTGGTTTGATAGATTAAGATAGATTTATCAATAATTCAAGAACACCATATGCAATGGTATTTTCTCCAAGGATTTGCATTAAATTTGACATATGAAAAAATTTACACTCTTTTTATTAGCCACTTCAAGCTTACTATTTATTCAAAGCTGCACTTCCAAACCTGGATCTTCATCA
>CAZXOJ010000076.1:0-15490 GCA_964642325.1 uncultured Bacteroides sp. | reverse complement strand
ATATGGAAGAGAAAATACAATTGGAGGATTGGATGATCAAGCAAAGTGAATGGAAGGATGGATCCAAGACAGTTCTTGCTTCTGTTATTCCGGTGGAACCGGAACCTGAAATGCTAATTGAGAGCTGGATGATCCAGCCATTTTCAACCGTTTCCCAGGATTGGGAATTTCTTGCTGTTGCAACAGAAGAACCTCTTGAGGTTCGTAAATGGATGATATGTTGCGCTGACTGGAACCTAAAAACCAACCAAAGCAGCTGGTTGAAAATCCCTGATATTACTATTCGCTAAAGTATCCTGCGTCAATGGCTGCAGTGCGGGTCTCAATCTCCTGCCCTGGAGTCAAAATTATCCGGTAAATTCTTCTTTGTTTTTGCTCCCAGTTCTTCAATACGTTGTGCTCTTCGGATCAGGTTACCTTTCCCCTCAGAAAGTTTATTGATGGCATCATCATAGCTCTTTTGTGTAAGTTTCAGCCTGTTGCCCAGATCGTTCAGGTCAGACAGCAGGGCATAAAACTTATCCAGCAAATCCCCGCTCTGCCGGGCAATTTCAAGTGCATTTTTATTCTGGTATTCCTGTCTCCACAGGCTGGCAATCATTTTCAGGGCAGCCAGCAGGTTGGTTGGAGAGATGAGCAGGATCCTCCTGTCGTAAGCATAATTCCAAATTTCCGGATCTTCTTTGATGGCCACCATGTAAGCTGGTTCAACCGGCAGGAACAGCATGATGAAATCGAGGGACTGAACCTGGTAGATGTCAAGATAATTCTTATTGCTCAGTTCAGATACATGATTCCTGATAGAATTAAGGTGTTCCTTTAGATACTTCTCCCTTAGATCGGGACTGCTGGCATCCACCAGCCGTTCATAGGCTGTCAGTGAGACCTTGGCATCAATGATGACGGAACGGTTTCCCGGGTAGGTAACCACAACATCCGGCTGCATACGCCTGCCATCCTCCCCCTGGAAGGATGGCTGGACAATGTACTCACGGTCTTTTGCCAGACCGGATCTTTCCAATACACTTTCCAGGATCATTTCTCCCCAGTTCCCCTGTGACTTGGAATCGCCTTTCAGTGCCCTTGTGAGGTTCTCAGCATCTGCCGAAATTTTCAAATTCAATTCGGCCAGTCTCTTTACTTCCTCCTTAAGGCTGAATCGCTGCTGAGCCTCCTTATCATAAACTTCTCCCACTTTTTTCTCGAAGTCCCGGATCTTTTCACCCAAAGGCTTCAGCAACTGGTCGAGATTTGACTTGTTCTGTTCCGTGAACTTTTTTGATTTTTCCTCAAGAATCTCGTTGGCCAGGTTTTTAAATTCAATCCTGAACCTATCATGGAGATTGCTGATTTCGCTCTTCTGTTCTTCAAGTTTCTCTTTCAGGTTCTTATGATTGGTGGTGGCCACTGCCAACTCCCTTGTCAGATGTATTATCTCTGCTTCCCTTTCCTTGATATGCCGCTCCAATGCTAGGGTTTCCTCTTCCATTCCGGTTACCTTCTCCTTCATGTACTGCTGTTTTCCTGCCAGCCAGCTTCGCAGAACAAGGTAGACTATCCCCCCGCCTGCAATCAATCCTATGATCCCATATAAAACTTCCATATTCTCAAAAATAAAACCATTATCTTTAGTAACCAACATTCGAGTGAGATTGAGCCCTTATAAACATATTTTCTTTGATTTGGATCGGACATTGTGGGACTTTGACCGCAATTCAGGTGAAACCATTCATGAATTGTTCTTTAAATACCAGCTAGACAAATCCATTAATGATCCCGAAGATTTTATACAGGTCTACCATGAGGTCAACCTGCAATTGTGGAGCCTCTACCGCAGAGGTGAAATGACCAAGGATATCCTGCGCACAAAACGCTTCAGAATGAGCCTGGCCCATTTTGGGATCACTGATGATGAACTGGCAGAAAAGATTGGTGACGATTACCTTGCTATCAGTCCCAATAAAACACTGCTCATCCCCCATGCCCGTGAAATCCTTGACTACCTTCAACCCGGATACCGCCTGCATATCATTACCAACGGGTTCCTGACCACCCAGCAGATCAAACTGAAAAATTGCCGGCTTGAGCGATACTTCCAGAGCCTTACCACATCAGAGGTTGTGGGACATAACAAACCCCGTCCGGAAATTTTTCATCAGGCCCTCAGTTCCGTGAATGCCCGTAAAAAAGAAAGCCTTATGATAGGCGACGACCTTGAAGTAGATATCCTGGGGGCCCATAAATTCGGCATTGATCAGGTTTTTCTAAACCGCGACAGGATCATTCACAATGATCCGGTAACCTACGAGTTTGATTCCCTGCTGGTATTAAAGGATATCCTGTAATATCCTTATCAATAGGGAAGGTCTGTATTATTCTCAACCCCTTTCTGGTTCATTTTTGATCCGACGGTATATATTCCGTTTGAATCGTCTGCCGGCAAAGGTTGCAATGCATCCAGTTCCACAAATTTGGCGGATTCATCCTTGAATTTCAACTGGACATCTCCAATGGGTCCGTTCCGGTGCTTGGCCAGGATGATGTCAGCTATGCCAACCAGGGAATTCCCCTGTTCATCCTCGTAAATATCATATTTCTCTGGACGATGGATGAAAATGACAAGGTCAGCATCCTGTTCAATGGCCCCGGATTCTCTGAGGTCTGATAGTTGGGGCCGCTTATTCCCAGATCTGAGCTCAACCGAGCGGTTCAGCTGTGAAAGTGCAATGACCGGCACATCCAGCTCCTTGGCAATGGCTTTCAGGGATCTGGATATGGAGCTTACCTCCTGTTCCCTGCTCCCTTTTGAATCTCCCGAACCGGACATCAACTGAAGGTAATCAACGATGATCATTTCGATATTGTGCTGCACTTTCAGGCGGCGGCATTTGGCCCGAAGCTCGAATATGGATATGGCCGGTGTATCATCAATAAATATGGGTGCCTCCACCAGGCTTTTGATCTTATAATCCAGCTGCTTCCATTCATATTCTTCCAGCCGGCCGTTTCGTATGCGGTCAACAGGAAGTTCAGTTTCTGAAACAATCATCCTGGTCACCAGCTGGATGGATGACATCTCCAATGAGAAAATAGCAATAGGGCGTTTATGTTCTACGGCAATATTCCTGCCCATTGACAAGGCAAATGCCGTTTTTCCCATGGAAGGCCTGGCTGCAATGATCACCAGGTCTGATTTTTGCCAGCCCGAGGTCAATCGGTCGAGCTTGGTGAACCCCGATGGTACCCCACTCAGGTTATCTTCCCTTTTTGCAGCTTCCTCGATCTGGTGTATGGCCTGTTTCACCAGGACATTGATCTTGGCTGTCTCCTTCTTGATATTGCCTTCTGCAATCTCAAAAAGATCGCTTTCCGCCTGGTCCAGTAAATCATCCACATCCATGGTTTCATCAAAGGCCTTCCGCTGGATATCGGAGGAAACCCTGATCAACTCTCTCTGTATGTATTTTTGTTGGATGATCCGGGCATGAAACTCCAGGTGGGCTGCTGAGGCTACCTTGCTTGTCAGCTGAGTTATATAAAGGGGTCCCCCTACCTCTTCCAGTGAATTACGCTTTTTCAGCTCTTCGGTTACAGTCAGTATATCGATGGCTTTTTCCTCCATGGAAAGATCGATGATTGTCTTGTAGATCTTCTGGTGTACGTCCTTATAAAAACTTTCCGGTTTCAGGATATCAAGAACGGATAGAACTGCATCCTTTTCAAGCATGATCGCACCCAGTACTGCCTCCTCCAGGTCTACTGCCTGGGGAGGTAATTTTCCATATTCCACATTCAGATTGGCCAGTTTCGGCGATGTCTGAGAATTCCCTTTTAATGCCATAAGAAGTACCCAAATTAGGAAGTCAAAGGTATGAAATGAGCCTCCTCCGGAGGGTCCCGCCAGCAGTCCATTTTTAAACATCCCTCTGAATCTTATTAACGCAAGCTGTTAAAAATTAATCTTTACCTTTATATATGGTGATTGCCGCCATTTCTCATGGTCCATTCAAAAGAAATTGTTAACAATTCATGATCGTTTTTCCCAATGCAAAGATAAACCTTGGATTAAGGATACTCAGAAAAAGGCCTGATGGGTTTCATGACCTGGAATCTGCTTTCCTGCCTGTAGGATTAAGTGATATACTGGAAATAGTGCCGGTCTCAGGTGATAATCGCGACAAATCAGACAGGCTCAGCCTGACGGGGATTCCCCTGGAAGCAAGGGATGATAATTTATGTATTCGGGCCCTTCGGCTCCTAAAGGAAAAACACGGGATACCCGATGTAAATCTGCACTTGCACAAAAGGATCCCTACAGAAGCCGGACTGGGAGGAGGATCATCCGATGCTGCATTTACCCTGAGGGCTTTAAATGAGATGTTCGGGATAGGCCTGGATGTGCCTGTTCTGATGGAATATGCCTCAATGATCGGGAGTGATTGTCCCTTTTTTATCATCAATAAACCAAGCCTGGCCACCGGACGTGGTGAACAACTGGAGCCCCTTCCCATTGATCTTTCCGGATTTACCCTCGTCCTTGTCCAGCCTGGAATAACCATAGATACCACCCTTGCCTATAAAATGATCAACCCGGGGGAAAGTGATCAGCCGGTTAAAGAAGTACTGGGGCTTGCACCGGAGGAATGGAAAGGCCGCCTCGTCAATCATTTTGAGGTACCGGTCTTTGAAAAATACCCGGAGATCGACGGACTTAAACAGGCCTTATATGCAGCAGGGGCCATATATGCTTCTATGACAGGAAGTGGTTCAGCTGTATTCGGGATCTTCCGGAAAACTCACAGGTTACCACCCGAGATAAGCCGGCACATATTGCATATTGAACAGTTGTCTTAAACGGAGGTTCAAGCCATTTCTAGCATCAGGTAATCCTTGGGCACCCTAACCCCTTCCTTTACCTTGATGGACTTTACCTTGCCATCCATTGGGAAAAGGATCTTGTTCATCATTTTCATGGCTTCCAGGAGCAAGATGGGATCACCTTTTTTCACTTCCTGTCCGACCGAGGCGTAAATTTTAATTATGGTACCGGGTATGCTGGAAGTGATCTTTTTGGGATTGGGATTGCTCCAGGTCTTCCTGTTTTCAAATTTTAAATTATACCTCGTGCGGTATTTATCTCCATCAATAATCAGGGTTCTGCATCTTGCCTTCTTATCACCACAATCCCCATTGTCCACCACACTGGATGTAGAATCCTTCTTGGCTGTTTTGGAAGTAGTGCGTGATTTTCCGGCTACCTGGGTACCTGCACCTGCGCCTGCTGTAGATTTTCTGGTTCCTGCCATCTGGTCTGGTTTAAAAGGGTGGAATACCGTGTTTTTTCTGTGGAAGATATACTGCCTTATTGACTGCCACTTCAATGGCATGCAGCAGGTGTTTCCTTGTGTCCTGGGGTTCGATCACTGAATCGATATAACCCTTGGCCGCAGCAACATATGGATTGGCAAACTTATCCTTGTATTCCTTCACTTTTTGCTTCCTGACTTTATCAGGATCCTCTGCCGCAGCTATTTCTTTCCTGAAGATGATATTGGCAGCTCCCTCCGGTCCCATTACAGCAATCTCAGCACCTGGCCAGGCAAAAACAAAATCAGCCCTGAGATGCCTTGATGCCATGGCAATATAGCCACCGCCATAGGCCTTCCTGATAATGACCGTCATTTTGGGCACCGTTGCTTCGCTGTATGCATACAGGACCTTGGCGCCGTGCCTGATGACTCCTGCATGTTCCTGGTCCACCCCGGGAAGATATCCGGGTAGGTCAACAAGGGTTACGATGGGTATATTAAAGGCATCGCAAAAACGAATAAACCTGGCTGACTTATCAGATGAATCCACATCAAGCACTCCGGCAAGCACAATGGGTTGGTTACATACAAATCCCACGGTCTCCCCTTTCATCCTGCCAAACCCAATGACTATGTTTCCGGCCCACATTTCCTGGACCTCGAAGAAATCTGAATCATCGACTATGCCCCTTATGACATCCCTGACATCATAAGGCTGGGTGGGATCACCCGGGACAATCTTCTCGATATTGTATTTCGGGTCCGGATCCTTGGGTGGGAATTTCTTAGCCTTTTGCAGGTTACTCCAGGGTATGAAGGTGATCAGTTTTTTGATCTGCTCGAAACATTCTTCCTCAGAGGTGGCAAAGAAATGTGCATTCCCTGTAATCTCACTATGCACCCTGGCACCTCCAAGGTCTTCCATCGAGATCTCCTCTCCCAGCACTGTCTTGATGACTTCGGGACCGGTGATAAACATTTTCGAGATCTTGTCGACAACAAAAACGAAGTCGGTCAGGGCGGGTGAATAGACTGCACCCCCAGCACATGGTCCGAGGATTACCGAGATCTGGGGTATTACCCCTGAGGAAATAGTATTCCGGAAAAATATCTCCCCATATCCTGCCAGGGAGCTTACACCCTCCTGAATGCGGGCACCACCGGAATCATTGATACCGATCAGAGGCATTTTCATTTTCAGGGCATGGTCCATGATCTTTACGATCTTCCTGGCATGCATATTCCCCAGTGAACCACCAGCTACTGTAAAATCCTGGGCAAAAATACAGATGGGGGCCCCGTAAACTGTTCCGGTACCGATCACAACGCCATCTCCTGCAAGACTTTTTTTGTCCATGTCAAAATCTTTGGCATCATGCTCAACGAAAAGGTCATATTCGTTGAATGAATCAGGGTCAAGCATGGTGATGATCCTTTGCCTGGCGGTCAGCTTACCCATAGCCGCCTGCTTCTCTAAGGCTTTGTCACCTCCTCCTTTCAGGACTTCTTCTCTTTTCTTCTGAAGTTCCTGGATTTTTCTTTTTAAAGGCATATTTTTCGATAGGTTAGTGCTCAGGAATGGACTACAACATTACAAAATCCCATGTTATTTTAAAAATTTCTGTCGCATTTAATGAGCAGTAATTCATCTACTTCTCTTATAATCAGATAATTATTTCACAAGAAACATCCCGGAAGGGGAACCTGGTCAGCCATCTTATTTAGGAGCCATCCGATATAAGTACAAAGCAACAAAAGCATATACTACATTCGGCAACCAGACAGCAATCGTAGGGTGTAATTCACCACTTATGGCAAACTGTGATGAAAACTGCATGAACAGCAGGTAGGAAAAAGCCACCATGAGGCCTATCCCCAGCTGCATTCCTATCCCTCCTTTGACTTTCCTGGAGGAGACTGAGACACCTATCAATGTCAGAATGAAAGCAGAAAATGGAAAAGCAAAGCGCTTATGCTTTTCAATCTGGTAAGCTTTTACACTGGATTCTCCCAGCATTTTTAATTGTTCAATATACTCGGTCAGATCTCGAATATTCATGGTTTCCATGAAATTCATCCGGCGTTTAAAATCACTGGGGTGAATGGATAGGGTGGTATCCAGCCGGGTCCCCGAGGTAATATGTTCCCTGTATCCGTCCAGGGTTCGGATATAGTAGTTCCGGATCACCCATTTGTTAACGGTTGAATCCCATTTTATATAATCAGACATAAGTTTCGATACCAATGCTCCATCTTCATATTTTTCCATGGAGAATCTATGTCCCAGATCAGAAATAGTGCTGTAACTCTCCAGGTAAATAAAAACCCCTGGCTCGATCTGGCGGTGTATATTCCGTTCTGTCACACGTAGGGGCACAGAGTGATAATAAGTTTCCTCAAAATCCAGCCTGACCCGGTTTGCATCAGGTATGACATAGTCCATCAGGACAAAAGAGAAGATAGCAATGATGGTAGCAGAGAAGAAATAGGGAACCAGTATCCTGTTGAGGCTCATCCCGCTGCTGATAATGGCAATGAACTCTGTTCTATACGCCATCCGGGAAGTAAAATAGATAACAGAGATAAAGGTAAAAAGGGAGCTGAACAGCACAGCAAAATATGGTATGAAATTCAGGTAATACTTAGTGAGGATATCGATCAGTTTGGCATCGTGTTCCAGGAAATTGTCAATCTTCTCCGAAAAATCAAAAATAACGGCAATTAAAAGGATAAGGGTAATGGAAAAAAAGAAGGTGCCCAGGAACTTTTTCGTGATATAAAGATCTATTATTGTTATCCCCAGTCTTCTTCTCATATGCGGATAGATAGTTTTGATACCATTTCATTTTTCCATTGGCTGAAGGTCCCGGCCTGGATCTGTGCCCTGGTTTCTTCCATTAACCATAAATAAAACCTGAGATTATGCAGGCTGGCGACCTGAGCCCCGAGCAATTCACCTGAGATGATAAGATGACGTAAATATGCCTTTGAATATTGTTGATCCACAAAACAATCTCCACAAGGGTCAATGGGACTGAAATCGCTCTTCCATTTTTCATTTTTAATATTGATGATGCCCTCCTGTGTAAATATCTGTCCGTTCCTCCCATTACGGGTAGGCATTACACAATCAAACATGTCAATACCCCTGGCAATGGATTCAAGTAAATTGACCGGCGTACCCACCCCCATCAGGTATCTTGGTTTTTCCGGGGGAAGGATCTCTGTTACTACCTCCACCATCTCATACATCATATCTGCAGGTTCACCGACGGATAGTCCACCGATGGCATTCCCTTCCATGTCCGCATCAGCAATACGCCTTGCAGATTCTTTCCTGAGGTCGGGGAAAGTACTGCCCTGGACGATAGGGAACCAGCTCTGGGTATAATCATAGACCGGTGAGGTCTTGAGGAACCTTTGCTTTCCCCGGTCCAGCCATTCATGTGTCAGGATCATAGATTTACGGGCATAATCATATTCACAGGGATAGGGTGTGCATTCATCAAACGCCATAATGATGTCTGCCCCAAGCTTTCGCTGAATATCGACAACATTCTCTGGGGTGAAGGTATGTTTTGTCCCGTCGATATGGGACCGGAAAATTGCTCCTTCCTGAGTGATTTTCCGCTGATCAGCCAGGGAGAAGACCTGGAATCCCCCACTGTCGGACAGTACAGCAGCATCCCACTGCATGAACCTGTGAATCCCCCCGGCCTGGTGAATAATATCTATCCCTGGCCGCAGGACCAGGTGATAGGTATTACCAAGGATGACAGGGGCCTTAATTTCATCTTGAAGATCCCGCTGATGTACGCCTTTTACCGTGGCAGCAGTTCCAACCGGCATAAAAATGGGTGTGGAAATGGGACCATGATCTGTTTCCAAGATCCCTGTTCTCGCATTACTTAAAGGATCCGAATGTTGTAGGGTAAACCTCATGGCAGGCAGAATTAGCGCAAATATAATGTAAATGTGGATAAAATCTGAAGACTTTGCATATGCTTATTTGTAGGGATGGCAAATGTTTAATTATCTTTCGGCATCCCCTGTTAACATATCCTTAAATTTGAATTTTTTAGATTATAATATTGTATTTCAGTCACTTACACTGGTGTATGCTGGCTGCTTTGTTATCCAGCTGATCTATTGGTCATTCGTATTTTCTAAAGTCCTTTATTACAAACCTGTTCGTTCCAACATCAAAAGATTCCCGGTATCTGTCATCATATGCGCCAGGGACGAAGAGGCAAATCTCAAGGCAAATCTACCATTGATACTGGAGCAGGACTACCCTGATTATGAGGTAGTTGTTGTTAATGACGCTTCTGGAGACGGGACGGAAGACCTCCTTAATAACCTGCAAAGGCAATATTCCCACCTGCGTACCACGTTTATCAGGGAAAGTGATCATATTCGGGAGGGGAAAAAACTGGCGCTGACCGTAGGCATCAAGGCTGCAAAATATGACAGGTTGCTGCTCACCGATGCCGACTGCAGTCCCGCGACCAAGCAATGGATTTACTTCATGCAACAAAATTTCACCAGGAATAAAAAGATCGTACTGGGTTACGGAGGCTACCGCAGGGGAAAGGGCCTGGTAAACCTTATCAGCAGGTATGAAGCATTTTTCATTGCCTTGCAGTATTTCGGTATGTCCCTCGCCGGCCATCCTTACATGGGTACTGGCAGGAACCTGGCTTACAGAAGAACGCTGTTCTTCGAAAACAGGGGATTTGCTTCACATTACGAATTGGCTTCGGGAGATGATGATTTGTTTATCAACGAGGTAGCCAGAAAAGCCAATACAAGCATCGAGATCCAGCCTGAAAGTTTTACATTGTCGGATACTGAAAAAACCTGGAAAGACTGGTATTATCAGAAAAAAAGGCACCTGACCACAGGTCCCAGGTACCGGTTTTCTACTAAACTTGTTGTGGGACTGGAACTTATGAGTCGTATGATTTTTTATCCTGCCTTTATCTTACTGCTTGCCTTCCATGTTTTAATCCCGTATGTTCTTGGCCTCTTCCTATTTAGAATGTTATTAACAAGTGTTTTTATCAAATTGGGGATGTGTCGTTTGAACGAAAAATATTTATTATTACCTTCGCCCCTGTTGGATTTTGCCCTCCCTTGGGTACACCTGTTTATGGTCTTTTCCAATTATGTCGCAACTAAACGAGCCAGATGGAAGTAAGTCCCAATCTTTCAGATAAAGCGCAGCATGATTTTCTGCTCGTCCAGAAAGCCAGGATAGGTGACCAGAAAGCCTATGCTGAATTACTAGGCAGGTACCGGGATGCCATATATTTTATGTTGCTGAAAATGGTGAACAATCCCAGCGATGCTGAAGACCTGACCATCGAGGCATTTGGCAAGGCATTTAAAAACATCGGACAATATACTCCGAATTTTGCCTTCAGTACCTGGCTGTTCAAGATCGCCACAAATAATTGTATCGATTTTATCCGCAAGAAAAGGGCTGCCACTATTTCGCTGGATCAATCCAATGATGATCCTGAGACCACTACAGTTACCATACAGTCAGACACACTGGATCCTGAGGCACATATGATCAACAGCCAGAAGGTCAAACTGCTTAGGGAGGTAGTGAATAAACTGAAACCAAGGTACCGCACCCTGGTTGAGCTGAGATATTTCAAGGAGTATTCTTACGAAGAAATCTCCCAGGAACTTGAGTTACCAATAGGTACTGTGAAGGCACAATTATTCCGGGCCAGAGAACTACTATTCAATATTCTCAAGACCAGTAGTTCGAATATGTAACCGGATCTCAGCCATTATTTATAATGGAAATCATCCGTAAATACTTTCCTGAGTTAAGCAGTGTCCAGCTAGCCCAGCTTCAGCAATTCCAGGAATCCATCATCCACTGGAACCAACGGATCAACCTGATATCCAGAAAAGATGTTGACCATCTGTCCGAAAGGCATATCCTGCATTCCCTGGCCATAGCCAGGTATGTGCATTTCAATCCCGGTGATACAATCCTGGATGTGGGTACTGGAGGTGGATTCCCGGGCATACCCCTGGCCATTTATTTTCCCGGTTCTGATTTCACCCTGATTGATTCCATAGGGAAAAAAGTGAATGCCGTAAGCCAGATCATTCATTCGCTGAACATTGATAATGCCAATTGCAGGCAGGTAAGAGCAGAAAATTACCCCTCGAAGGCCAGGTATGTTGTTAGCAGGGCAGTGACAAACCTGGACCGGTTTACTGGCTGGGTGAAAAATAAAATTTATCCCCCCTCAGGGACTTCAAGGGGCAACGGGATCTATTATCTGAAAGGAGGAGACCTGCACGAAGAGCTCCATGCCTTTAAGAATTTCACTGTACACCCCCTGAAAGAGATCTATTCAGAGCCATTTTTTGAAAGCAAAAAGTTGCTGTACCTTCCGTATCACAGCCTGCATTAATGTTTGGTATATTTGAAAAAAACATTACTTTTGCAGTCTGAATTTTAAAACCGGCAGGAGATGAAAAGGACATTCCAACCTTCCAACAGGAAAAGAAAGAACAAGCATGGTTTCCGGACCAGGATTTCCTCCGCCAACGGGCGTAAAATTTTATCCGCTCGCAGGGCTAAGGGAAGAAAGAAGTTATCGGTATCCGACGAACCGAGACACAAAGTATAAATCTGAATATTAGAAATGAATTTTTTTGGCTGACCGGCTAGCGCTGGCCAGCCATTTTTTATTTATCCCCATCCAATTTGTTTATATATTTACCATTTAATAATTGGCAGGAATATGAATTTTCTGAAATTTCTAATCAGCAGGCTCTTCCTGAAAAACCTGTTAATTGCCATTTCCATTATAGTGTTTATGTCCATTATTGCTATGCTGTTCCTGAGAATCTACACACGGCACGGCCAGGCATTCAGTGTGCCGGATATCACCGGACTAAGTATTCCTGAAGCAGATTCCATCCTTACTTCCAAAGATTTACGTTACCAGATCGTGGACTCCGTATATAATGCAAACTTGATCCGCGGATCTATCATTGACCAGAATCCAAGACCTGAATTCAAGGTAAAGGAGAACCGGACAATTTTTCTCACCATCAATGCATTTAATCCCGAAATAATCCGAATGCCTAATATCGTAGGTGTAAGCCTCAGGCAGGCAAGGGCTATTGTACAGACATCGGGACTTAACATCGGTAAGCTGACCTATATACCTGATATTGCTATTAATAATGTACTACAACAAAAATATAACGGGAACGTTATTGAAGAAGGTGATTCGATTGTCAAGGGATCCCAAATAGATCTGGTACTGGGCAGGGGATTGAGTAATGAGAAAACGGCTGCACCCGATCTGGTAGGATTGTTTTTTGAACAGGCGCATGAAAAAATCACCAATCGTTATTTGAATCTTGGTGCAGTGATCTATGATGCTTCCTTTGAAGATGAAGAGGATTCCATCAATGCTTTTGTCTGGAAACAGAAACCTGAATTCAGTGAGGATGCCCTGATGAACCTTGGATCCTCTGTGGACATTTGGCTGTCTGCAGATTCAACAAAGTTACCCCTGCCCGAAGATGAATTAATCCCCTCAGTGGATAATTAAGAAGAAAGAATTGAAGATTTTTACACTCGTCATATGTTGCCTGGTCTTGATTTTGCCAATCGATGCCCAGGAAGTCCTGGTACCGACAGGAATTAGGGCCTATGGCACAAAACAAGTCAAGAAAAGTGCACAGATTGACACCCAGCCGGATACCCTGGAACTGCCCTTCTTTGACGATTTTGCAAGGACCGGCCCATTGCCCCATGCAAGTTTCTGGATTGACGAATATGCATTTGTCAATACTTCATATACCAGGAATCCCATAACCATTGGTGTTGCCACCATGGATGCCATTGATTCTGAAGGCTACCTGAATGGTACTGGCAGCTTACCATTTGAATCAGATTTTCTAACCTCTGCTCCCATCAATCTTGAGTACCCGGGCCGGACAGACATATACCTGAGTTTTTTCTATGAACCTATGGGACTGGGAGATGATCCGGAAAAATGGGATTCATTGACTGTTGAATTTTTTGCCATCGACAGCAACCAGTGGGAAAGGGTCTGGAGTCAGACGGGGTCGGCTCAGGATACTTTTCAACAAGTATTCTTGCCTGTTTCAGAAGAGCGCTTCTTGAAGAAGGGGTTCCAGTTCCGCTTCATGAACTATGCCAGCCATCGAAGCCCGACAACCGATCAGAGGGGAAATGTGGATCACTGGCATGTAGATTACGTCTATCTCGATACAGCTCGCTCATCCAATGTGACGGCTATCAATGATGTATCCATGATCTCACCTATGCCCTCCATTTTAAAGAATTATGAATCCATTCCCTGGCAACATTTCCCAAAGGCATACCTGAGCGAATTGAAACCAACACTTGAGATCCAATACCGGAACAACGACACAACAGTGCGCAATGTAACCAGGATCCTGAAGATCACGGACCTGGCCTACCTGGAGACGGATTCTGTCAATGGAGGTGCTGTCAATGTGCAACCAGGTATTTTGAATGTATTCAACTTTCCCTATAACTACCCTTTCATTTTTTATGATGCTGATTCAACGGTTTTTGAAGTGATGTCTTACCTTGTCACGGAAGACCTGGATTATAAATACAATGACACGGTAAGAAGATTCCAGGAGTTTTTCAATTACTATTCCTATGATGACGGCAGTGCAGAAAATGGATACGGCCTCCGTGGTGGAGGAACTGCCAATGCAACTGTTGCCTACCAGTTTAATAGCTATAAAAAAGACACCCTGCGCGGGGTAAAGATGTTCTTTAACCGCACCCAGGATGACGCCTCACAGGATTATTTCCGGATCGGGGTATGGAACCATGATAAATCCACGGCTGGTCCGGGTGAACTCATCTATACCTCAAAACCGGTTCAACCACAATATCAGGATGAATTGAATAAATTTATCACCTATGAGATCAATGATACCATCCTGCTCATTGATGATGAATTTTATGTAGGTTGGATAAAGACAACTGAAAGAATGCTGAATATAGGGTTTGACCGCAATATGGTGAACAATGATAAGATCTATTATAACCTGGGTCAGGGATGGTTGAATTCAGGTTTTAGCGGCTCCCTGATGATCAGGCCCATTCTTGGAAAAGCGCTTCCTTCAGATCCTCCGGTTGGGATTGAGCATTCTCCTGAAACAAAAATGAATATCTACCCAAACCCTGCTAGTACTTATTTCGAGCTCGATCTGAAGGATATCGCAAGTCCCGCCGAATGGTCAGTCACCCTCTATGATCTTCAGGGCAAAACTGTATACTTCAACAGGGCAGACCAGCAGCAGCACCCCGTCAGCCATCTACCAGCCGGTATTTATATATTGAGGTTAGACCATCATGGGATTTTTAAAGCCAGCCGGAAACTAATGATTGCGCACTAAATGGAAGAACTTTATGAACATCACAGGATTGTGGTGGACAAGGGCCAGCAGGTAATGCGAATTGATAAATATCTGGTGAACCGGCTCGAAAATACCTCACGCAGCAAGATCCAGGGAGCCGCAGAAGCAGGAAATATTCTTGTCAATGAGCAGGCCGTAAAGTCTAACTATAAAATCAAGCCCGAAGAGGTAATCTCCATAGTACTCCCCCACCCACCGAGGGATACCGAGATCCTGCCCGAAGACATCCCTCTTAATGTAGTGTTTGAGGATGAACATATCCTGGTGATCAATAAGAACGCGGGACTGGTAGTGCATCCAGGGGTGGGTAATTACACGGGTACCCTGATCAACGCCCTCTACCATTACTTCAGGGATCTGCCCCTTTTCCAGACCGGGAATATGAGGCCAGGACTGGTGCACAGGCTGGACAAAAATACCTCCGGCATCTTGCTTATTGCAAAGACTGAACTTGCCCTTAACAGGCTGGCCAAGCAATTCTATGACCGTACCACCAGCCGGAAATACCTGGCCCTTGTATGGGGGAGCCTCGATGAAGAGGAAGGCAGGATAGAAGGACATATCGGACGGGATCTCAAGGACCGGAAGAAAATGAACGTCTTTGCCGATGGATCCCAGGGAAAACATGCCGTAACCCATTATAAACTAATTGAACGGCTGGGATACCTCAGCCTTGTGGAATGCCAGCTGGAAACGGGCCGCACCCA
>CAZXOJ010000075.1:0-15670 GCA_964642325.1 uncultured Bacteroides sp. | reverse complement strand
AAGACGAGGATGAATTGCTAATAACCCTCCATCCCGATGCCATAAGTCTTGATGAGGTAGTTGTCATTGCAACTGCTCCCAAAACGGTTGCGCATCCAACAGGTTATTTTGTAACCCTTGCTGAATCTGATGCAGACAAGGGTAAATCAGACTATCGCAGTGCCACACCTGTCGGAGGCAAAAAGGAATTCAACGAATACGTTAAAAGTAATATGCGGTTCCCTGAACATGATAATGTCCTGGCCAGGGCTGTAGTCGTATTGAATTTCGTGGTCGGATATGACGGAAGGCCGACTCAGGTGCTTGTATTGAAAAGTCCTGGTAAAGCATTTTCAGATGAAGCCATCCGCTTGCTGATGGAGGGACCAGACTGGCAACCTGCCGAAATGGATGGAATCAAAATTGAACAGGCCACGCGGATCCGGATAGTCTTTAAAAAGGACTGACCTATTATCAATACACCTTATTGTTTTTTATTGCATTCTTCAAGGATGAGCCAGGTGTGTTCCAGCAATTCAGTATTGCCGGGTGAACCGTGGCCTGGTATTACCCATTTACATTGGGGAAATTTACCCTGGACTTTTTTCACGCTTGCCGGCCATTCAGCCATATTTGCATGATCGATGAAACCAGGACGCTGCTGTCGCATAGACATGATCATGCATCCTCCGAACAGCATCTTTTTCTTGTGAAGGTATACTACTGTGTTATCCTCAGTATGAGATTCCCCCGGGTAATAAACTTCAAAAGTCTCTCCTCCTTTTTGCAGGATGAGTCCCTCATCAATTGGAAAAGTAAAATCTGGTGGCAAAAGGTTCCATTCCGCGTAAGATTTAAAAAAACGCAAATCCTCCATGGAAGCTGTTTGTTCGAGCAACATATTTTTTAATTCTTCTCCACGATCCATGATGAGGTTTGCGGTAAGCGTGGGACCGTAAACAGGGATTTTTTGGGAGATAAGGTATTCATTCCCGCCCAGGTTATCCTGGTGCCAGCCAGTGTTGATGGTTGTTAGTTGTAGCTTACCAAATGAGGATTGGATCCATTCCATTAAGGACCTGGTGCCGGTAGTTTCATGGGGGGTGTCTATTAATACACCATGCTCACCAGGCAACAGGACAAAGAGGCTGTTGCTTCCAAATTTGGGGAAATGGTGAGTGATCATAAACACACTATCCTGGAGCTTGGTATAATAGAGATCAGATGAGATTTGAAACCGGTCCTGTGAAAGGCCAGTAAAAGTTCCCAGGACAAGTATCAACACAAATGCTATGCTCCTGATCACCCTCATGTTGTTAGTTAGCTGATTCTACCTCGCATTCTGCTTCAATTTCTACCATCCAGGCCGGATCGATCAGGCGGGAAACCTCAACGAAGGTGGAGGCAGGACGGATCTCACCAAAAAATTCACCATGTGCTTTTCCTGCTTCCTTCCATGTATCACCATCGGTAAGGTATACGCGTGTCCTGATTACATCTTCAAGTTTACCACCTGCCTCTACGATGGCTCTTTCAATGATCTGGAGACAATGCCTGGTCTGCCGGTACACATCCCCGGGAAAGGCAGCCGAACCGTCCTCTGAAATGGGAGCCGTACCAGAAACCAGTATCCTGTTACCAGTTCTTAGGGCCCTTGAAAATCCTATTGGTTTTTCGAATGGGGATCCTGATGAAATTTTCTGATGTACCATGTACAGTAAATTTAATACTTTTACCGTTCAAAATTAATTCAAACACCTCAGCCATATGAAATTGATGAGTATCGTTTTCCTGTCAGTCATATTTTTCCTGTTGAATTCCTGTACCTCGAACTGGCCACAGTTCAGGGGACCGGACAGTAACCAGCTGACCAATGAGAAGAATCTGCCAGGAGATTGGAGTGATGAAACGAACATTGAGTGGAAATACAAATTGAGCGGAAGGGGATGGTCAACCCCGGTAGTATGGGGTGATAAGTTATTTTTTACCTCAGCCGTTTTGGAAGATCCTAGCCTCCAATGGGAAGAGCGTGAAGGAGAAGAAAGGCGTCTTGTTAATCCGCCTGATGCTGGGTATCGATGGGAGGTTTGCTGCCTGGATGCAGCGTCCGGCAAGGAGCTTTGGAAACAGATTGCCTATGAAGGTAACCCTAAAGTTCCTACACACAGAGACAATACCTATGCTTCTGAAACCCCGGTTACTGACGGGAAAAGGCTTTACGTATATTTTGGGATGATAGGTTTGTTCGCCTATGACCTCGAGGGCAATCTTATTTGGGAAAAAGACCTGGGAGATTATCCCTTGCGGGGCAACTGGGGAACAGCCACCTCTCCTAAGCTCTGGAAAAACACCTTGTATCTGCAGATCGATAATGAAGATAATTCCTTCCTGGTGGCACTGGATGCAGAATCAGGTGATGAGATATGGCGCGTTCAGCGAGATGAAAAATCCAATTGGAGCACACCCCTTATCTGGAAGAATAAAGTTCGTACTGAGCTTGTAACAGGTGGGAAGATTGCCCGTTCTTATGACCTCAGTACAGGAGATCTGCTATGGGAGTTAAAAATGGGTGGTGGCAGGGATATTGCATCTCCTGTCGCTGACGATGATATGATTTATGTGGGAAATGAAAAACGCAGTGACGGAGGAGGGTCCCTGTTCGCCGTAAAAGCCGGGGCCGAAGGAGACATTACGCCGGGTGAAGGTGCCACAACCAGCTCAGGTGTTGCCTGGTCCCTCTCCGGATCGGGCATGGAAATGGCCTCACCCTTGCTGTATGAAGGCCTTCTGTATATTGTGGAGCGAAGGAAAGGCATGATATTTTGTTATAATGCTTCTACCGGGGATCCCGTTTATAATGGTACAAAAATACCTGAAGCTGGTGCTTTCTGGGCCTCACCCTGGGCTGTTGAAGGGAAAATCTATTGCATGGATGAAACAGGGATAACACATGTTATCAAGGCAGGAGAGGAATTTGAAGTGTTGTCCCAGAATAGGCTGAATGATAAATTCTGGGCCTCACAGGCGATAGCCAATAAATCTTATTATTTTCGAGGGGTGGAATACATCTATTGTGTCAGGAAATAAACGACATAATTTTAACCTTTCCGGGCGATAAAAAGGCTGAAAGTATAGCTGGGATTGTCCTTATACGCCGTGAAGGCCTCAAATTTTATCTTCTTCAACAAGTCGAAATCATATCTTTCAAGCAGGGATTTTACATATTGGTCAGTATGCTTGTATACCGGGAAGCCATATTGTTCACGTATTTTTATGTATTGTCCTTTAGTATCCGTTTCCTTGTAATCTGATTCCATCCCGGGTTCCTGTTCGTGGGTGGTAAAACCGAATATTCCACCCTTTTTCAATAGACGCTTAACTTCGCCCATTGATTTTTCAATATTCCCCGTTATATGATAGATAGCATTGGCGATGGCATGGTTAAAAAAGGCATCAGGATAGGGGATTTCATCCTGAAGAAAATCCAGCTGTTTTAGTTCGACAGCAACCTGTTTCTCTCTGCAGATTTTCAGCATCTCCTTTGATCCGTCAATCCCATGAACATGTAAACCTGCTTTCTGGAATATAGCCGCATCCAGGCCGGTACCAATGCCAATATCCAGCAATGACTCACACGGTGCAATATAGTCATACATCAGGCCAAAAATGATTTCGGGACCATGCCATGAACGTTCCTTCCCGACCTTGTCATATTCACCGGCATATCCGTCAGCGGCTTCCAGGTGCTTGTTCATATTATCGGCTTGTAACGGTAAGATTGGAGAAATAAGCTTCTGTTCCCACACCTACCCATAAGCCGATACCTCCTTTGGTCTCGGGACCATGTTTCAGGTCATTGACAATAAGGCAGGGCTGATCAGATTCATGCACAAAGAGTTTTGCCTGTGCACCTGAAACTTCAATCCTGACCTTTGTCCATTCACCCGGTACCAGGTCAACATAAGATTCATATTTACCGGGTGTCTCCTGTCTGAGCCTGTGCCATGGATAGTCTGGAGAAGAGATGTACTGGGTTGAATGATTCCGCCTTAGCTGGTCCATGGCCCTGCCATTGGCAGGCCGCAAATAAAAACATTCGAAATTCGAATTATCATCAGAGATCCTGAAGGCCAGTCCAACAAACCCCCTGGCTCCCTGTCCCGCATTTTCACCCGGTTTACCTGCGAGCTCTAATTCAATAATTCCATTAATGAAATCACATTCAAGCAATTTCGCAAAATGGGCCTCCCCTTCTCCCTGTAAATGATCAACACGAAGGGCCTTTTTCCCCAGGTATGTAGCAGGTCCTGCCTTTGCCCCGTGGATGCTCACCTTGGCAGCATCATCAAGTGTCCAGGATTGGGTCTTACCTGCCTGTGCAAGCAGTAAGTAAGGAGAAACTACTAAAATGGCAACAAACAGACTGGTCTTGGAAGTTAAACGCGTTTTCATTTCAATTTGATTTAGGATTAATTATTTTGAGATGGTTTAATCATTAGGCATAAAATCATCCGGCAGCATGTTTGAGATCCTTTGGTCGCCAATGTGTCCCGAGAATATAAGGGAATAATCCAAAGTAGTCCCATTGTAACGGACTATACATTTCTTATTTGCAAATTTAACCATAGATAGTAGAGGATCCAGGTGAGTTCCGCTGTCCTGGTTCAGATTGACAGGTTTTCCAGTATAATCCTTAAAAAATGAAATCACCATGGGTAGCTCGGGATAGATCATCAACTTCTCAGGATAACCCTCTTGATCCAGGAAGAATATTTTTATACCTGACCGGGAATCCATAATCTGTGAATATGTAATGGGAGCCGATTTGATACCAGGATTTATCTCGTAGCCATGGACTTTCAGCTGGCCAGAATACAGGGCCCTGAGAAAGTGCATTTTGGAACCGTAAAATACCCTGAGCCTGGTTTTTTCAATCCGTTCTTGTTCCCGCTTTGTTCCTGGAGGATATGGACTGTAATAAAAGTTACTGACTATATGATAAATGGCTCCGGTGACATCTGGTTTTATTTTGCGACCTCTATGAATCCTTTTATAATCTTCAGGTTTATAGATCAGTTTGAAGTTCTTCAGAATAATCTTGATCCTGTATCCCAGTTTTGGATTATCTATGAGCACAGGTTGATGAGCCGTTGCAGTAAAAACCAAAGAATCCCAAGTGAAGGATAGAACCGAATCATTTAAAATGGTGCAAGTACTGGCAATATCATCCCATCCGAGAAAACCCCGTTTGAATAACTCCATATTGTCTTTCCGTCTGCTCATCGATTCTACAGTAATCTCCTTAATTTCATGCTGATATGGGATCAATCTAATAGTGAGATCTGTTCTGGATTCGGCATCAATCAATTTATTGAATGGGGCATATGATATATGGCTTGCGATGAGCTGGCAGGGAAGGTAAGTGGTTTCAAGTTCGAATTTACCCTCCTCATTTGTAATACTTCCAAAGGTACTGCCTGAAATAAAGACCTCAACAAGAGGGATGGGTTTGTTGGTCTCCTCGTTTAAAACCACGCCTGTGATTTTGTAAGTTTTTGGCATGCTGCCTGATACAAAAAGAGCAAAAACAGTAAATAAGGTACTGATCAGGACATACTTCCTATATAAATTCAGATGCATCGTATTAAATTAAGGCCAAGTTCTTAATTTATCACAAGAATTCCTTTCTTTTTTAAATGTTCTATTTGTTCTCCTGGAACCGGGTTGCCAAGTAGATTCACATATTCAAGCTTTTGCAACCTAAAAAGTGGTGTAAGATCATCCACCTGGTTGTAGGAAAGATCCAGTTGTCTAAGGTCAGCCAGATTGATAATGGCATCAATAATACTTATCTGGTTGTGAGACAGGTATAATTCCTTCAAGGACTTGCATTCGCTGATTTCAGACAAATCATGAATATGATTACCTGATAGATCCATCACTACTGCGTACTTACAAAACCGTATACCATCAAGTGAGCGGATTTCATACTCAGCCATTTCAATTTCTTCAAGATCTTCCATCAGGTATACAGGCATGTCTATTTCTATATTGCCGTAAATCTTCCTTTTAACGGCCGATAAAAAATCATCATCCATTTGTTCTTCTGCTGTATTCCCTGGCAAATCATCTGAAAGGTTCATTGAATCTTCATTGAAATAGGTAAATCCTGGATCTGATTCATCCCAGAGCTCATCCGGATGATAGTCGATATCTTCATCAATATAGGCAGATCGCAGAGCAGCAAAATCCATATCCTCAATACGGAAGATATGTTGGAGATTTTGCAAGCTGTCAAAATTTCCATCCTGGTAATTTTCCCTGATAAAATCGATATAATATTTGGTTTTATCCGGATGATAAAGCTTCAATAGATAGGCGAAACATCGTTGGATCTTCTCCTCTCTTATCCCAGTGAATTCGGAAACTGTGGCCATCACATCACGAAGGGCATCATAATGTTTTTCCTGGTATAATGAGATCAATTGTGTGGTGATCCTTGTTAGGTTCTTCTCGGAATACGACCGAATTAATTTATCATATGTTTCCTTATGATTCAAATTGTTAGACTGACCTTTATGAAGTAATAGTTTAGTAAGCGGAATTTTATTCAGAAGGTATTGCCTGCATGAGCTGTTTATAAGCTACAGTCTCTATATTTGCTATATCATTCAATTTATCGTTGGCTTGACTGATCCTATCTTCCACATCATAAACATGCTCATGATTCATAAACAGTTTTCCTGTTTCTGAAAACTGTCTGCCCGAATCTTCGATTATTTCACTTATTTCTGCAAGCGCAGGATTAGATGTAATCTCCGAGGCTTCTTTCAAAAATCGAGAATACATATATCTAAAGATCCCTCCTCCAGTACCTCCAATATCAATAAAGATGTGGATATTGAATAAAATCATCCTGGCTGTTTTCTCATCAAACTTTTTAGTCCATTTCTTCATTTCTTGTCCGGCGCGACGAATTCCCTTGATACCAGCATTGCTGATGGGCGGATTCAACATATCATTGATTGTCTGGCGTATGGAACTGTAGATATCTTCCGGTCGTGGAGGATGATACCCGCTGAAGTCAAATTCGAGCCATGTATTTTTTGGCGGGAATGGTTTATACTGAGAGCTTCTGGCTTTTTCAAGCTGTTCAATCGTGATGGGTGCATAAAAACCCTTCTTTGTGCCGCTTGACTTAGGATCAATATCTGAGGCCAGAAATATGTCTCCCCAGTTAAATCCGCAGATTACAAATGTATGTCCCCCAAAATGATAATCCTCCGGAAAATGAGAGAACCATGGAAGATAGCCCATATCCCCGAAAACCATCACGGGTTCGCGCAATCCCATTTTTGCTATCAATGATATCCTGGCCTTTTTAATGCTGCTGGTTGATTTACTTTGGATTGTTACACCGCATCTTGCCCCGATGTCAGTGAAGAAATTTTTCACGTTGCTCCGGCCACCGATAAAAGGCCAGGCCCCTTTCTGATGCCAGAAGAAAAATCCCTGTCCGGCCCCTAATCCAAGTAACATCTCTTCTGACAGAGGATGTCCTGCATGGTGAAAGATCTTGGCCAATGAACTAGTCTGACAATGGCATCCATCCAGTGCCGGACAATTAGAAAAAGGTTTAACATTTGGTGCTTCCATGAAATTGAAATATGGTGAGATTAATGTATTAAAATTTTGATTAGTTCTGATAAGGATTTTAGAACCATTTTTGCTCTTGTAAAATCATGTGTACTCGTAAATGCATTCTCAACAATTATACAATCGATACCTGCAGCTACGGCAGATTTTAAACCCCTGCCTGAATCTTCTATGACCAGGGCTTCATCGGGACCTGCACCATATTTATACAAAGCAGCGAGATAGGGTTCAGGATCCGGCTTGGAATGACTGTAATCTTCAACAGTAAGTACAAAATCCATATACTTCACAATGGATCTGTCCTGATGTATCAATTCAAAATCTTTCCGCTTCGAGGTAGTTACAATGGCCATCGCATATTCCTTTCCAAGTATTGAGAGGCTTTCTTCCACGCCCGGGATTTCAATATTTTTATTTGACAGGAAATCCTGGTAATAAACATTCCTTTTCTTACGCTGCTGGCTTATGGTATTTTCTGGGAATCCCTGATCGTAAGCAAGTGACCACAGGCTTTTACCATCCTGCATAAAATCCAGGTATACCTTTTTATCCACTTTTATCCCCAGTTCTGCCATTGCCTTGCAGGTTGCCTCATGATACCATGGCTCTGTATCTACCAGCACACCATCGTGATCCCAGAGTATATATTTTTTGCCTCTCATATTTCTTTTTCCAGGATATCGTAGAAAGATTTTTTCGCTGAAATTTCATTCCAGGGCTCGTGGCCGCATTTTTCCAGCAGACAGAACCTGAAGTTTTTTATTGATTTTTCCAGGGGAAGTTTAACCCCATTGTAGGGATGTGGGTCATAATCTCCATGAATGGCCAGAACCTGACAGCTTATCCTCCGGGCATGCCTTAATAATTCACCACTGGATCTCATTTTCTCAGCTTCCGTCCACACGGTTTCGTATATTTTATACTCAAAATTTGCATTCTTGTATGATAAACTCTCTGGTTGGAATGCATCTGCCTTTCTAATCAAAGAAGCAATATCATGAAAAATTGGATCCTTTTTATTTTGAGGCGCGATATTGATCTGGTCCATTAGCCTGGATAAATCTCTTGTGTCCTTTTCACCCAGGCGCTCCAGGCGGGTTTCCAGAATCTTTGAAGCATAATTATCTTCCAGGGGTGCTGCGGCAATCAGGATGAGCTTTTTGACCTTGTCCGGATATTTTGATGCAAAGAGGATGCTAAGCCATGCTCCCCAGGAATGGCCTATGAGGGTGACGGGCTGATGGCCATGCAAGCTAATAATCCCTCTTAATTCAACCAGCAGGCTTTCAATACTGTACCTGGTTTGCATTGCCTCAACCACACCGTTTTGGCCGGAGATTTTTTTTGCCACCGCTTCCATTGTTCCGGCTGCCCCCGGTCCTCCATGAACAAGCACGACCGAATAAGGTGGGTTTCCATATTTACGAAGATTCTGCAAGAAATCTATCTGATTACTCTTCTTTAAGTTCCACGTTGACCATCCATTCAATCCCGAATTTATCTTTACACATGCCAAACATCGCACCCCAGAAAGTTTTTTCCCAGGGCATGACTATTGTTCCGCCTGCTAAAAGATTATTAAACATACGTTCTCCGTCTTTTACAACCAACGCAGCAATGGAAAGGGATACAGAATTTCCGAAAACCACTTCATTCTCAGGCATACCGTCCGAAGCCATAATGATTGCATCTCCAAATGTAAGGGTGGCATCCCGGCAGTTTCCGTTAAATGCCAGGTAGGAGTTTAATGTGGTGTCTGATCCTTGCATGTTTTGTCTACGAAAATAGTGGTTTAAATTGAGCAAACCTCATTTAAAACTCATAACTGATTCCAACCTGGATGTTGAATGGATTACCAGGTGTGAAATGGAGTTCTGATAGAGAGACAGGCTCATCAAACAGCCTGGATTCTGTGTCAAATTGCGCTTCATTCCATGTGATGTTAAATATGTTTTCCACCTGGGAAAAGACCCGGAATCCTCTGAAATTATACGCCAGGATAATATTATTCAGGAAATGCCCTAAGGCCACCACACTGTTGTCTTCGTTGGCGGGACGGTCTGCCAGATACCGGTATCTAATGGCCCCTTCAAAACCTGCAGGATGTTTGAAATTGATCCCTCCCTGCGAAGTAAACCTGGGGGCCAGTGGAATATAATTTGCATCCACTGGCTCATTGATGTATCGTCCATCGGACAGGTTCATGTCCAGGTCAGCCCAGATCCAATGGGCCAGTTGTAATCTGATCTCGGCATCAAATCCTGCACGCCTGGTTTCTCCGCTTATTTCAGTGTTTCCTTCATCCCCTACGAATACAAGTTCCTCTTCCATATGGAGGTACCAGCCAGCCAGGCTTATCAAAACATTTTTCCCAATGCTGAAGCGGGTCCCAAGTTCAGCCCCGCTAGCCCTGGGCAGGGTTTTAATATCCCTGTATGCCGGGTCAAGATTCCGGGACAGCAATTCCTGCTGGATCTCTGCTGGATCAAAACCCTGTTTTTCCCTGACACGGATTAATTCCCTGGTGCGCTGAGCAAGGATAACATCCCGGGCATCATTGGAGTGAAAACCAGTCCCCATATTCAAATAAAGATCAAAATTGCTGGCAGGAGAGAGGACAAGGTTTAGCTTGGGACTCAGCATCGTGGACTGAGCATAACCGCTTGCATGGGGCAGCCCGTTTCCTGGAAATTCAGGGTAATCCAGATGATCGATTGAGTGAAAAGTAAAATAATCCCCACGGAGTCCTAGTTGCAGCTTGAATAGCCGGCTGAAAACCAGGTCCTCTTCAAGCCAGAATGCCATATTGACCTCACTGATATTGTTATCGTTCTGCATTGATTTGCGGATCCGGTCCGGGCTTTTCCAGAGGCTCACATCGATGTTATCTCCTCGATAGCTTCCGCCTAACTTGGTATGTGTACGTATACTGCCCCATACTTTGCGTAGACCGTAATAGGTATTGATACCATAGATGGTCCGGTTGTCTGACTGTTCTATCATGTCCCCGTCAATACTGTCATTTAGCCAGAAGGTGAAATTCGAATAAAGTTTAAAATCATATTTCGAAACGAAGGCCTGTACCATGAAATCATGCTCATAACCTTCCATAAAATGGTAATCTACAGAGATATTGTAACGGCCTGTAGTTCCTCCTTCCATATCATCGATGGCGCCCCATCGGGTAATCAATCCCTGGTCCATGGCCCGCTGGGGGATCTGTCCTGATGCGTCCCAGGCCGAAGTGAAGGCGCCTACCCCTATGCCCAGTTCACTGCGTGGTGTTAAGTGTGTATGGAATTTACCGTAAATATTGGCACGGTTAAATCCCTGGGGACTCTCAAAAGGCCCGTCTGAATGGTAATATTGTCCGGCAACATAAGCACTCTGGTGTTTACCTGAAGTAGGTATTTTGAGTACAGCGGTGGCTTTAGCTGTGTTGAACATGCCCCCTTCCAGTTTCACCAGGTTATGGTCTGGATGATCAGTCGTAGTCAATGAAAGTGAGCCTGCTGTTCCAAAATTACCATATTGGCTGAAGTAGGGTCCCTTGAAAACAGTCAAACCTTCAATGATCTCAGGGATCACAAAATGCAGGTCCGCATATCCTTGTCCGTGGCCATGTGAGACCATATTAACCGGTATTCCATCTACTGAGATCCCCACATCAGTGCCATGGTCGGCATCGAAGCCCCTCATGAAGATCTGTTCAGCTTTTCCACCCCCCGCATGCTGGGCTATGAACAGTCCGGGAACCAATAACATTATATCCTGTGCTGAACGGACAGGTTTAATTTTTAAGTCAAAATCCCGGATCGCTTTGGAAGAAGCAGCTGAGAAAGGTTGCCTGGCTTCCACACTGACTGCCGATAGATCAATACTGCCGGGAATCAGTACAAGAATATATTCCTTCTCTTCACCCTCCTTGAAATTGAGAGAAATTTCTTGTGTTTCATACCCCAGGTATGAAAATATGATCGTCTGTTTTCCTGCCTGGATATCTCTTAGGATGTAATCGCCGTGTATTCCTGATACAGTGCCATGTACAGAGCCCTTTAACAGGATATTTACTCCCACCAGCCCTTCCCTATCGTCTTCACCGGTTATAATACCTTGGATGGAAGCATATTGTGCTGATAGATGAAGAAGGTTAAAAAAAATTAAAATTGTGAAAACAATGATTTTGCATTTCATTATTTACCGAATAGTGTTACTAATATTAATTACGTAGCACTAATTTAATAAATAATTCTAATAAAGGCAGAATGGATTGAGTTAAAAATCTAATTCAGCATTCCCGGTCTGCTGATCAATCCACCTGTTGTTTTTGACCACATTGAGAACATGAATAATGGTAAAAATAAATCTGTCCCCTACATTTTGAACAGGCATATCTTTCCTGCTGGTAAAGGATATACATTTCCTGTCCGAGTTCTTTTATTTTACTAAAATTCTCTCTTATCTCATGCCGGTAATTGAACCTTGGGTCCCCTTCATGCGATTTTCCGAGTTTGGAATCATGTATCTTGCAGGGAAATTTGCCACAATCCATACAAAAATCAACCTTCTCTTTTTCATAAGCACAGACCCGGATTTTGCATACCCACTTCGAACGACGCTTTTGTTTGTGATCTTCAGATGCACATCCAAAGCAGGTTTTTTTAAATGATGGACAGGCACCACACCAGACCCCGCAAGGGGCCAGTTCAGGAAGGATCATCGTTTTCATGACCAGGTTTAAGGGTTCAATAAATTTACACATTATCCCACGTGAGAAGACCTGGATAAATATGTTTTTAGATATTTTCTTAGTGAAGGATCTTGTTGATCAGTTTACTGATCTCCTCTCCCCGGATGTATACCATCATATGTGTTCCGTTCTCAACCAGGTAGTCATATCTCACTTTCCTGTGGGGCAGGGTATGATCTTTATCTCCATGAATATGGATAATATTTTTGTTGTACCCGTCCTTGTCCCAATTAATGACCATATCTACAGTTCTTTTAAGATAAGCAGGATCTTTGGCATCAATCATAGAATTAAAGGTTTCCGTATCCAGTTTGCGGGCAGGTTCAACGATGGGAGCCAGCACTTTTGCACCCCATTTTGTCATTCCCTTTGGGATGATTTTATTCAGGGGAATGGTTTTCTGGAACTTATATCTTCCAGGTAGCTCAGCACGGTGTTTAGCGCTGGAAATTACGATAGTAATTACCGGTTCCAGGGTATCCGCAAGTTCTGAACAGATCATGCCGCCAAGGGATACACCTATCAGGATAATAGGCCTGCTGGTGTCAATCCAGGGGATGAATCCGTGAGCATATTCCCTGAGGGGGGTGTTTTTCTCAGGGACCGGAAATTCCAGGTGAACGGTATCATATGGAAAATCGATATACTTGAAAAGCCGGCAATCAGCACCCTGTCCGGGAAAGAGATAAATAAGCGTATCAGAGGAAGGAGATTGGGCAAGTATTACTCCACCCTTTGCCTGAAAGACAGTGAGAATGGTGGCAAAAACAAAGATGAGACGGTTCATCACAGAGCAAATTAGAACCTTTTGCGATAAAAGTAACACAAATCCCAGGCAGATGCAATTTCATTTATCGTTTGCAATCTTCCTTCGATTTTACTAGATTGACTAACCCTAATTAATGCTGAATCATCAATGAAAAACCTGATTTTCATTTTATCCGGACTGGCGATACTTGTAATATTTTCTGCAATATCCTGTAAACCATCAAACAAGGATGCAGAGATCTTAACAGAACTAAACCGTAAAGAGCAGCTTGGCAAATTACTGTTCTTTGAGAAGAGTCTTTCTACCCCTGTCGGTCAGGATTGTTCGGACTGCCATAAACCTGAATTTGCTTTTGCTGACCCTGATACCGGACTTCCTGTTTCAAAGGGAGCGGTTGAGGGACGGTACGGGAACCGGAATGACATGCCAGCTGCTTATTCAGCATACGTTCCGCCCTTACACATGGATACTGTTGAGAATATCTGGGTCGGTGGACTCTTCTGGGACGGCAGGGCAAATTCCCTGGAAGAGCAAGCCATGGGTCCACCGCTAAACCCCCTTGAAATGGCCAATCTTGATACCATATCCATCAGGGAAAAGCTGAGAGAGCTTGACTATGCCGATATGTTTAAAGAGATTTATGGTCCAGATGCATTGGAAGATCCTTCAAGGGCTTTCAGTAATATGGCCGATGCAATCGCCGCCTATGAACGATCTGCTGAATTGAATCGATTTGACTCTAAGTACGATTTTTTTTTAAAGGGGGAGGCAGATTTAACCGAACAGGAAATCCGGGGGATGGGACTATTCGTTGCTGAACAAAAAGGAAATTGCGCTGCATGCCATCCCAGTTTACCATCAGAGGACGGAACCCCCCCGCTGTTTACAGATTACACATATGACAATCTGGGTGCTCCGAAAAATCCTGAGAATCCATTTTATACACTTTCCCACGATCTGAATCCGGATGGATTCGATTATATAGATCTCGGACTTGCCATAACCGTTAATGATCCTGCTGAAAATGGAAAGTTCCGGGTGCCGACTTTGAGGAATGCGGCCCTGACCCCGCCATATCTGCATAATGGCGTTTTTAAAACCCTCTACCAGGTAGTGGCATTTTACAATACCAGGGATGTAGCACCCTGGCCATCTCCTGAAGTGGCTGAGAATGTCAATTATGAGGAATTGGGTGACCTGGGACTCACCAACCAGGAAGTTGAGGATATTGTGGCTTTCCTGTTGACCCTAAATGATGGGTGGAAACCAGATCAACCTGCTCCTCAATAGGGTATATACAAAAAAAAACAGGTCCGGAAAATCTGATCCGAACCTGCCTTGCTAAGATTCTTAGAAGATATTATTGAGCCGGCTTTACCGGGAATTTTGACATGATGGCTTTCACAGCCTTGGGAATGTTCTTGTCCCTTGTCTGCGGATTCTCATCTAAAGTTTTGGATCCGATCCCTTCCCATATCAGTTTTTCATCCTTTGCATCGAATACATCGCAAACCAGGGTTCCAACTTGATAATCATATTCCTGGATGCTGGTGGTGGAATGTCCACCTCCCCAACCATAGCCAGGGCCGTATCCATAATAACCACCATAATAACCTCCGTATGCTCCACCCATTGAGGATGTTGTTGCTGTAGTAGATGTTTTCTGTTCAACGACAACAAAAAGAGTCACGATCATATCTCCACCTTTCTCCACGTATTCAAGTCCACGTGCCTTGAATTCTTCTCCAAAAGCATTTTCTATCCTGTCCCTGTCAAGACTGTTCAGGATCCTATCACTCTCCTCGGCCCAGCCGTAGTATTCGTATGTCTTGAATTTTGACCACTCCGCCGACGAATCAAAATCCGAATAAACTTTCAAACTTGAACAGGAATTCAGGAATGCCAGTCCAAGGATAACACCAATTATCAGAATCGATTTTTTCATTGGATCATTAATTACTTTCAATGAGTGGAATTTCAAGTGCCAGTTGAGCATCGATCATTGTCTCGATCTTATTCTCAGTCTGGAAAAATCTGGCGGCTTTACCAGAAGGTAATATTTTCTTGAATTTCTTGTAATACTGCTTTTTCAGTTTTAAAACCTCCTGGTTGTAGGCCATGGCGTTGACCCATAATAAATCGGCTTTTTCATCAGTTAAGGTCTCGTAATTCTCTGAAAAATCCTTGATGAGGGCAATTCGCTTATTAGCTACAAGATATAGTTTCCCCTGGTACTCGTTGTAGAGTTCCCAAAAAGGAGTGCTTTCAACATCAGTCAGTTGCATTACTTCTGCAATGGCAGCTTTCTTTTCGGTTTTCAGGACATCGCGGGCGAGTTCAAGGTAGTCATTCGCAGACTGTGCATAAATGGCTGTTGAAATGAGAACAACGCTAAGAATTGATAATAGTTTTTTCATTTTAATGGATTTTATTGATTAAAAATTTGAAATTAATTTCCGTAATATGATGGTACTAATAGTAAAGTTAGTTTTGATAAATTAAAGAATCAACGTTTT
>CAZXOJ010000074.1:13410-15701 GCA_964642325.1 uncultured Bacteroides sp. | reverse complement strand
GTAATTTCATGTCCGATAAATTCAAAGTGTCGTGCTTCGGAGGGATTCAGATCATCATCGAGTAATGGAAGTACTGCAATAGATTTATCAATGCGATCGATCTTTTTTATATTGATACCATCGATGATATTGTAAGACAGAAGCCCAAGAATGATAATTATACTTAGAAATGTGGAAGCCTTATATGTTTTTAGTTTTTGTGACGGGATTGCAACCTTATCATCTGTGATGGGGTCGGTTTTTATAATTCCGCCAGGGGTAATGTCATATATCCAGGAAAACCATAAAGATCCTAAGAAACCTACCCCAAGTAGCCATATAAACCATACTGGGACATTCTCAATCCCAAATACATTGCATATGTTTTGGGCAGCCTCTAATAGAATTAAGATTGACGCTCCGTATACAATAATACCACGGAAGACCCTTCTGCGCTTCAGCTCTTGAAAAAACCTAGTAAAGTTTGGAGTTTTCATAGTTTTAGCTGATCTACTATTGCGAGTCTAAGCGAAAATCTATTTAATTTCCGACTTTTATATCATTTATCCAAATAATATTTCTTTGGCTCATTATTTGTTTCTTTCAATCCCTCAAACAATTACGAAAAATATTGAAATCTAAGTGTGAAAACGAAATAGTGCCTACGTTCAGGGCCAGGTTTCAAAAAGTGCATATAATAGAGGCTCACCCTCTCTTACCGTAATTAAAAATGAGTAATTTTATTCTGCGTAAATTGCATTGAATATCTCTCTGTACGATTCCAATCTACCCCTAAACATACAGGTAATGTTCAAAACTGAAATATCAGTTTAACAAGACAATTGTAAAAGAATTAAACTTAAAACTTGAAAAAATGGAAAAAGTGCTCAGGATCAGTATGTTTATTGTCTTTATGACGGTATTATTTATGCCCGCTGCATTGGGCCAGGAAAAAAAGGCCAAATCAGATACCTTGGTTGTCGTATGGACAAGCGGGGACATTGAGCTTGCAGAAAAAATGGTTTATATGTATGTGCATGCAGCGAAAGGTGCCAAATGGTTTGATGAGGTTATTTTTATTGTCTGGGGCCCTTCGGCAAAACTACTGTCGGAGAATGCAAACCTGCAGGAAAGATTAAAAAAAATGCAGGAAATAGGTATTCGGACAGAAGCCTGTGTGGCCTGTGCCAGGATGTATGGTGTGGATGACGATCTCCGTGAGTTGGGAATTGATGTAAAGGGTATGGGAGGGCCCCTGTCAGATTATCTGAAAAAAGGATATCATATGCTGACATTTTAGGAAAAATACCAAACTCACCTGATATTTGGTGCCCAGTGAGCCATCATTAAAATGGATCCTGCTGTACCATCCATAGTGGGCTCATTTGTTGAATAATCACCGACGTCATCGTGATATACTACATATTTGTTCTGTACATCTGCAAACTCATCAGGATTAACAAGGATCAAGCCCTGCAAAGAATTGTAAATGGATGAAAATACCGGTCCATCCACCAGTCCACCGGCCACTTCCAATTTTGTTAAAGCCCAGATACTTGTATGAACATCGATGGGATATTCGCCCTTGGCGGGGATTCCGGTAAACATTGATGTTCCCCAGGGATTTCTTCCGAACAACCAGTCTCTCTGTTCCACTAAAAACTGGTGATACCTTGTATCAGAAGTCATTTTTTCATACAGGATCACCTGGGTAATCAGGCTGGTAAGCAGGTTATTTGAGCACCATATAAACGGAATGCCAATACCATATGGATTGGTTAAGGCCTTATTGAAAGTATAGTCGATACCAGTGCGGTAATAACCTGCCAGCGTATCCTGGAAATTTTGGTCCACCAGATCGTATAAAGCAAAATGCCCCAGATTAATAAATGGATAGTACTGATAATGAGCAGCAGTATCTAAATTCATCCAAGATACTGTATTAGCTAAAGTTGCATACCTTTTGGCCTCTTCCAGGTATGATTTTTCCCCTGTTGTTTTATAAAGTTCAGCCGCACCCCACTCCATATCATCAGCCCAAGTTTCTTCGGTATATCGATAGGGCGCACCATACGAATTACCCTGTTGGAAACCTTCCTTCTCCCTGCCTAATTGGTATAGGGACCGGGCAGCATCTAAGCATTTTTTTGAAAAGGCTGCATCATTTAAGTGATCTTTCCAGATACGTGCTGCCAATGCCATGGCTGCAGCTGATCTCCCTGCCAGGTTGGCAATACCCGTTGCTTCACTTTTATATTCTCTAAGGCCCTGGGGTTCACCGGTTGCAAAATAGGCAACCCTGGAACCATTGG
>CAZXOJ010000074.1:0-13310 GCA_964642325.1 uncultured Bacteroides sp. | reverse complement strand
GTATTTCAATTGATCACCTGCATCATGCCAACCACCACTTACATCCACAAAAGTTGAATCGGGCAGGGGACCAAACATAGACCTTCCATCCTGCTGGTGACAAACTATATCCAAAAAGGGATTATATCCACAGCGTTGTTGTCGCATAAAACCCAGGAGAATTTCGGTTTGGTTTTGATAAGCGTCTGATGAAATACTGAAAGTCTGTGATTTGCTTTTTGATTTTTCTCCCTGCAGAAAATAATTACCCGATAATTCTATTTGGGAAAAGTCAATTTCATAATAGTAGTTAAATGTCCCCCAGCCTTTGGATTTGGAGCGTTTTGGTTTTAATGTAGCTATAGATGATTGGCTATCATCCGAAATTAATAGCATTCTTTCTTTTATGGCTGCGTGGGAAAAGGCAATTGCAATTTTACTTTCGCCAGGCAAATAACCAAGCTGGTTGACACGGATATATGGTACCTCAGGATTTTTGGAAGAATCCATATTTACGGTTTGCTGGAAAACCAGGAAGACACTTAGAAGAAGTATTATCATATTGGAGTATAGTTTATTGCTTATAATATTCAGTTAGTTGTTTGAACTGGTAATCCCTGTTTTCCAATTCTGTAATTAAATCCTCCAGGCGATAATAAAATTTATCTGTTCGCTCCGGAGCTGTTCCTATATGTATTAGCAGAATAAAGCCATTTAATCCACTGGAGGTTGTACTTTCGAAAGATAAAATACGCTCATAGATTTCCTGGCTACCAATATACCCGTCACCCATATCAGGAGTTGTATAATCTGCACTTGATCTTGTTCCCGGGGTATAATTAATGAGAATTAGTCCAAGTTCATCAGTCCAATCACTTATTTGCTGGTTATACCATTCATATGGTGGCATGAAAAAGGGAGCTTCAATTTTTTTAATACCAAAAGCCGCCATTACCTGATAATTGTTCTTTAAGTCGGAAGTAAATTCTTCCTTGCTTACCAGTAGAGAATCACGGTTGGTCCAGGAGGCATACAGCAAATGTTTATCTGAATGGGGACCAAGGTAGTGTCCCTTTTTCCGAAGTTTTTTAATCAACTTTTTGTTTTCGGGGGAACGATAAAAATCACCTGTAAAGAAAAAATGTGCAGGGACTCCTTTATCCTGTAAAACCCGATTAATCCATTTCCCTCCATCATTGAAATCACCGCCGGTAAATGTCAGGTAAATATTCTTTTCAGTTGTATCTGCGCGCTCAAGTCCCCCGTACCTGAAGATGGCATGATTTAAAAAAGATGCTTTACCAGGATCCTGTGCAGAAACCACAGAAGCCATGAAGCATACAACAATAGTTATTGGTATTTTAAAATCCCAGTTCATAATCAAACTCCGGCAACCCTTCTTTTATATTCAGCCAATGCAGCATCTAACCTTTCATGGGCTGTGGTATCACCGGGCACATTATGTGATGGATGGATGAATAGTTTTACATTTCTGTCGGCTAGAATTTCAGCAACTGTTGTGATTGTCATCCATACAATACTGACGTAGGCATGCGTAGACAGTGGCCCGATTTTATCCTGGTGGTTTTTCAGATCGACGCTGGCATCCTGAAGTGGCACACAAGAGTCAACAACTATATCAGCAATTTCAAAAATGTTCTTTCCGCAGGAGTGTCTTGATTTTTTACCCTTGGATTCTTCTGCTGAACCAAATACCACAACAGACATTCCAAGCTCTTTTGATCTCAGGGCCACATCAATATTTACGTTGTTGATCCCGGTATGTGAAAACAACCACATGGTATCACGCTTATCGAAATTATATCCTTTCATAATTTGATCTCCATACCCTTCAACACGTTCCAGGAATATAAATTGATGCACCCCCATATCACCGACGATATGAGTGAAAAATGACAATGGTAATTCAATAATGGGATGAAATCCGACAAAGCCACCAATTCTAGGGTACATTTCCTCAACTGGCAAAGTGGAATGCCCGCAGCCAAAGGTGTGTACCCATCGTCCCTTTTCAATGGAATCAGCCATTACAATGGCCGCTTTTGTAATGTTCTCCAATTGGGTCTCTTCAATCTTATCCATTATATTTCTGGCATTCTCCAGCCATTTTTTTGCTAACATAGTTCAAGATTTATCAGGTGATTAATTTATTTTTTTGGTTGACAATTTTTGGAAGCTTTAATATGGCAATCAACAAAAGAAAAGATGCACAAATCAGTAACACCAGCGGATATTTATCGATGCCGGATTTTTCAGCAATTACGCCCATCAGGTAATTCATAGAAGTATTACCAAAAATGGCAATCATAAATACAAAACTAAAAGCAGTGCCCCTTAGATTTATATACAGTTCACCAACATACCCCAAAATCACAGGAAATCCTGATGCAGTGCCAATACCCAGTAATACAAAAGAGATAATAAACCAGGTCCATGTATGCGACAAAAGTAAAAGGCATAGACCGATGAAAATGATCCCGATAGAAAACAGTAAAACATGAAATGGATTTATTTTCCGAAGAAGAGATGATAGCACCAACCTTGCGAGGGTAAGACTCAGAATATAAATACTTAAGGCATAGAGGGCATCAGTTGCATTGATTGTATTTCCATTTTGGAGAAAAGTAGTGGACCAATTACTTATTATACCTTCAAGAGCACTTTCAAAAAATAAAAACAAACCCAACAGTACAAGGCGTTTATCCTTTATTAACACCAATGCAGATGTAAGGGGAATTCCCTGTTTCTGTTTGGCCGGCGGATAAGATATCCCCGCAAAATAAATTAGGGGCAGTACAATAGCCAATCCAATATGTTTTAATATTATCTCAAATGTCCAGGATGAGGATAATACTGCAATCAGGATCGGTACGCCGAGTGCACCAAGCCCATAAAATACACCTAATAAACTTAGGTTTGCACTTCTTTTTCCTGGCCTTTCTTCACTGATATCAGCCACCAGGGCGCTGGTCCCACCGTTGAAAGCTCCACCCCCAAACCCAATTAAGAATAATGAGGCTTGTAAAACAATCAAGCTTGTAGCAAAAGCAATACCCTCGATGCCAGCTATAATGAGAATGGTACATATAATAAAAAGGTTTCTGTAACTATACCGATCAACAACAGGACCAAATACAAGAGAACCCAACAGTATCCCTGCAGGCAGAATGGCAGCCAGCGAACCTGCCTGAATTTTATCTAAATGGAACTTTTCAATAACAGAAGGTAAAATGGAACCTAAACTGATAATTACTATTCCAAACAATAACATACCCAGGCATGCAGCTGTAAAAACAGACCCAAAACGGTATTTTACTGTCATATTATTATTGATTTCAGGGAAAGAAATCCGGCTCCATAAAGTCCTGCATCACTTCCCAATTTGGAAGGTTCAAATTTAACCTTGTCAAAACTTATAGGTTGAGCCCATTTTTTTGCCTCAAGGTATATATCATCAAGAAATTGAATGGCCGGACCGAAAACGCCACCACCGAATATTAATATTTCCGGATTAAAAAGACTTACCAGGTTGGCACTTGCTTTACCCCAAAACCGGATGGCCTGATCGATTACTTTTTTTGCAAGAGGATTTCCTTCATTAAATGCCTCAAAAATATCGCTGGCCGTCATTTTTTCCACTGCCAGCTGATCAGAATCTTTGAAGGAATCTGTTTCATGTGCTTGAATATCCTTTGCTGCTCTTGCGATTCCTGGTCCCGATGCATGATATTCAAAACAACCGTATTTTTTGTATTCAGGTAAAAAAGGGTCTGTTAATGCCATCCATCCTATGGATCCGGCAATGTCATTAGCGCCCCGTAACACCTGGCCATCAATTAATATCCCGGTCCCGATACCAGTCCCAACAGCAAGGAAGATTGCGTTTTTACAATCTTTTGCAGATCCTTTCCAGGTTTCCCCCAGAATATAACATGCCCTATCATTGTCTATCCTAATATCCATGTTATCAAATTTGCTGTTAAGCTCTTCAAACAAAGGATAATCATCCCATCCAGGAATGTTGGGGGCCCAAACCCTGCTAGCTTTTGAATAGTAAATACCTGGCACTGCCACCCCGATGGTATTTATTTGCATATTGTTTTTGGATGACCAATCAATAAAAGATTGAATCAACTTGATAATTTGTTCTCCAACCTCTTGCCCTGTCTTGTTTTCCAGGTATAATACTTTCTTTGGAGAGGCTATACCTTCGGGATTAAACAAAGCTCCTGCTATTTTTGTCCCACCTAAATCAATTCCCAAACCAACATTTTCCAGATTTTTGTTGCCTTGATACATATTATGCATATCTAAAATTAATAGAATTATTTGAACATTGGATTGGGCATTTTGGAATAACTCATCTTAATCTCTTGAATTGCTTCCTGTATTTGATTAAATTGGACAGTCAAATTGTTAAATCTCCATGCTATGAGTAAAAAAATTGGAATCCTGGTAATTCGCGGTTCTGGTGAATCAGGATTTAAGAAACAAGAAAAATTCTTAGAAAAAATATATAAAAGACTCGATAAAAATGAATTTCCGAGTAATCAGATACACCATGAAATGGTGGATTGGTACGGACCTTTGCAGGTGCAGCAAGAAAGTGCACTGGACAGGATGTATGCGGCAAAGATCGAATTAAGATCCAGGGCAACTCGCCGCCTGATCGTTACCAATATAGGTGATTTAATTACCTATGGCGGGAAGCCTAATACACTTAGCAATGGGTATAGGGACACTCATATACTGGTCCATAAGAGTATACTGGCCTTGAAGAATGAACTGGAAGAAAATGCACCACTCATCATTATAGCTGCTTCCATGGGTACTGAAATTATCAGCAATTACATTTGGGACAGGCAACATGCAACGGGCCCTGATCTTTTTGGTAATTCCTCTTTTGAAAGATTTGAAACACTTACGGGCTTGTTTACATTAGGAAATAACTTTCCCATTTTTGCAGCCGCCCATGATATTGATGCCATGGATCCCATAACATTTCCTTCGCCTAATCTGGCCCAGGATCTGATGGCAAAAGCAGTATGGGAAAACTATTATGACAAAAATGATTCCATGGGTTATCCTATAAAAGCACTGAATCCAAAATACGCCGCGGCCAATGTTACAGATATCCAGATAAATGTTGGTAATATTCTGACATCCTGGAATTTACTGTCCCATTTTGGATATTGGAAATCCAGAAAATTGGCCAAACGAATTGCTCAGTACATTAATGATTTATTTACAGCATGATACCATCTATAAGAAAGATAATCTCAGGGATCATACCTATTAAGGAGGAATACCTTGATTTATTCTTCTCAAAATAGATCCTGTTTTTGAACGGACGGGGTGACTCATCGCTGAAATGTTTTTTATGAACTGGCAACAGCGGGTAAAATCACTTTTGCTTGATAATGCGGAAACCCGATTTAATGATGCACTTATGGAAACGATAAACTGGTACAGGTCAGACGCTGAACTTCCCTGAACACACACATGCCGGATTAAACCTGGATTTAATTTCTACTTTTGAACGACAGTTTGGGAAAATGAACAGGGCAGCAATCATTTCATTGATCATATTGTTAAACAGTCATAGTATTCATGCACAGGACCTCACCATTGTGGCTGATACACAGAACCTTGCTTTTGATCTGGGAGAGGTACAGGTGATTGGACATAGAAGCAATCCACTGACAAATACCATCTGGCGCAAAGACCTGGTAAAAAATCAACAACGGGATGTCTCTGAAGCCCTAGTTATGTTACCTGGATTAAACTACGTACATGTTGGTCCACGAAACGAAGGAATGGTAAATGTCCGGGGATTTGACCTGCGCCAGATCCCGGTATATCTGGATGGTGTGCCTGTATATGTCTCCTACGACGGGTATACGGATCTGGCACGTTTCCTCGTGTCGGATCTGGCCAAAATTACCGTGACCAAAGGAGAGACCTCCTTACTGATGGGTCAGAATAACCTTGGGGGTGCGATCAACCTAATCAGCAGCAAACCTGGGTCCAAACTGGAACTGGATGTAGCTTCAGGGATCAGCATGAATCGGAACGGTTGGGGTGGCTGGCAATCAGGTCTCAATATCGGGAGCAGATTTGATAAGTTTTACCTGCAGGCTGGGCTTGCATATATCGATATGGAGTCATTTAATACTTCGAGAAGATACACAGCCCCTTCACCTGGACATTCAGGCATACAAGAAAACTCCCAGCATAGAGATATCAGGTATTCCATGAAATTTGGATTTACGCCTAATCCTACAGACAGTTATGTGCTGAGCTACCAGTACCAGCTCGGGGCAAAAGGTGTACCTCCATACAGCGGAACCGATCCCGACCAGCGTCTCAGGTACTGGCAATTCCCGGCTGTCAACAAGCATGGAATCCACTTTAACAGCAAAACAAAATTGGGCATAGAAAAGTTTCTGCAATTGCGTCTATTTTATGATGATTATTTCAGTGATCTGAGAAGTTATGACGACAGCACCTATACTTCTCAGGACGGGAGGTCATCCTTTACGAGTATTTATGATGATACCTCCATCGGAGGATCCCTGATATTTTCCATGAAGACCGGCAAAAAAAATGAGCTGAAAGCAGCTGCACATGTTGTGAATGATCATCACCGGGAAAAAAATACCCATCCGGTGGAACAATCCTTGCGGCATTTTCGTGATGTAGCTTTTTCAGTTGGGTTGGAGGATTATTTTAAAATTAGCGAAACCCTTAGGACTGAATTCGGCCTCAGTTATCAAATTAAGAACAACCTGCAGGCTGACAACTATAATGAAACGGCAGATTCAATCTTTGCCTTTCCCCAACACAAAGATGAAGCTGTTAATTTGCGAATAGGACTCCGTTACTTTATTACTACCGAGCACCAGTTGCATGCAAACCTTTCTAGAAAAACCAGGTTCCCTACCATGAAAGATAGGTATTCTTACAGACTGGGACGTTCGATACCCAATCCTGAACTGAGATCAGAATCTTCCTGGAATATGGATCTTGGATATACCTATATCCCTGGAACTCTGTTTCAGTTTAAAACTGCAGTATTTTACAGCAGACTAAACCACACCATTCAGGCTGTTTATGGGGTAGACCCCGAAAATTCATCAGTCTATCAATTTCAAAATACAGGGGATGCGGAATTTTATGGTTGGGAGGCTGAGTTGGTATTGCACCACTTATCAGGATTACAAAGCGGTCTGCAATACACCTTGATAAAACGATCTAACCTGAGCAATCCAGAAATTAAGTTCACAGATGTGCCAAGGCATAAATTACTGGTTTTCCTTCATTATACTGTGTTTTCCCGCCTGTTCCTCAACCTGAAGGGCATCTATAATTCTCCACGCATTAGTTCATCAAATGGGATGTTTCAAACCAGCCCCCTTTTCACCATGGATTTCATCACCTCTTTTGATATATCGGGTTCGATATCTCTGGAAGCATCCATCAGCAATCTGCTAGACGCCAGTTACAGTTATGTTGAAGGGTATCCTGCTCCCGGGAGACAATATTTTTTGGGATTGCGATACATACTCAGATGATACCACTGGGTGACAAGAATCTTCCTTATCAACGGATTCGAAGCTTTGCAAATCATTTTTACACCAAGCATTACCTCCACTTACCGATAAAACATAGCTGAAGACCGAAAAATGCTCGGATGGTCATTATATCTGTAGCATTTTTGCTTCGTGACCTGGATTATTATCATATCATCATTGATCGCTTTTCTGCTTTGGATACTGCTTGTACCTGTAATCCTTTTCCTGGATACAGATACCAGCCGTTACCACCTGATTCTGCCGGGAATTTTCAAGGCAGTGTTAGTACCATCCACAGATATATTTTATATCAGGGTTTGGATCTTCTTCATTCCATTTAGAATAAGACCTTTTAAGGGTAAATCTGGGAAGAGGAAGGAAAAAACCAGGAAACCAGGAATAAAATGGCAACTTAAAAAGGTCACAGGAGGCAAACAGATGATCAGCAGTATGATTCGTTCCATTCGGATCAGGAAATTGTCTCTGGATATTGACACCGATGATTTTTTGCTAAATGCCTGGCTTGTTCCACTCTTTTCCTCGTTGAATTCAGAAAACATTCAGATGAGGGTGAATTTTGAAGGAAGCTCATCCTTGCTTCTTGACCTGAGGGGCCGCATAGGAAATTTATTATGGATTGTTATCTCAACTAAATATAAATCGTTTTTAAACCTTTAAAATCATATTGAAATGGAAATCAAAATTGAAGATTTACTTGACAAAGTATCAGGACATGTTAAAGATCTTGCCAGTACGGAAACCGTATTGGGAGAAGAATTTAAAATCGGGGAATTTACCTGCAGGCCTGTAGTTAAGATTGGAACCGGGTTCGGCAGTGGTGCCGGGACCGGTGATGAACCAAAAAGTAAGGTGAAAGGATCTGGTGGAGGTGCAGGAGCCGGTATCGGTATTGTTCCACTTGGATTCCTTACGGCCAGGGGGAAAGAGATATCTTTTATTCCGGTTGATAAGAAAACAGCCTTGACTACCCTTTTTGAAAAAGTACCAGACCTGGTAGAAAAAATGGCTGAAATGAAAAGCAAGGAAAAAGGGGAAGGTGAAAAGGAATAAATTTTCCTTGCTGGCTGGTACCGGTTTCTCAAATTAACAGGTTGATAATCACAAATGATTGTTTTAACTTGTTGAAAAAAAGTATGCAAGACCGTCGGAATTTTCTCAGGAACAGCCTGCTGGCAGTTACCGGTACCGGCCTGACTCATAACACTTTCTCTACCTCTACAAACAAGTCGCTTTTCAGGGATACAGAAAAGAAATTTGTTCACCGGGCACTTGGGGAAACCGGTATCAAGCTTCCTGTTGTTAGTATGGGAACCGGAAACTGTGACAATCCCAACCTGGTCAGGGAAGCTCTTGATAAGGGGGTGAAGCTACTGGCCACCCATGAATATTACCTTAATGGGAATAATGAAAAAATGGTAGGGCAGGTCATGAAAGACAGACCAAGGGATTCCTGCATGATCTTAACGGGGACTGGCAAAGGGCTGGAAATTGATTTTAAGAATGGCAAGTTTAAGCCAGAGACAAACATGGATACTTTTCTGGAGAGTGTCAACAGTTGCCTTGAGCGTTTACAGGTCGATTATGTGGATATTCTAAATGCTCCTTTCGCAGGTAGCCGGGAGGCGGTGTATTATGAACCTCTATTGAAAGCCATGGAATCGATAAAAAAGCAAGGCAAGGCGAGGTACATTGGGATTGCCTCGCATAATATCGAACATGATGCTATTCGGTCTGCTGCAGATACAGGTATATATGATATGGTGACGATTGCCTATAATTTCCGAAAGAACAACCTGGTGGAAATGGATGAGGCCATGCAATATGCTGCTGATAAAGGATTGGGTATCATTGGCATGAAAACCATGGCAGGGGTATACTGGGACAAGGAGAAAAAACAGCCCATCAACACCAGGGCAGCATTGAAGTGGGCCCTAAGGAACGAGAACATACATACAGCAATCCCTGATTGCTCCAGTTTCGATGAACTTCACCAGGATCTTGATATCATGGCTGACCTGGGACTTACAGATGAGGAATTGAGAGACCTGGATCCACCTGCAGGAGATACCACCTCTGGATTATATTGCCAGCAGTGTAATAAATGTGTAGCCCAATGTCCTGAAAACCTCGATATTCCGACCATTATGCGGAGCTATATGTATGCTTACGGATATCGAAACCTGAGCCAGGCGCGCCAAACGATGGACAGGGTAGATCAACATGGTTTATCCTGCAAGGATTGCTATGAATGCCAGGTTAATTGTACGATGGGATTCGACGTTCGGGGAAAAATTCTGGATATCTCCAGGATCAAAGAAATTCCTGAGGACATGATCTATTTTTCATGCTAACTTTAAGGAGTATACTTTTGTTGCTTAACCACCTTTAATAAAAATGAAAATGAGAACTTTAATGAGAATAGCCTGTGTTTCAATTTTCTTAGCTGTGTCAATTCTCCTGAATGGCTGTGGGTCGGGGGACTGGCAGGTATTGTTTGACGGGGAAACATTTGATGGCTGGGAGGCCTCAGAAAACCAGGATTCCTGGATCATCGAGGATGGGGCTTTTGTGACCAATGGCCCGCGTTCCCACCTGTTTTATACCGGGGAAGTGATGGATCATGATTTTAAGAACTTCGAATTTGTGACAGATGTTAAAACACTACCAGGTGCCAATTCAGGGATCTATATCCATACGAAATTCCAGGATGATGGATGGCCGTCCCAGGGATACGAATGCCAGGTAATTAATTCCAGACCCGATCTACCGGAGGGCTCCTTCGGTGAGCATAAAATGACAGGTAGTATTTATGCCATTAGCAATACCTGGAAATCACCGGTACCCGATAATAAATGGTTCAATTACCGGATCATAGTGCAGGGAAAGACTATTCAAACTTTTATTAATGATCAACTGATTGCGGAATACACTGAGCCCGAAAATCCATACCGGCCGGAAAGTTTCAGCGGTAGGTTATTATCCTCCGGAACTCTCGCTTTCCAATGTCATGATCCTGGCAGCAAGGTGTTTTATAAAAATATCAAAGTGAAGCCATTGCCAGATGATTTGCCCACCCCGGGAAAGGCACTGGATGACCCGGAATTCGAGGCAAGAATTGTTGACCTGGGAGAGAGTAATTTTCCCCTGGTTGACCTGCATGTCCACCTGAAACAAGGACTAACTCTTGAAGAAGCATTAGAAACGGCCCGGATGTATGGATACTCCTATGGTATTGCTGTCAACTGTGGACTGAAGATGGGATTTGAAACTGATGAGGAAGTGCTGGAATTTCTGGCGAATTATCCCAAACCACCTCATACATGGCTGGCCATGCAGGCGGAGGGAAGGGAATGGCTGGATATGTTTTCTGATGAAGTAATTTCAAAATTCGACTATGTATTTACCGATGCCATGACCTGGACAAACAACAATGGCAAACGAATGCGCCTCTGGATCCCCGGAGAAACCGAGGTAGGAGATCCACAGGATTTCATGGAGCAGCTGGTTGACAATATTGAAAAGATCCTCACTGAACCTGTAGATATATATGTAAATCCAACCTACCTACCCGCAGGGATTGAGGACAGGTACGATGAATTATGGACCCCTGAAAGGATGGACAGGGTGATAAAAGCCCTGGTAGATAATAGTGTTGCATTTGAGATTAACAATCGACGCCGCATCCCAAGTCCAGCCTTTATCAAACGTGCCAAAGAGGCAGGAGTAAAATTTACCCTCGGGACCAACAATGGAGGTGCCAATGATCTGGGGAGGATGGACTATGCCATTGAGATGATAGGTGAATGTGGACTGACCGGGGCAGATATGTGGATGCCTGAGGATTAGGTCAACCTAAATTTAATTATAATGGATATTAATACAACGGTAACACTGAACAACGGGGTGAAGATACCAATCGTAGGGTTGGGCGTATTCCAGAGTCCGGCCGGAGGGGTAACAAAGCAGGCCATCCTTCATTCCCTGGAGGCAGGATATCGGCATATCGATACTGCCAGGATCTATGGGAATGAAGTGGATGTAGGAAGGGCCGTGGCAGAAAGTGGAATTCCGAGGGAAGATATTTTTGTTACCACCAAACTCTGGAATGCGGACCAGGGATATGATTCAACCCTTGATGCTTTTGAGATCAGCCTGGGGAAAATGGACATGGAATATATTGATCTCTACCTGATGCACTGGCCAGTAGAAGGCAGGCGTTTGGAATCCTGGACGGCCATGGAAGAACTCCTCGCCAAAGGCAGATGCAGGGCCATCGGTATCAGCAATTTTATGGTTCATCACCTGGAAGAACTCCTTGAAAAGGCAAATGTGGTTCCAGCCATAAACCAGATCGAGATGAGTCCTTATAATTATCTTCAACGGAAAGAAACCCTTGATCTTTGTCATGCCACTGGTATTGTAATTGAGGCCTATAGTCCCCTGACAAAAGGCAAAAAACTGAATGATCCCCGGTTGGTGGAACTGGCTGGGAAATATGGCAAAACTACTGCTCAGTTGCTTATCCGCTGGGCCCTGGAGAAGCAGTACGTGGTTTTGCCCAAATCTGTCAATAAGGATCGTATCCTCGAAAATGCAAATGTTTTCGATTTCACTATATCAGCAGGAGATATGGATACCCTTGATACATTTAACGAGGATCTGGCAACTGGTTGGGATCCCACCCATACACCATAGCTATCTCCCAATATTATCTGGGATTCCTTTATAATGCCGAAATCCTTCTACAGCCATACCATCCCGGTAGACAATTCTTTTGCTGACACGATCCCTGACCTGTTCGGCCTCTTCTGCAGACAGGTCCGGGCCTTCATACTTGTACCAGCCAGAACTCCATTGGCTTACATACTGTGACATAGCTTTGATCTTTTTATCCTTGAAAGTTGAAATATCCACCCAGGTATTATTATCATCTTCGGCAGAATCGAACAATAAATATTCCTCAATGGTATGGGCCTCCAATCCCTCCATGGTAATCTGTCCCTGAAAAAGCAAAGGCCACATTGCTGCACGGGCGGCATCCGCAGCAAGATAAGAAGCAGACCTGTGATCAGCCTTATGCCATCTTTGTTCTCCCTTACCGGGATCAAAGGCGAACAAAACATCCGGACGAACCTGGCGGATCAGGCGAACCAGTTTGGCTACCACCTCCTTCTTGTTTTCGTATTCAAGCAAGCCGTCATCATAGCCAAAATTGGTATAATGATCCAGGGGAATTCCCACTGCAGCCAGCGCCGCCTGTTCTTCCTGTTTGCGGATGTTTGCCAGGTCGACCATAGAAAGCTCCGGATCCTGGGTACCCACATTTCCGGTAGTAAGTATGGCAATATAAACTTCATTACCATTGGACTGCAACAGTCCCAGGGTACCCAGTGAATAAGCATCATCATCGGGGTGAGCGCCAATCAGCAGAATGGTTCTTCCTGTCCATTCTTCAACCGGAACCTCTGGCTGTGCAAATGACAAGCATGGGATTAGAATTAGCAAAAAGAAAATCCGATAAGTTTTCATAATGAATAATGTTTGTATGCAGATCAAATTTAACTAAAAAACATCATTCATATCTCAGGGAATCGGCTGGATTGGTATTGGCTGCCTTAAGGGTCTGGCTGATGACCGTGATCCAGGCCACCGCCAGGGCCAGCAGGGTCGAAATGATAAATATCCAGATTGTCAGATCCATACGGTAGGCAAATT
>CAZXOJ010000073.1:0-16468 GCA_964642325.1 uncultured Bacteroides sp. | reverse complement strand
TGTGCTGGAGGTATGGATACCAGCGGAAAGCTCCGCTACCAGGATGAACCTGTAAGTCCGGATTCAACAGCCCTTGAGCTGGCGATTACAGGTTTAAAAGGGGGGCATTCCGGGCTGGATATTCACCTGGGCAGAGGGAATGCAAATGTTCTTATGTGCCGTTTTATGCTCGATATGGCGGAAAAGTTTGATATGCGACTTTCAAGCATGGAGGGAGGAAGCCTGAGAAATGCCATTCCAAGGGAAGCTTTTGTAATAGTTACGGTTCCGGCAGAGAAAAAGGAAAACCTCATGGCTGCAGTAAATGATTATGAAGAGATCTTTAAGGCTGAGCTGGGCAGTGTGGAAACGAACCTATCATTCAGGGCATCTGAAACTGACAGTCCATCAACAATCATTGATAAGGCAAGCCAGGATATACTCCTCAGGATAATTTGTGGCATGCCCAACGGCGTGATCCGGATGGATCCTGACGTGCAAGGGGTCACAGAAACCTCCACCAACCTGGCCATTGTAAAGACGGGGGATGGGGAGATTGATGTACAATGCCTGCTCAGAAGCTCTGTTGATACAGCCAAATTCAGCCTGGGAAGCTCCTTACAGAGCGTGCTTGAATTAGCCGGGGCAGAAGTGACGCACAGCGGAATCTACCCCGGATGGAAGCCCAATATGGACTCACCCATCCTGACCACTATGCAATCAGTGTATGAAAAGGATTTCGGGAGAATACCTGAGGTGAAGGTGATTCATGCGGGACTTGAATGTGGGATCATAGGGGATGCTTATCCCGGATTGGACATGATCTCTTTTGGGCCGACCATACGTTTTCCGCATTCCCCTGACGAAAAAGTACATATTGAAAGTGTCCAAAAATTTTGGGATTTCCTGGTAAAGACACTCGAAGAGATACCTTCAAAATAATCAGAAAACCCGCTTCGCGATCTGCTGGATATTATCAGATATCCCAATGGTATAGTAGTGGATTACCGGTGCTCCGGCAGCCTTTAATTCCCTTGATTGCTCCACGGTCCATTCCACACCAACCTGCCTGACCTCGGTGTTGTCCTTGCACTTTTTTACCTCGCAGACCAGGTCCTGTGGGATGTCCACGCTGAAAGTCTGGGGCAGCAGGTTCAGGTCATTCAGGTAGGTAATGGGTTTGATGCCGGGTATAATGGGTACGGTTATGCCTGTGTCCCGGCATGCCGCCACGAAATCAAAATACTTCTGATTGTCAAAGAACATCTGTGTTACAATATAATCCGCCCCGGCATCCACTTTCGCTTTCAGGTAATGCAGGTCTGTTTGTTTATTGGGTGCCTCGAAGTGCTTCTCCGGATACCCGGCCACCCCGACTGAAAAATCAGTAGCTGTGGCATTCTGAAGTCTTTCCTCCAGGTATCTGCCCTTGTTCATATTCATGATCTGTTTTACCAGGTCTACGGCATGTGCATTACCATCCTCTTCAGGGATAAATCGCTTTTCTCCTTTAGGGGGATCACCTCTCAAAACCAGCAGGTTACTCATACCCAGGAAATGCAGATCGATCAGGGCATCTTCTGTGTCCTCCCTGCTGAAGCCGCCGCAAATCAGGTGTGGTACAACAGTAATCTTGTACCTGTATTTAATGGCCGCCGAAATGGCAACCGTTCCCGGCCGTTTCCTGACCACCTTCTTCTCTAAAAGCCTATGATCGATCTTCTTATAAACAACCTCCTGCTGATGGTATGTAATGTTGATGTTCAGAGGATTGAATTGCATCAGGGGATCTATGGCATTGTAAAGCCTCTCGATACTGTGTCCCTTAACCGGTGGCAGCAATTCAAATGAAAACAGCGTCTCTTTTGTATTCCTTATCCTGTCAATTGCCTTCATTGATCTGATTAATGTGGTTCATTTCACTATTTATAATTCAGGTTGCTCGCCAACCAGGTCTCAGCCATTTCAACTTTTGTTTTCTTTCTCCTGGCGTAATCCCTGGCCTGATCCCTGCCAATCCTTCCAACATAAAAATAGCGTGATTCGGGGTTGGCGAATACCAGTCCGCTAACAGATGCCGCAGGGAACATGGCATGGCTTTGGGTCAGTTCTATCCCTGTTTTATCAGCTACATTAAGCAACTTGAACAGCGTTTCTTTTTCCGAATGGTCAGGGCAGGCAGGGTAACCATGGGCAGGGCGTATTCCCTGGTATTTTTCAAGGATCATATCCTCCAGGCTCATTTTTTCTCCTGGCTGATAGCCCCAGTATTCTCTCCGTACTTTCTCGTGGAGCAACTCCGTAAAAGCTTCTGCGAGCCTGTCTGCCAAAGCTTTCAACATGATGCTGCTGTAGTCATCATGATCTGCTTCAAATTTCTTTAATTGTTCTTCAATGTCCAGTCCCGCAGTAACTGCAAAAACTCCAAGGTAATCAATCCTGCCACTCGACCTGGGGGCCAGGAAGTCAGCCAGGCAAAGATTTGGGGTAGCATCCGTTTTTTTAACCTGGGAACGAAGGTTGATGAATGATGCCAGGATCTCCGAACGATCTTCATCACTGTATACTTCAATGTCGTCACCGACTGCATTTGCGGGGAAGAATCCGAGAATGCCATTGGCCTTGAGAATCCCGTTTTCTACTATCCAATCCAGCATCTTCAGTGCATCATCATATAATTTTCTTGCTTCTTTTCCCTGTTTGGGATCCTTTAAGATATCAGGCCATTTTCCCCTGAGTTGCCATACGAGGAAGAAGAAGATCCAGCTGATGTATTCCCTCATCTCGCTCAGCGGGTATTCCTCAAAAACCTGTATGCCCATTTGTTTGGGCTTAATAATGGGTGAATCATCCCAGTTGATCCTGAGCTTGTTTTTCCTGGCATCTTCCAGGGAAAGGTATTCTACCTGGCTCCCGGCGTCCTGGTAATGGTCGCGCAATTCCTGGTATTCCTCCCTTATCCTCTTGACAAAATCATCTTTTTGTCCCGCAGAGAGGAGCTGCGAGGCAGCAGGAACACTCCTGGATGCATCCTTGACATGCACGACAGGATGCGGATAATGATGTTCGACCTTAACCGCAGTATGTATTTTTGAGGTTGTGGCCCCACCGATTAACAACGGCGTTTCCAGTCCCCTTCTATCCATCTCCTTTGCCACATGCACCATCTCCTCAAGCGAAGGAGTGATCAATCCACTCAGTCCAACAATATCCACCTCCTCATCAATGGCTGTCTGGATGATCTTCTCTGCAGGCACCATTACACCAAGGTCGATGATCTCATAATTGTTACATGCCAGGACCACGGATACGATATTCTTACCGATGTCATGCACATCTCCCTTGACAGTGGCAAGCAGGATCTTTCCCGCCGTTTTCCTGTCCCCTGCTGTTTTCTTTTCCTTTTCAATATAGGGCTGGAGTCTGGCCACTGCTTTCTTCATGACCCTGGCACTTTTTACGACCTGCGGAAGGAACATCTTTCCTTCACCAAAGAGGTCACCCACGATATTCATTCCATCCATCAGGGGACCTTCAATTATTTCAAGGGAGGTATCATATTCCTTGCGGGCTTCTTCCACATCTTCTTCAATATGGTCGGTTATGCCTTTTACCAGCGCATGGTTTATCCTTTCCTGGACCGATTTTTCCCTCCATTCATCTTTCTTGACTTCCTTCCCCGCAGTCTGCCTGACCGTTTCGGCATAGCTGATCAGTCTGTCGGTTGCATCTTTTCGCCTGTTCAGGATTACATCTTCCACCAGTTCCAGCAGTTCAGCGGGTATCTCATCATACACCTGCAGCATGCTGGGATTGACTATCCCCATGTCAAGTCCCGCTTTAATGGCATGGTACAGAAATGCTGAATGCATGGCTTCCCTGACAGTGTCGTTGCCACGGAATGAGAAGGATAGGTTACTGATACCCCCGCTGACCTTGGTGTCAGGCAGGTTTTCCTTGATCCAGGAGGTGGTATTGATAAAATCCACTGCATAATTATTATGCTCATCCATGCCGGTAGCTATGGTCAGGATGTTGGGATCAAAGATGATATCTTCACCTGGAAAATTCATTTCTTCGGTCAGGATACGGTATGCCCGTTTGCAGATCTCGGTTTTCCGCTTGAAGGTGACTGCCTGGCCTTCTTCATCAAATGCCATGACAATCGTGGCGGCTCCATAATCCTTGATCTTTCGGGCCTGTTCCCGGAAGACATCCTCTCCTTCCTTCAGGCTGATGGAATTGACAATGGCCCTCCCCTGCAGACATTTCAGTCCCGCTTCTATCACCGACCATTTAGAGGAATCGATCATGATGGGCAGGCGGGCAATATCTGGCTCTGACATTAAAAAATTCAGGAAAATGGTCATTTCACGCTCAGCATCAAGCATGGCATCATCCATATTGATATCGATCACCTGTGCACCTCCCTCGACCTGGTCGCGGGCAATGGTCAGGGCTTCATCATACTTCCCTTCCCTGATCAGCCTGGCAAACTTTCTGGAACCGCTTACATTGGTCCTTTCCCCAATGTTTATGAAATTACTACCGGGAAAAATGGAAAGGGCTTCCAGTCCACTGAGCTTCAAATCCCTGTTTTCTTCAGGGGGGATCCTTCGGTCTGCTTTGTCTGCAACTTTTCTAAATTCACGCACATGAGCCGGGGTAGTCCCACAACAGCCGCCGATAATATTTACAAAATGATGGCTGGTAAAATCTTCAAAATAGGCGGCCATCTCTACGGGTTCCTGGTCATATTCCCCGAATTGGTTTGGTAATCCGGCATTGGGATAAACGCTTACATAATGATGGGTTTTGCCCGAAAGTTCTTCGAGGTATGGCCTTAACTCTTTTGCCCCGAGACCACAGTTCAGTCCAAGTGCCAGCACATCCATATGTCCGACTGAATTGATGAATGCCTGCAGTGTTTGTCCAGACAGGGTACGGCCACTTGCATCGGTGATGGTCCCGGATATGATCACCGGGTAAGTCTTCCCTATCTTGCGAAACAGTTGTTCCAGTGCAAAGATGGCTGCTTTCGCATTCAGGGTATCAAATATGGTTTCGAGGGCCAGTATATCGGCTCCTCCTTCAATGAGTCCCGATGCCTGTTCACTATAGGCATCAGCCATCTCATCAAATGTCACCGCGCGGAAACCGGGATTATTCACATCGGGGGAGAGGGAGGCTGTTTTGTTGGTAGGTCCCATGGCCCCAGCTACAAACCTGGGCCTGTCAGGATCCCGTTCTGTATAGGTGGCGGCTATGTTATGTGCAATGCGGGCTGCTTCAATGTTTATCTCCCGAACAACATCTTCCAGGTGGTAATCGGCCTGTGAGAAACTGTTGGAATTAAAGGTATTGGTTTCAATAATGTCCGCGCCTGCAGCCAGGTACTTATCATGAATCATCCTGATAATATGGGGCTGGGTTATGGATAGCAGATCATTATTTCCCTTGAGGTCGAAAGGGAAATCGGCAAATCGATCACCCCGGAAATCAGATTCTGTTAAACCACATTCCTGTATTAGAGATCCCATTGCTCCGTCCATAACAAGGACCCTTTTTTCCAGTTCCCTGTAGATGGGATGATCCTTTTTTGATATAGCTGTCACCTGTTCCATAAACATTTTATGCTTCCGGGCAATATCCGGTAGTCTGTTAAATACATTTTCACCATGTGCTAAACAAAACGGTGTTCCAATTATAATTCCCTTTTCGGGCCAGGTATTAGCACCTTTTCCACGTTGTCCATGGATGGTTGCTAGAGGTTCCTGGAGCCTGGTCTCTCCCCTCTTCTCTATAACCCAAACACTCCTGTTAATCGGAGGGCGGAGTCAGGTGACAAAGTTATGAATATTTAGAATCATTCCAAATCATATGGGCAGGTGATCAGATCCTGAATCCCATGACTAGAATATCGTCGACCTGTTCGTAACCATCCATCCATTGCTTGAGGGTTTCGAAAAGGATTTCCCTTTGTTCCGCCATGGGTTTGTCATGTATGCTCAGGAGCAGCTTTTTAAATGACCTGGCCAGGAATTTTTTGCGATTCTCCCCACCGAACTGGTCCGCATATCCATCTGAGAAGATATAGTAGCAGTCACCTTTTGCTGTACGGATATTGTGGTTCTTGAAAGGTTTTTCCTTGCGTATATAAATGCCTATGGGCATCAGGTCTGGTTTATACTCGGAAAGGTTACCGTTCCGGATGAGGTAGAGGGGATGAAAAGCTCCGGAATATTGCAGGGATTTCCTGTCCTTTTTAAGGATACACAGGGCAACATCCATACCGTCCTGCTGGCCACCCTTGGTTGATTGTGACAGTGTTGCCTTCACATGGTCCCTGAGTCTGTCCAGGATCCTTGCTGAGCTCAGTCGCTTGCTCTTATTCACAATCTCTTTAAGGTAAGACATACCGAGCATGCTCATGAAAGCTCCTGGGACACCATGTCCAGTACAATCTGCAGCGGCAAAAATGGTATTGTCTTCCTTTTCTGCAATCCAGTAGAAATCCCCGCTCACTATATCCCTGGGAAGGTAGAGCACAAAATGTTCCGGCACGTTTTTATTGACCATTTGGTCATCCGGGAGGACAGCTTTCTGTATTCTCCGGGCGTAGTAAATGCTGTCCATGATCTCCTTCTTCTGTTCGGCGATCTCATCTTTTTGCCGCTGTATCTCTGCTGTACGTTCCAGTACTTTCTGCTCAAGCATCTGTTTATCTCGCTGCAGTTTCCTGACACGCATGCGGATGATCTGGATCACGACCAATATTACAATTAATCCTACCAGTGTAATAAACATCCAGCTCAACCACCAAGGAGGCTTGATCACGATAGGAAAGCTCTTGAGGGTACTGGACTGGCCCAATATATTCAAGGCCTTTACATGGAGTTTGAATTTACCGACCGGTAGAACGGGGAAACTCAGTTCTGGGGAATTGTCCCAACCTGACCACCCGGCAGACATCCCTTCCACCCAATACTGGTAGCTGGTGGAATGGTCTTTCAGGTAAAATGGTGCCGAAAAATTGAATACCAGTGAGCGGTCCAGGTAATCGAACAACAGCTCATCCAGGGGATAGGATCCTTTGTTGTCATGAACAGTTTTGAGAAACAACTGAAAGCCAGGATGGTACTGATCCACTTTTGCGCCGTTTATCTTGTACAGGTACTGGTCTTCATTCACCACCCAGGTATTTCCCTTTGGATCCAGGTAAAGGTCGGTGATGTTCTCAAAAAGGTTGAGGTAGGAATCGATGTGTTTGTTATAATTTTCCTGGTTAACCAGGCTGATCCAATTATGGCCGGTATTTCCCCAGGAAATTGATCCATCGGAGAAGAAGTACTGAGGTATATCATTCGAACGGATATAGGTAGTTTCCTGCAGACTGTCATCCTTATGAAAGTAAATTCCGCTGGAGAGAAAGAAATAAACGGTATCATGTATATTCCTGAGGAATACCGGATCATGGTAATCTTCATGAAATTCTATGGTATCGATACGTGGAAGTGAATCTGCTACCGATATGATCCTGTAGCTGCGGTTGTCACAACCGAGCCATATGGCGCTGTCACCTTCTTCGCAGATGGAATAGATCTCCTGCTGGATATGGCTGAAATCTTTTTCAATGATCCATGCATTATTGCGAAGTCTCATTGAATAGACGGTTTCATCCGTGACCACATACATCATGGATGGATCGTGGGATGTGATAATTCGCTCTATGTACCAGTCTTCCTGTATGGCTTTCATCTGTTTGTTCACCACCTCATAGAGTCCCCCATTACTGGCAATAATGATCCGGTTGCCTATGGGTACCAGGTCCTTAACTTTCTCTTCAAATCTCCCCAGCCTGGTAAATTCATGGCTGATTGACTGGAGCTGGCGGAGGTTTTCCTTGATCGACCTGATTCTCGTTCTGGGAGGTACCATGGTGATTCCTTCTCCACTTGTTTTATCCTGCCGGGCTTCCTTATCTGCCGGGGGAGGAGATTCTGATTCCGGATCTTCTACTCCTTCTTCATTTTCGCTTGCCAATCCTTCCGAGAGGCTGTCCTGTACACTTTCCAGGCTATCTCTTCTGGCCTGTCGCCTCTGTCTCCTGATCTCTCTCGGGCTCACCTCCGTTTGTATTGGCTGTGTGGCCAGTTCCTCATCTACATTTGGCTCTTCTACCTTGAGTTGGATGGGGGAGGGAGTCTCAAATTTCAAAATTTTCTCTTGAGTAGTGACAACATAATCTCTTTTTTCCTGGAGGTAGAATACACCTTCATTGGTGCTGACATATAGCGTACTATTGAGCATTGCAACGGCGGTAAGGTTCCCTGAAAGCCCTGGATAGTTCTCATAAGACTGGACTGGCAGGCTGACATCAACCCTGGTTAGCCCATACTGGTGGGCAATCCAGAGACCCTTGTTCTGGTCTTTCGTGATGGCGAAAATTTCATCATCTGGCAGGCCTGTCTGCAAATTAAGGATATTCAGTGTCCTGCCATTCTTGACGTTGACAATCAGGCATCCGCCAAGTATGGTGGATAAGGCAACGATATCCTCCTCCAGCCAGACGGCTCCTTTGAGGGAGCTCTCGGACAGGTATTCCTGATCCCCCAGGTAAATGGAACGAAAGGTCCGCCCATTGAATCGGTATAGCCTGTTTTTACTCGTCCCTATTAATATTTCCTTACCATATTCCAGCCAGAACAGGATCTCGGAATCGGAGAAATCGATGGATGATTTCATCCTGTTGGCCTGCCTGTCAGCCAGTTCATGCAATCCTACCTCCAGTATATTTACATAGATTTTGTCTTCGAATATGAACATGCCGGCAAAATCAGTTATGGAATCAGCCCGGTATCTCGAAGCATTGTAAAGTATCTTCCGGTCAGCCATGGCAATCATATCCTTACCGTAATAAATGATATGTTGATCCGTCTGATAGATCCGGGAGATGTCGCCTGATTCCACCCCTTCTTCCCCAAGGTCATGATATTCGTAGGTTCCATCTCCAGATTTCAGCAGGTAACCGTAAAATCCACGTCCACCCACGTAGATCATCGGCAAGATGGAATCGGCAGAGACTACCATGGGAATATTGGGAACCTGCAGGTGTTGCCAATCTTCCGAGTCGAAGGTGATCACGCCGGAATTCCCGGCAAAGACCATGGTGTTCTCAATATCTTCTGTGATGGATGTGATCTTTGCAAATGGTACATTCTCAGGTTTAATATGATTCATAAAAGGTTCTCCCTCCTGTGAATTAACATCCAGGAAGGGGATGAAGAGCAGTATCAGCAGCAGAGGTAATGCCGTACGTCCTGTCTCATGCAAACCTTTTAATAGCGATATTATCATAAGTCACCCAGGGATTGAACGTTTTGATCGTTAATAATATTCTTCGCTCCAGGAGTATACATATATTTCATCCGTTCTGAATATGCTTCTGTCACCTTGCCCCTGACCAGTTTATTCAGGCTGTTGAGCTGATGGTTTTCCACGTTGAAAGGTTCGGGCAGGATACCAATGGCAGCAGGCAACCACCGTTGGGGGAATACCTCAGCATAACTACCTCCAGTCCTGAATTCAGCAACCTGGCGTTCGAGTTCCCTGAGAACCCCGGTTCTTGCTTCATCCGTCCCCTTCTTTATGTTATTCTCTTTGAGCCATCGATTCATGGCGTCCTTACTGGGAAAAACCAGTACTATGCAATATGGATCCTGGTTATTGTACATCATGCACTGTTCCACAAAGGGAACATACTCTGTAAAAGCTTCTTCTATTCCCTCGGGACTGTATTTCTCGCCGTCGTCAGCAATCAGGAGACTTTTAAAACGGCCCAGTACATACATGAAGTCATCCTTGTCCATATAGCCCATGTCACCCGTAAAGAGCCAGCCGTCTTTGAGAGCTTCCCGTGTAGCTTCCTCATTTTTCCAGTATCCTTTCATGACATTTTCACCTTTCACGACGATCTCGCCTTTTTCGCCACGTGGAAGCTCTTTACCATCCTCGTCACAGATCTTAACCTCAAGGTTCGAGACGATGATTCCGGAAGAACCAAGCTTATGCCTGTGTGCAGCATTGGCACAGATCACAGGTGCCGCCTCTGTCAGGCCGTACCCCTGGTACATGGGCATACCAATGGCATAGAAAAATTTCTGAAGTTCCAGGTCCAGCAGGGCAGCCCCGCCAACAAAGAAGATCATCCGGCCACCGAATCCTTCCCTTACCTTCTTGAAAATGATCTTATCAAACAGCCAGATATAGGGTTTCAGCAGGAAACGCAGGCCCTTGCCTTTGTCCCAGCCAATTCCATTGTAACGCTTTGCGATATTTATGGCATGGTTGAATAATTTCTCAATCACAGGTCCCTTTTCCCGGATCCCTGCTTCTATGTTCTTTTTGAAGTTCTTGGCTATGGCCGGGACACTGAACATAAAGGTTGGCCTTACCTGTTTGATATTTATTGGGAAATTCTTGATGGCCTCTGTCTGGGTTTTTGCGAGCTGGACGGAAGCCAGTGTAGCCCCCGCGGAGATAATGGTGTAAAGTCCTGCAGTATGCGCAAAGGCATGATCCCATGGCAGGTACAGAAGGGTGGTATGCCATTCCGGAACGGGCATGGTGCTGCGTGACTGTTCTACGTTGGCCGTGTAATTCCGGTGAGATAAAATAATCCCTTTTGGATCGGCAGTGGTCCCTGAGGTATAGCAGATATTCGCATAGTCATCTTCTTCTATGCTTTTCCATCTTTTTTCAAATTCAGCTGCATTTTCTTTGAGGTATTCATCACCCATCTTACAGACATCATCAAAAAAAAGCTCATCTTCCTCGTAGCTGTCCATCGGGTCCATATATATAACCTTTTCCAGGCTGTCTATTTCCTTCTTAAGGGATGTGAATTTATGGGATTCCCTCCCGGATATGATCAGCATTCTGCTCCCGGAGTGTTCCAGTCTGAACTTGATCTCGGAGGATTCTTCCAGCCTGTTGGAGAGGGGAACATTAACGGCCCCGGCATATAGGATGCCCATTTCACTGTAGAGCCATTTATTCCTTCCTTCTGACTGCAATGCCAGGCAGTCCCCTTTTTTGATACCCAGGGAAAGTAAGCCGGCTGCAAAACGATGGACTTGATTTCTGGCTTCCTCGTAAGTGGTAGGCTCATATCCCTGCCCTCGATTTTCGAGCAAACAGATATTGTCCTTATACTTTTCAACAGAGTCATCAAAAAGGCTGTTGAGGGTCCTCATGGTTCGATATGATTGGTTTATAAACTGTTAAGATAAAAAAAACCGCAGAGATGGCAAGCATAATCTTGACCACCTTGCGGTTTAGGCTCTTAAGGGTCTTAAAAAGACCTATATCAGGGAAACAAATTGTTCCCTGTCTGGTCCCACAGAGATCACCGAGATTGGAACTTTAACCTCAGATTCAATAAATTTAAGATAATCGAGCATTTCTACTGGCAATTCATCCTTGCTTCTCATTTTAGAAATATCTTCCTTCCAGACAGGCATTTCCTTATATACCGGTTCAACAGGCAGGTTGATATCGAAGGGCAGTTCATCGACTACCTTCCCATTGATCTTATAAGCCGTACAGACAAGCAGGGTATCAAAATGTGTAAGGACATCCGATTTGGTCATGTTCAATTCGGTTACACCGCTCAGCATGATGGAATATTTGAGGGCAGGAAGGTCAAGCCAGCCACAGCGACGTGGTCTCCCGGTGGTTGCCCCGTATTCGGCTCCATATTCCCGTAATGCCTCTCCCATTTCACCTTCAAGTTCTGTAGGAAAAGGACCGCTACCCACCCTGGTGCAATAAGCCTTGAATACGCCTATGACCTTTCCGATCTTCTGTGGTGCCAGTCCCAGTCCAATACAAGCTCCGGCACATATGGTATTGGATGAAGTAACATATGGATAGGAACCAAAATCAATATCCAGCATGGATCCCTGGGCACCTTCTCCCAGTACTGATTTGCCTTCCTCCAGGTATTGATTGATAAGGTATTCCCCATTGACCAGCTCAAATGATTTTATGGTCTCAATGCCTTCCATCCATCCGGCTTCAAACTCGGCAAGGTCAAATTCAAAATCGTACTGCTTAAGTATCTGTAAGTGTTTGTTTGTCAGAAATTTACATTTTTCAAGAAAGTCGGGAGATTCGATGTCACCTACCCGAAGGCCATTCCTGCCGGTTTTATCCATATAGGTGGGACCAATGCCTTTCAGAGTGGATCCTATCTTGGTCTTGCCTTTGGAAGCTTCTGATGCTGCATCCAGGACCCGGTGTGTTGGCATGATCAGGTGGGTCTTCCGAGATATTTTGAGCCGTGGCCCGAGCTCGACACCAAGTGCTTTTATCTCTTCGATTTCCTTTTTGAAAATAATGGGATCAAGCACCACACCATTTCCAATAATATTGATGCTGTCTTCCCGGAATACACCTGATGGAATATTGTGGGTTATGTGCTTGATGTTATTGAATTCGAGCGTGTGTCCGGCATTGGGTCCGCCCTGAAAACGGGCTATAACGTCATATTCCGGGGTTAGGACATCCACGAGTTTCCCTTTGCCTTCATCTCCCCATTGAAGGCCTAATAATACGTCAACTTGCATAAATCTATGTTAAAATAAATGAATTTGGAGGTTTTTTCCGGAAGCCGAAGTTACAAATAATTTCCATTATTTTGTATCACTTTCCGGCCTAAAGAAATGCACAATTGAGAACTATTTATTCTCTTCTTCTTTTTGGGAGGTTCCGTAAATATAGAGGGAATGGTGCGAAGGGCTGAAGTTGTTAAGCTCACATGCTGTCTTGATAATTTCATCGATCCTGGGATCACAAAATTCAATAACCTTACCTGAGTCCATGTCAATCAGGTGATCGTGCTGCATGCAGTGATAAGCCTTTTCGAATTGGGCGATATTCTTACCGAACTGGTGCTTTATTACAAGATTACAGTCGAGCAGTAGTTCTATGGTATTGTACAGGGTGGCACGGCTGACCCTGTAGTTTTTGTTTTTCATGAAAATGTAGAGAGATTCGATATCGAAATGCCCGTCTCGTGAATAGATCTCTTCTAAAATGGCATAGCGTTCCGGCGTCTTCCTATGTCCTTTCTTTTCCAGGTATTCAGTAAATATCTTTTTTACCGTATCCTTTGTTTCTCCACTAACCATATACAGACTAATTAAAAATAATCAAGCTAAAATATAGGTTTTTTTCCGATTTAGGAAAGGAATGGAATGATTTTTACAACTTAATCCTTAATCTTCTCTACCCGGTTCACTGCCTCAACCCCTTTTATTTTCATGAGATTCATGATAAGGTTGTTCAGGTCCTTGGTACTGTGGACATAGAGCTCAATGTTTCCGAGGAAAATTCCATCATGGCTGGTAAGGTTGATGGTCCTCATATTTACGGAAAGTTCCTTGGAGATAACAGTGGTAATATGATTATAAATACCAAATTTGTCCACCCCCTGGATGTGAATGCTTACCAGGTAACTAAGGATTTTATGCGTAGTCCATTTGGAAGGTATGATCCTGTTTCCCTGGCTTGACATCAGTTTGATGGCATTGGGGCATTTTGCCTTATGGATGATGATGGACCCATCCTGGCTGCGGTAACCAATCACACTGTCCCCGGGAATAGGCTGGCAACATTTGGCAATGCTGTAATCAGGTTCCGTTTCATCTATGTTTTCCCGGATCATGAAAGGGGACTTCGGGTTTGTTTTATATGACTGGTTTGCAGATTTTTTGGGAGGGGCTTTCTTATTCTTCGAAGAGGAGGAGGTGAACTGTAATTCCCAGTAACGTATCCATTTATTTTTGGTATTCTTCCTGAGGATCTTTTTCAGTTCTTCCAATGTGATGATGCCGCTCCCTATCTTACTGTAGAGTTCATCTTTGGACGTGACATCATAAGCAGGCAGCAGTTTCCTCAAAACCCTTGATGAAGGCTTAAGGCTGAATTCCTTCAACCTGTCTTCGAGGTCCTTCTTGCCTTTTTCTATCCTGTTCTTTGTTTCTGCCTTGAGGGCGGCTTTTATGGACGATTTAGCTTTGGCCGTGATCACGTAGTCCAGCCATTCCCTTTTAGCCTTCTGGTTGTCGGAGGTGAGGATCTCCACCTGGTCTCCGCTTTTCAGGATATGATTCAGGGAGACAAGTTTATGATTCACTTTTGCGCCAATGGCTTTATTGCCGATCTCTGTATGGATTTCGTAAGCAAAATCAAGAGATGTTGATTTCTGCGGCAGTGTTTTGATATTTCCTTTTGGAGTGAAGACCATTATCTCCGAGGCAAACAGGTTTAGTTTGAAATCATCCAGGAATTCCAGTGCATTGGAATCAGGATTTTCAAGAAGCTCCCGGATCCTCTTGATCCAATTATCCAGTTCAGAACTGCTCCCTTTACCTTCCTGCTTATAATTATAGTGCGCCGCAAATCCCCGTTCAGCGATTTCATCCATTCTCCGGCTGCGGATCTGGATCTCGACAAATTTTCCCTCCGGTCCCATGACAGTTACATGCAAGGCCTCATATCCGTTGGCCTTTGGTTTTGAGACCCAGTCCCGTATCCTTTCCGGTTTAGGCTGGTAGATATCTGTGATGGCCGAGTATATGTTCCAGCATTGAGTTTTTTCAGGGATATCCGACATCGGGTCAAAAACAATACGGATAGCCATCAGGTCATAAACTTCATCAAAAGGAACGTTTTTAACCTGCATTTTATTCCAGATGGAATAGATTGATTTTGGCCTGCCAGTGATATCGAACTCATAACCCATTTCTCCCAGCTTATCAATCAGAGGAATGGCAAAAGCATTGATCATCATGCCTCGCTGTTTCTCATTGTCTGCAACCTGGCTTATCAGGTCCTGGTAGACCTTCGGATACCTGTATTTCAGGCTCAGGTCCTCCAGTTCTGTTTTGATGGCATATAATCCAAGACGGTGTGCCAGGGGGGCATACAGGTAGGTTGTCTCTCCTGATATCTTGATCTGTTTATTTGGTGGCAGGGAAGCAAGGGTTCGCATATTATGCATCCTGTCCGCTAGTTTGATTAGGATTACCCTGACATCATCTGAAAGGGTAAGCAGCATTTTTCTGAAATTCTCTGCCTGAAGGGAAGATTTTTTGTCAAATACATCGGAGATCTTGGTAAGACCATCGATGATGGAGGCTACCTTTTTACCGAAATTATTTTCAATATCTTCCAGGGTATAGTCCGTGTCTTCCACAATGTCATGCAGTAGGGCGCAGATTACTGCTTTTGCGCCCAGGCCGATCTCATGGGTTACGATCTTAGCCACAGCAATGGGATGAAGGATGTAGGGTTCTCCGGATTTTCGGCGCATGCCGTGGTGTGCTTCATTGGCCATGCGGAATGCCTTCCTGATCATACGCTGATCGGTTTTGCCATCGCAATGCGTGCAATGATTCAGCAGGTCATTGAACTCCTGCTGTATCAGATCTGCCTCTGTTTTCGTAAGGACACTCATAGGCTCATTCCGGAGATTTTGTAAAATTAATGATTTTCGTCTGTTTATTAAAAAATCGAGGAAGGCATTTAAGACCCACACCTCGAAATCACCCTGAAGGAAATGATCAGGGGTAAAACAGCGTTATCTCACCCCTTTGTTCCACCTCAATTCCCTTGGTTGTAGTCAGCAGGATATAATAAATATAAACCCCTTCGGAGGCTTTTCCTCCGCCATTGACAGAACCATCCCATCCAATTTGGGAATCTGTGGTCTCGAAAATCCTGGACCCCCACCTGTCGAATACCTGGAAAACGTATTTTTGAGGAATAAAGGTGAGGACAGGTTTGATGATGTCATTCCGGCCATCGTCATTGGGAGTGAAGGCATTGGGCATCAGTATCTTTGGTGTAACCGATATGCAGGTGGTATTCGACTGGCTGAATCCTTTTTCTCCGCGGGATACCCCGTCATTCTCCTCGGCTACTACGTAGTAACAAATTTCATCTTCAACATCTGAGCCTGTCACAAAATCAAGGTTGTCAGTAAAAGAAGTGTCAGCTGCATCAACCTCATTGACCTGAACAGGATCACCCATGTTGGTGATCCTCCAGATTTGATAGCTTTTTACACCGGCTTCATAATCCGTGTATGGAGTCCAGGATAGAAAAGCCTGCAATGAAACTGAATTTGCCTGTAGGACAATATTCCCTGTGATGTTCGATGCCACCACCGGTTTGTTACACACATCCAGGGAATACAATTGGTACTTGTATTGTTTTTCAGTTGAGACCACATTGTCAGTATAGCTTAAAGTGGGACCGCTAACATCGGTAATGATCTCATATGGAAAGGGTGGCATGCCCGGATTGTCGGACTTGTATAGCTGAAAAGATGTAACTTCACCGGATTCCTCGATATAGAAATCCATGCTTACCTGGTCTTCACCCAGGGCTGAGGCTTGTTCAGCGTTGATCCATTGGGGAT
>CAZXOJ010000072.1:0-16571 GCA_964642325.1 uncultured Bacteroides sp. | reverse complement strand
TCGAACCAGATCATTACTGTTAACTTCTGTAGAACATGCACTTTATGGAAGTTGGCTATTTACATTAGGAATGGGGGAAATGTTGGCCTTCCCAATGCCTGAATAACCACGTACTTTCAAAGAATTCAATTTTCCGGAAACACACTTCCAGATGTCAGCGAATTACATATTAACTGGGTTCCAGGGTTCTGTTGCATCTATAGAATTAAAAAAGTGTAAGAAGTTACACTCCGCTACCGACCTCACTTGAAACCACAAATGGTTTGATATTCACGCACATGGGGTTTGTCTTTGGTTGATATTCAAACATTTTCAGTACAATATATTGATCTCAAGCTTATTGGCTGCAATTGGATCTCCACATATAAAAAACAATTTATCATCTGATATATCATGCGTTTCAGTTTTGTGTTTGGTTCAAGGTTGCCTGGGTTTAATTGGAAGGATAACCCTGAGGCAATCTAAGAATATTCATCAATTTCATCAGGACTTAGTCGATGAAAATTTGTCGATGAAAATGAAAAACCGTCGGAGTATATTTCAATAATATTGGAGATGAAATAGAAATTATCACAAGGATTGCAAATAGGATAAGAATAATTATTTGTAGTAATATTGAACATTTATGTAGTATGGGTTTAGATATTTAGAAAGCAAAAATTGTATTCTACCTTTATCAATCAAAAATCTCTCCATACTTTGATTCGATTTTTTGAATTTCTTCAGCTTTTAACTCACTAAATTCATTTTCCCTTGCTCGTTTCGAGAGGGACCCATTATTCTGTTCCAGGATTCTTACCAATAATGCTACAGTTTTATCCGGCATTTCAAATGTGTCGTCCAACCAGGCTTTGAAATCATCAAATTTTTTCAGATAAGATACTTCTTGTGGTATTATCCTTTCAATAGTTTCGTTTACGCAATCAAAAAGAAATTCTGCTTGTGCGGTAGCATCAAAATATCTATAATAATCAATAGTATTATTTAAGACATTAATGTTATTGTCCGCAGTTTTTTCCCATTCGATTAAGTCAAGAAGAGGGTGGGAGTAACTTTCAAGAACTTTACGGTAATCGTCAATACGTTCCAGGATAGCAGCTGACACCGGGAATATTATCCCCTGAGGTGTAAATTTCTGTTTAGCAAGAATATGGTGAATAAGATAGCGGTGGATCCTCCCGTTTCCATCTGAAAAAGGATGAATAAAAGCAAAACCAAATGCAATTTTTACTGCAGTAAGAACCGGGTGAAAATTGGAATTCTCCAAAAGTGTCCCTGAGTCTAATAAACCTTGAATTAGAACATGCAAATCTTGCCAACGAGCTGAAATATGATCAGGTATAGGTTCTCCAGTACTCCTGTCATGTTCACCAACAAAACCACCTTCAGTTCTAAATCCCATGTTAGTGAATCGCTGGTTCTCAATAACGATTTGTTGTAAACGTAGAAGCTCATCTTTCGAAAGCGGCTTGGAACCAGCTTGCCCTATAACTCTTCCCCAACGACTTGCACGAGTACTTGAGGGTGTTTCTCCCTCAATATTAAATGAGGCTTTAGAGTCTTTGACTAATAAAAATGCTGATGTCCTCAATAAAATATCAATATGTATTCCTTGAACTATACCAACAGTTTTTTCCGACAAATCCTCTTTTATATAGTTGTCCAACTTAATGGTCTTATTTACCATAGGACAAAAATCTACTGTGCCAGGCAGATTGTTTCTAATGCGATGACGTATTGAGTTCACCCCTGTTTCTATAGCATACTGTAGACTTTTATCTACTAAGGGAATATAGTTTCCTTCCTTCAAATCAGAAACCTGTAGTGTTTTGCCCATAAGCCATTCATACAGGAACCAGATCTTCCGGCTATACTGGCTTAACGGTTCATTCCTTACCATGCTCTCTATAACCTTCTCTTCAATTTTTTCAAATAATTTTTTTATAAATAGAAGATTTATTCCCTCATATTTGAGGCTAAAGACAAGATGTCCATATAGCGTATCATTCGGTTTGTGGCGAAGCGTAAATACCAGCCAGCTTGATTTTTGATATTGCCTGTGCTTTTCACTTATCATGGCCAGCTTATTTGGTAATGGGATAGGTAATTTTAATGCATCTATCATTGCTCCGCTACCAACCAGGAATCCTTCTTCAGGTGTCTGTCGTCCGCGAAAAGACTTTATTTTTTGTGAAAAACGTATATTTTCAAGATCATTTTGTGAAAAGCACTTAATATATGTCATCTTCCATGAATTTCATTTATTGCCAATATACATGAAAAACATTTATAAAACATGAAAAACGTTTATAATTGATAGCATATTATGAAAAACGTTTATTTTGCACTTATAAATCTCGGCCCTCACTGCCATAAACATACCATCTTGATCGGTAAACAGAAAGGTTGGATTGATGTTGTAACTCTGGATCAACTGTATAACTGCTATTGTTCTGATGAGAGCTTCTCCATCAAGAGTAGCATCCAATGGGAAGAGGAGGAAAATCCCATTCCATTTACTAAAGCAGTTCGCAATAACATACTGGTTTGCAATGAGGGCATCCTGAAAACTAGCAACATAATTTTGAACCGGTCCTCCGAACTCCATATGCTTGGGCTGGAAAAGTTGGTGAAAGGAAGATTCCCGGAATATTTCTATAAGCCAAAAGTCAGGCCAATCATTGCAAATGGCATTATCCTGGGTTGGTCTATCGCCTTATCTGCATCCTTGTAGGTAAAAGGCTCATCATTGTTCACATTGTCATTTCTTGAATTCACATTGTCATTATCCGGACTATAGGAGGTATCATGACCATGCAATGTACTCGGCAAATAAAAGTCAAGTCCGAGAGCGATTACAAGATGCAGATTTTGTTTCATTTTAAAATGACTTTCAATTCCTCCACCAACTCCCCATTGTTGGGAGGTGACATCAAAATCCTCATTCCCACCAATGTATTTAAAATTCCCTTTAAAGGAGGATCCCCTGGGACCAAGAAAGATGTAAGAATGAGGTAAACCGAAAATAGATTTAGAGAATAAGAAATCAAGTCTGTAATCTATGGATCTTCCTTTTTTTTCAGGTTCTCCATTGGTGGCATTATTAATGAATATACGGCGGGCATCCGCTGCATTACCAGGGTTTAGGAAGGTGTATCCAAGGCCAAACCGTAGCTCAAACGGGAGCTCATTGGTAGCATTATGGAGTGTCAGGTTTGCCTGTATCCCATATCCCCTGTTATATCCGGTCAGAACTCCAGCAGAAAATTTAGTAGGGCCATTGACTTTTTCCTGACCATACAAAATGGAACCAATACCCATGAGGAGTATGGCTGTTAACGCGAACATTTTTATTGTTTTCATCCTCTGGAATTTAAGTAACACATTCAATAATTATTTGGTTTTCTTAAAACGTTGAACATAAAAAAATGTTATCCGTGGCAAAAGTTTTCAAGGGGGAGTAAAATTCAAATAGGACTTTCAAATTAATGGGTCGGTAGGTTTATATCAAATAATCAAGGATCAGGGATTGGCGATCAAATAGCTGATCATCAGTGATGCAAGTAAATTGGAATGGGGCCATATGAAATACGTTTTAGAAGGAATATTTATTAAATTTAGAGGGTCCTGGTGAATCCTGACCAGCACCTTGTTCTTAAATAGCGCCTTCAATAAAACGGAATGAACAATAGATCAAACACACGCCGTGATTTTCTGAAAAAAGCCGGACTTATTTCAGCTGGGATCGCGCTTCATCCGTGCGTGGCAGAGAGAGATTTGTATGCACTGAATCCCTCTGCAGATCTGGCAAAAAGAACGGAAATACTTGCCAAAGGGAAATGGGTGCCGGTGGTCTGCTGGCACGATTGTGGGGGGCGCTGTGCTTTGAAAGCTTTGGTGGTGAACGACAAGGTGTTACGTCTTAAGACAGATGATACACATGCAGATACTCCTGATTATCCCCAACAGCGGGCCTGTGTACGGGGACGCTCCCAGCGAAAGCAGGTGTTTGCAGCCGACAGGCTCAAGTATCCCATGCGAAGGAAACATTGGTCCCCTGGTGGAGGAGACAAATCATTGAGGGGTAAAGATGAATGGGTACGTATAAGCTGGGATGAAGCATTGACTACCATTGTCAGTGAGCTTAACCGTGTTAAAAATCAATTCGGAAATGAATCCATTTATTGCAGGGGTGGGGAGGTGAAGAGAGCCATCAACCTTTTTGGTGGCTGTGTTGATACCTGGGTAACTGACTCTCTAGGTTCATGGATGGGGACTGGTAAACGCATTGGCCTCTACAAAAAAACAGGTCCTGGAGGCTTTGAAACCAGGACTTCCATAGGAGATCGGATGGACCTCAGAAACAGTGAACTTGTTGTGATGTGGGGTGTAAATCCGGCATGGAGTAGTCCAGGCAGCCCTACCTATCATTTTCTCCAGGTAAAAAAGGCCGGTGCAAAATTTATTTTTATTGATCCTTTTTTGAGTTCCACCGCCGGTCTTCTGGGCGACGACTGGTACCCGGTACGCCCTGGAACAGATCATGCCATGGTACTTGGTATGATGTTTACCCTACTGGTGGAAGATAACCCGAACAACAACCCGCTTATTGACTGGGACTTTCTCAACCGTTGCACGGTAGGCTTTGATGCTGAACATATGCCTGAAGGGGTAGATCCAGCTGAGAATTTCAAAGATTATTTATTGGGGACAAAGGATCACCAACCCAAAGATGCCCAATGGGCTTCAGAAATATCCGGGATACCTGCGGAAAGGATTAAATCACTTGCACGGGAAATCGCAAAAACAAAGAAGGTAGCTTTGCTAGCCAGCTGGGCCCCTGCACGTGTGAACAATGCCGACTCCTGGCCTCAGGCCTTCATGACACTGGGTTGTATGACGGGTCATATAGGAGAGTCGGGAAGGATGACTGGAACCTCCACACATATTAGTTCAGGAAATGGTGGCCCGCCCCTGGTTTACGCCGGAGGCAGAGGACTTCCCGGAATTCCAAATCCTGTGGGGGCGGCCGAAAATTATGTTCATGGACGGCCTGAGTCTGGTATTTGTATTCCTGGTAATCAGCTCTGGAATGCCATTCTGAACGGTGAGTATACTGCAGGAAAAGATAAGATCAACGAAGTTGACATACGTTTGATGTACCATGCAGGTGAAACCAACATGCTTGGCTCAAGGGAAGGGCAAAAGGTTGGGATTGATGCGGTTCGTAAACTCGAATTTATGGTTTGCCACGCGCATTTTTTACATACAACAGCTAAATATTCTGATTTGGTACTACCTGTCACCACCCAGTGGGAAAGGGATGGCCTCATTCAATCAGGTGGAAACAGAGAAGCCATTTTTATGGGCAGTAAGGCAGTAGAACACTGGTATGAGTCAAGAGATGATATGTGGATCGCCAGAGAGATAGGCGCCCGTTTGGGATTGGATACTTCTCTCATAGAGCCGCTTACCATCTCTCAGCAAATTTATAACGCCGCTAAGGGAGCAATGGTCATCAAGGAGAATGGAAAGGAGTATGAACCCCTGCTAACCATTACCCAGGAAAACATCAAAAATATGGGGGCAGTGGGGAAACCTCAGAAAGGACGAATTCTGTTTTCAGAGCTCAAAGAGAAGGGTGTCTATCAGGTACCCCGGTCTCCCAATGATAACTTCAGGCACATCCCGCTTGAAAACTTCAGGAAAGATCCAGAGAAGTATCCCATTACCACCAGGAGTGGGAAGCTTGAGATACATTGCCACGAACTTGCAGAGTTCGTTGCCGGATGTGGTTGGAGCACCATCCCTCCAACGGCCGAATACATTACCCCTGTTGAGGGTTATGAAGCAAGCTATTCAGATTGGGAAACCCAAACCAAGGGAACATACCCCTTGCAGTTTTATTCGGTCCATTACCTGCGACGGGCAGGTACGACTTTTGATAATGTCACCTGGCTCAGGGAAGCATGGCCACAGGGCTTTTTCATGAATCCTCTTGATGCCAAAGAACGTGGCATTAAGCATGGCGATACCATCCGGGCCAGAAGCCGGCATGGGGTAGTTATCCGCAAAGCTCACATTACCAGTAGGATTCGTCCCGGTGTGACCTGCATGGGTAGTGGGGCATGGTCCGAAATGGATGAGAATCTTGGTGCTGACACGGCTGGGAGCGCCAACATATTGACTGGTGCTATAACAACCGGACAGGGAACCAGTGGTTGGAACTCCTGTTTGCTGGAAGTGGAAAAATATGAGATGGAATTAATTCCTGACCATAAGAAGGAACCCAAAATCCTATTTTAGAAACAAGGGATGAAAGCGAAAACACAACTTGGATTTTACCTCAATATAGGGGCCTGTATCGGTTGTAAGGCATGTCAGACTTCATGCAGGGATAAAAATGATCTACCGGATGAACTGAACTGGCGCAGGGTGATCGAACACACAGGTGGGACTTGGGTGGCTGAAAATGAAGACCTTATACCTGTGGGAGTCTTTGTGTATCATCTGACCCTCTCCTGTCAGCACTGTAAATCGCCTGCTTGTCTCGAGGTATGCCCGGTTTCTGCCATCAGCAAAGCGGATGATGGGATTGTTCATGTAGACCAGTCGAAATGCGTTGGTTGCCAGTCCTGCATAGATGCATGCCCATACGATACACCACAGTATAGTGCAGAGACAGGTGAAATGAGTAAATGTGATATGTGTGCGGATCTCCGTTTCCTGGGACAAAACCCCACCTGCGTTGATGCATGTCCACTCAGGGCACTGGACTGGGGAGAACTTTCAGACCTGGAGGAGAGGTATGGTAAAATTACTTCCGTAGAGCCTCTGCCATCTGGTGATCTTACAGGTCCATCAATGGTCTTCACCCCTCACCACTTGGAGCGCTAGAGTTCTTCATACAGGCAGAAAAAACCCCGGACCATGATTTGACCGGGGAATTTTGTGTGTACTGCATGCTAGGCAATTACTTGCTATCACTATATGGAAGGGTATAATAGATCTCCAGTTTTGGCCAGCGTTTTCCCAGCTCCTGGTTACTGGTAGTGAGCATTTTGTAATCACTTGATGCAAATCTCAACCAATCTGGGTATTCTTCTTTGACAAGTTTCAGCAGCATGCCGTACTGCCTTACGCCAGATACATCTGGCATAAGTAATTTCGTGACATCGACGGTTTCGCTGACAGGTGGTACGAAACAATCACAACTGGCATCTGTGATATAATAAACCCTCGGGATAAAAACCTGGTTTTCAGTGCTTGTCTCCGGCTGTTTATCCCAGGTGACTTCATGCTCCTGCCAGGGAGAGATTACTCTTTGCAATACGGCTAAATGATCCACTGACGAAAGTGTAAGAGTGTCCCTAACGGGATAAACAGTATCAGTATAATCGTATTGTGGGTAATACAATGTCAGGATGGCTTGCTTTATCGTGGCACTCTTAGGCAGCTGATTTAAATCAAATTCAATCAGGCTTCGTGTAAGTTTATGCTGTATATCACTGCTAACTGGAGAGACAGCTGTAGTCTCGAAAAACGGGAATTTCCCAAAATTAGCATCCGGCAGGCTCCTGCTGATCATGGCATCCTTACCTTCATCCGGTCCTGGCTGAAGGACCAGCAAATGAAGATCATCCACCGGCAATTTTATCAGTAAGGGATTTTCAGGACTCGTTTTCAGCAGCTCATCCTTCGACACTAATAGCTTCTTTGGTGCAAATCCTTCTTTATGAACAACCAGAATATAATCCTGGTTGCTATCGCGAACCCTGACCCTATTCACTTTAGCCTGAAGCATAAAGGAATGTCTCCAGACGGGATCAATAATGACCGTGAGTTTCGCATCGGTAAACTTAGAAGGAGCCATGATCCTTGGATCATCTATATACACGGCAACAAAGAAATCAAGGGTCCTGACCACATTGACCCCGAAGCTCGCATAACCGAAAGCTTCAGGAGGATTATTATTGACTACCAGTATTTCCGGAGCAATCCTGCTGGTCTGGTTTTTCCTTATGATGAATGGGAAGGGTAGAGGGTTATCAACCAGGTAGGCCATCGGTGATCCTTTAACCGGAGCGGCCAGAAGGACATTTCCAGCCCCATCGACAACCAGGAATTTAACAACCTCAAATTGCCCTGCCTTCAGTTTGATTTCCTTTGTGATCCAATGGCCGCTAAAATTATATAATTCCAGGCGTTCATGATCCAGTACCAGATCACCATTTTCATTGACAACACTGATCACCACAAAATGTGTTTTAACATCACTGCTGTCCCCGATGGCACTTTTGAGCGGTCCATCCAGTTGATCTAGGACAACTCCAAGTTCGAGTGTCCCTTCCTGTTTAACTTCGAATTGCTTTTCACAGGAGCTAATAAAGAATATTGGTATAATGACCAATATCTGGAGTAAAGATTTAATGTGTTTCATGTCTGAGTGGGTTGATATTCTATAAGATTGTTTTTGTCTTCATAAGGTTGCGTTTTCGCAATATTATTTCGAGTTATTTTACGAGTAGGTTAAATGTATCCTTATCCTGATTTTACAAATGATGGAATTAATTACTAAATTCAAAACGGATGAACATCAGCTGATTTTCTATAATATTCGAAAATGGAACGACGGAAATTTTTACGTAACACATCACTTTTCATCATGGCTGCTATGCTGGCTAGAACTGGTCTTGCCAGCGCCTTTCCGGGTGCCGGAAGTAAGAAAAGGTTAACGGTGGGTGCACATGTTTGGGTTTATGCAAGTAAGCAACCAGCATATGATGTGTCCCCAATTCTGGACCGGATCTTTTCAGAACTAAGTTATGCAGGCTTTGATGCAGTGGAAACCATGGAGCATCCTCTAAGAAGTGAAAGCTATTCCAGGCAAATTGGAGAGCTGATTGAAAAGTATAGAATAGGGTTGATAGGAACTTCCTATGGAGGTCAAATGTGGGACAAAAGCAAACACAGCGAGATATATGATGATGTGGATCTGGTGATGTCAAACCTGGCATCGTTGGGAGGGCGAACTTTTGGAACAACGGTTGGAGAACCACACGGTAGATTGAAGACTGAAGATGAGTTGGATGTCCAGGCTGAACTTTTGCAAAAGCTTGTAAAATTGGGCAATGAAAAGGGCATTGTTTTAAATCTTCATAACCATACCTCCGAAGTGGAGAATGAGATGCACGACCTGGGGGGGACATTGATAAGAATCCCGGATATTCAACTGGGGCCTGATTTAAACTGGTTGCTACGGGCAGGGGTTGACCCCATTGAATTCCTGAAAAAATACAGGCAGCAAATTTGTTTTTTACACCTGCGAGATCAATATGCAGATGGAAGATGGTCAGAAGCTTTGGGTGAAGGCGTTGTGGATTTTGCAGAGATTGGAGATACCTTAGAGGAAATTCATTTTACTGGTGATGTGATTATTGAACTGGCATTCGAGAATGGATTTGAACCTACAAGGCCATTGAAGGAATCTCTGAGAATGAGCAGGGACTACCTGAAAAAAACAACAGGAATATAAATGAGTTCCATACTATAAATCAGTAGGCGACTTCAAAAAATTTGTTATTTGTTGTCCCCACATTGATGTATCTGCGGCTGATTTGCCTTTTCAAGGGACTTAAATTTCCAGCAAATTCTGTCACAAGGGTGTAAGCTCCAGCTTCTGAGGGCAGGTCGATTACCACCGGGTAGTTCTTTTCACCATAAGGGGCCACCTGTACTTCCTGTTCCTGACTCCAAATCGCCTTCCCTTTATAATCCAGTATGCTTATTTTCACCTTACCGGATTCTGCTTCATTTAAATCATTGATGGCTTTGAGGGTAAAAAGCATGCGGGAACCAGGCTTGTGGGGCTCGAATTGCTTCATGTAACGCTCGTCGGGGTGGTTGATAAAAACTGCCGATGGGGCAAAGGCATGACGGAACCAGCTCAGGGTGGGACCACTTTCCAGTTCTGAAATGTCATTGATGTACCAGTCGCCAGTATATCCATAATTGTTGGTCAGGTGCGTAAAGGCCAGTACCCCAGCATGGGCACGTATGCTTCGCAACCATTCGGTTTCGCACTGAAGCCAGTAAGCCTGGAAGGCCCGGTTTTCTTTGGCTGTAGAATTTTCCTTCACATAATAGTTGTAAACCTGGGTGGTGAGTTTGGAGGGCTTCCCATTGCGCCAGAGCCAGACCCAGCCATATTCGTTCACCAGCTGGGCAGCACTCGATTCTATACTGGCTATGTTCCTTTCATTCCGATAATCAAGATCACCCAGGGGGTAATCCATTTGGATGAGCTCCTCTTCACTTTTCCATGGTACCCTTCCCTCGTAGGGGTGGGGTTCATCCATCTCATCAATGCCCATATGGGATGCGTTCATGTAGCCGGCATCCCAGGTCCGGGTTGGATCCAGCTTTTGTAGTTCCGGGATCAGGGTGTTCCCGATGTATTCATCCCAGTTCTCGTTGATGGCGTCCCAGATCACAATGCTGGGATGGTTCCCGTCGCTCCATACCCAATTAGTATACTCATCCCTTACCTGCTCATCCCATCCATGGGTTTGCCAGTAATTCCATTCGTTCTGGAAAAGCATGCCGTATTCATCGGCCAGGTCGTACCAGAAATCGGGAACGATTCCCACACAGATGCGCATGGCATTCCAGTAAATGGCTTTGGGATCATCTATGATCAGTTTCTTTACCCATTCACGGTTCCAGGCCAGATCTGCACAGTCAGGATCTTCAAAGAAGCGCTGCAGGGTAATGTTGGTACCCCGTAGAAGAATCTTCTCTCCGTTCAGGTAGAAATATTTACCCCTGCGTTCAAAATCCCTGAGTCCGAACTGGTCCTCCTGCATATCAATGGCCTGATCCCCGGCCAATAGGATTGTCTTTGTGGTATATAGGAATGGATGGTCCGGGCTCCATAGATTCGGGCCGGATATTGTTACAGGTATTTCTGCCAAAGTAAAATGTTCCCTGCGTGCATTGGCCTGAATGCTGTTTTCTCCCACTTTCTTCCCGCTAAGTTTTTCATAAACTTCCACTTTCACTATTACTGAGTCAAATTTGGGATCACCGTACATGAATTGCTGTGGATAAAAGGATCTCATACGGACTTTGGCAAGAACTTTTCCCCCTGCAGCATCGGGCAACATAAGTGTGTTGTTTACCTGAATCTTGCCAGCCGCGATGAGTTCCACATCATCCCAGATACCTGGCAGGTAATGTTCCTTCTCTTTGTCTGTGGATCCGGCTGCCTGGGGAGGAAGCCAGAAACGGTCGCCTACCTTGATCAGAATCTCATTCTCTTCTCCTATCCTCAATGCCCGGGTCACTGGAAATTCAACAGGGGTATAGCACTCCATGGAAGTACCCATGTCGATTCCATTCACATAAACCTGGGTCACATACTGGCTCTTCTTAATCCGAAGGAGGAATTCCTTGTTATTCAGTTCTTCCCCGATCCTGACCATTTTCCTGTACCAGTTGTATTTAGGCTTGTAGTCGATGTCATATACTCCATGGGAATGCTTTGCTTCCACGACCTCCGGTTTTTTAAACCAGATATCATAATCGTCAATCCTTGGTTCAGCCAGGTGGATGAGCCCGGGTACAGGAATGGTCCGGCTATATTTTTTCGGGGGAAAGGCTCTTTCAGTGCGGTCAAATTCCCAGGTACCATTAAGGTCAATGACAGTGCGTTGAGCCATGAGTCCAGAGGTGCAAATCAGCACAAGCCCGGTAAGAATGACCATGCGTAGTTTATTGGAAGGCGATTTCATCGGGATGCAGGGATTTATTTAGATTTTTGAAACAAGTCCTGTTCTGTCAGATACCTAGTATCAAATATAAATACCAATATAAGCCTTTTCTATTTCATTTGGCCAATCAATATTCATACATAAAGCTCTATCCCCTTTTTCGGAATTCATTTATAATTATAGTTTTGTTCTTCTTACATTTTAACTTTTATTAAAATCTTAATATGAAAAGGACACTTCCAATATTTATAATAGCCATTGTAGCTGGTTTTACTTCATGTACTTCAAAAATCAAGAAAATACCATCTTCAGAAAATGAAATTCTTAATGAATTGTCTTTCGAATCCATAGCGTTGGTAAACAATGCCCGTTATTGGTGGGGCGTTACAGTGAGTGATATAAGTAACGATGGACTGATTGATGTAGTGTTTATTGATAACAACAGTTCGGGTGGATTTTTGGGATATTACACCGGACAAACGGAAAAAGGGTTATGGCAAATGACAAAAATTGCTGAAGAACCACCAGGAGGGGGGACTTTTGCCTCGGGAGATTTGGAATCTGGAGATATGGATGGCGATGGAGATCAGGATATTCTGGCTGTTAAGCATACCGGGGAATGGGATGATGCAGGCGCGCCTGCAGAACTCTTCTGGTACCAAAATCCGGAATGGGAAGTATTCTCCATTGGCGAAGTGCCTGATGCAGTTAAAGATTTAAGTCTTGGCGATTTTAATAATGATGGGAAGTTGGATTTGGCGGTGCTTACTTTCGATGAACATACTTTATCGGTATTTCAGCAGGAAAAAGATGGCACTTTTGCCAGGGCTCAGTTTATGAAGGTTGACAATTTGCATGAAGGAATGGATGTGGGTGATGTGGACGGAGATGGCGATCTTGATATTGTGGCAACCGGGTATTGCTTTATCAATCCGGGTGGAGACATATCAAAGGAATGGAAGGTTGAGTCCATTGATAGCAAATGGCATAATCAAACAGGTAACTGGTCGCAAAATGCAACCAAACATGTATGTGCCGACTTGAATGATGATGGAATATCTGAAGTCTTTATTTCGCATTCAGAACGAAATGGTTATCCGATTTCCTGGTATCAAAGAAACGAAAATGGATGGGTAGAAAATGTGGTGACTGATTCACTGTCATCATGCCACACCTTGCAGGTTTTCGATTTCGATTTGGATGGCGATTTTGATGTTATGGCAGGTGTAAACGGCCACCGTGCGGTAAATATTGGGAAAACGGAATTTCCTATAAACATTTATCTGAATGATGGCACAAATCTTAATTGGACCCAAAAACAAATTGAAAAAGGGGGGATTTACAACGGTCGGGTCGCCGATTTTGAAGGGGATGGCGATTATGATATTTTCCGTTTACCCGGCCATGAAGCCACCGATTATTTCTTGCTGGAAAACAAGATAAAATAATTGTTGAAAGATGTCAACCAGGATTACGTTGGAACCTGGTGATTTTGTAATTTCAAGTGACCAGTTGTCCGGTATTTTCAAAATATTAACCCCTTACGCTGGCCTCGGGTAACCGCTTCTGAATGTCCTTCAATTGCTCATAACTTTCAATACCAAGTGTAAAATGGTCCATGAGACCTGCCCCGGTATGAAATTCAAGACATTCATCTTTTTTATCTGCCAGTTTACCCTGACCATATACCTTCATGCCAATGATGGCTTTTCCATTTTTCTTCATACGGGTCAGCACCTCTTGAACCTTGGGCACATCGGCATCCATTGCCACCCCACCAGGATTAAATCTTGCCAGGTCTACTTCTACCCATGGTTCATCTGCCGTGGTTTCCAGTGCACCAATTGAATGGCAAGAGATCCCATGAGCCCGAATGGTTCCCTCCTCTTTGGCCTCGCTTAAGGCTTCCATGGCACCTTTCATATTCTTGTTCCATTCTGGATCGGTAACTGCATGAAGAAGAACAATATCGAAGTAATCTGTTCCAAGTTCCGTTTTAAATCTTTCCAGATCACTTTTAACATCTTTGTAAGTAGTTGAGTTGGTCTTGGTGAGCAGAACCAGCTTCTCCCTTTCTAATTTCTTCATTGCCTCTTTGATATGCGGATGAGAACCATACTGGTCTGCCGTTTCAAAGAAATTAATTCCCTCATCATATGCGGCACGAAGCAGGTCCGAGACACCTTTAATACCCAGCTGCCGGGTCTGGTTTGAACTTCCCCCAAATCCGCGTGTTCCGGTGCCCATTGCCATCCTTGACATTTCAATGCCAGTATTACCCAGCTGAACCCTGTCGCTGGGATACAGCTTTGTTGTCCCTGCAAAAAGTTCATATGGAAATGCTGCAAGTAATGCTGTGCCTGCAAGGCCTGTCTGAATAAATCTTCTTCGTTTCATGAGCATTTAAGTGTTAATTCAAAAACGAAATATACAAAGATCTAACTATCTAAACAAAATGATTGGAATTTTGTGTGGTTTGATGTGTGGCAGTGTTACCACGAGTGTGTCCGTTCATTCAATCTTTTATGGTCCCGATTTCAGTCACCGTAGTATTTGCCAAGCTTTCTTCAAGTACAAGGTTGATCTGTGCGTTGCTCAACCGGTTATTCAGCAGTACTATTCCCCTGGAATTCTCTCCCTTAATTGATAAAAATACTGGTACGGGATCTTTGGGGTAGCATTGTGAAATAATTGCATCTTCAGTATTGATTAATTGAATATGCTGGGGTGAATTCAGGGAAGCCGCAGCAAGCAACCCCGTAATTTTTAACATGCTGATATCTTCGCAAAATACAGCCGGTCGCTCATCTTCACTGGTGAATCTCATATGCAAGTCACTCAGGGTTATGTTCTTGGCATGACGAATATAGAACCCGTATGCTGGTAAAACACCAAAAATTTTACCATTGGGATAGCTCTGTTCTTGTTCCGGTATTTTCCTGAAAGAATCCTGGGCTTTTCCACCTCCTTCAAATGCAAGGTTCACATTGCTGATCAGGATGTTTTCTACTGGGATGTCTTTCAATCCTGCAATAATGCAACCATAATTCGAGGAAATCCCTGTTCCCTGGATATTTTCAATGATGATATCTTTTAAATGAGGAGGATTAACACTAGCATTCTTACGATAGGTACGATTCCTGTTACCCAACCTGATAAAAAGGGCTGATCCCTTAATGTTCCTGCAAGTTAAGTTCGAAACAGTGATTCTTTCGATCCGGGCTCCGTCAACGGTCATGATGCTGAGGGCATCAACGCGTGTATCGTAAATAACACAATTCTGTATGCATACGTCCTCTATCCTGCCACTGGTCTCCGTACCAATCTTAATTCCGGATGCATTTGATGAAACCACACAATTGCTAATGGTGATGTCACGGCAGGCCTCGTCATGAGATAGGCTCTTCAGGCAAATGGCGTCATCTCCGCTGTTAATATAACAATTGGATATACGGACTTTTTCACAATCGACCAGATCGAGACCGTCTGTATTTCTTCCGGGTACCTCAGCGTAGCGTTCTTTTTCAATATCCTTGTTTTCGCGGCTGTCAACGGTAATTCCATCTATCACCAGGTTGAAACAGGACTGGTAAGACTGGACCCAGGAAGCAGAGTTGACCAGTGTAACATCTCTGACAGAAATATTGCGGCAACCGCGTAAATGCAGGATACGAGGTCGCTTGCTGAAGGAGGGCGAGCCATAGGGTCCATCGACCCAGTGATCACCATTACCATCAATCTTACCCTTCCCTGCGATTGTAATGTTGCTGACATCTTCAGCAAAGATAAAAGCCTTCAATGTTACCAGTTCTTTTGAGTAGGATGGATAATTGGAAACCGTACTGGGGAAATCCTCCAGATCATCGCTAGCCTGCAACGTAGCTCCGGCTTCAATAAATAGGGTTACATTATCTTTTAAATAGATGGTGCCAGAACGGAAATGGCCACCCTGCAAGTAGACTTTCCCGCCACCAGACCTGTGGCAATTATCAATGGCCGCCTGTATGGCTTCAGTGTCCAGGGTTTTTCCATCTCCTTTCGCTTTGAAATCATAAGGATCGAATAAAGAATGCCCTTGCTGCGCAGGACATGTAAATACGCAAAGTAAAAAGCAAAAAGTAAAGATGTAATATCTTATTCTCATTAGTGATTGGAGATCTAACTGATGTGAGTTTGGAATAGGCTAAAATTATTTTATTTCTCCGTTTTGGGTTTAATCCGGAAGAGGCGGACATGTGCGTCTTCACCGGCTATGGCTACTAAATTGCCATGTACATCTATATATTCGATGCTGGCACCATCAGCCAGAACCGATGGATTGCCAACCATTTGCCAGTCGCTGGTACGAAAAACAAGTAGGCGCCCCTCAGCATCATCCCGACCACCGGCGAACAGGTAACGGCCATCGGAACTCCAGGCGACAGCTTCGATATAAACCAGGCTGGAAAATTGAAAGATCAGGGACATATCCCAGGTGCGCCAAACAGTTACTTCTCCACCACCATTTCCTGCCGCAATGAGCCTCTCGTCCGGTGAGAAGCGAACAGATTTAATGGAAGTCGCATCCGGGATCAGTCCATTTCCAAAAGTATTCCAATCCATGGTTCTAACCAGCATCACATTACCTGCATTACCGGCAATGACCATAAATTCTCCATCAGCGGTAAAGTCTATGGAATTAACAACGCTACCCTTGCTATCCTTGCCGTATCCAACATCTTGAATCATTTCCCAATTATTTATCCCTAAGACTCTAACGGAGCGAAAGGAAGCATGGGCAAAGAACCGGCCATCAGGTGA
>CAZXOJ010000071.1:0-16624 GCA_964642325.1 uncultured Bacteroides sp. | reverse complement strand
GGTCATGGAGGGATTAGCCCTGCAGCCAGCGCTGGCAGTGTGGATGATCAAAGGAGCACCACCTCTGATTGATATAAGGCTGTCGGCTAAGATCCAGGATGTAGTGACGGCCGGACTGGCATACCGAGTTTCAGGATCATTCAGCGGATATTTTGCATTTAAAGTACTTGACAATCTGGTACTGGGATATGCATATGAACTGCCCCTGGCCTATGATTACCACCTGAGTTCGGGAACGCATGAGGTGGTACTGGGACTGGACTTTGAACTGTTTAACAAGAAAACGCTATCTCCGAGAAGGTTTTAGCCAGGAATTACTATGTGGAGAGCCAACAAATATGTGATAATGATATGCCTTCTAGCATTATCATTCGTGCATTGGGCAAGATCTCAGACTGCTCCGGCCGAGGATGAGAATATCCCATACCTGGTAACTTTTGGGGGAGATTCGGAAACTTCCTGGGGAGATGATGATTTTTGCCAGATCTTTTTCTTCCTGGTACCGGTATCATATAATGCACCATTTTATATACAGGTTTTTGATCCTGATACGGGAGGAGAACTGGATGAAATGAAAGGAGATTTCAATACATCGGTCAGATACTCAGTCTATGGTGGAGCAGGTGTCTGGAGCCACGAAGATGCCCGAAATACTGATCCGGTGGGGCATTATGAAAGTGGGAATTTACTGGATTCAAAGAATTTTGCCCAGAGTGGACGGTATGACCAGGAATGGTATACTTTCGGGCCATTTCACCAGAAAGAGGGAGAATACGTGGATAAATTTGGAGGATATGTTTTTAAAGTAATCGCCAAAGGTCTAAGCGGGGATGATGGTAATCTTTACAGATATGCTATGAGTACGGAAAAAGATGAATACCGACCCCTTGAGGGAGGCAATATTTTTACCTATGAATACACTTTCAGGTTATCCAATAACCAGAACAATGTGTCCCAGATCTATCCTTACCTTGATGATAAGGTAACATCGGTTAAAATACGAAATTATGATTGGGATAATGATGGTTTTATCAGAGTTGTTTCATTGGCAAGGCGGGGGGAACTCCTGACCACCTCGAATGAGGATGAGTGGCAAATGAATTCACTTGAAATAGAGGAGAAGGAAAGGAATACCTCAATGGAGATGCAGTTTATTAAAAACAACAGGCAACTAATAAAGAACAACAATGTTGTTGTCGTCGTACAAAATCAATATGGCGAATCGCTTCCCTTTTATGTGATTCCCATTGGTGGAAGACCTGTCTACAGATCGGCAATAGGGGTTAAGGTAATGGAAAAAAAATAAGGAATGAGGTTCTTCAAATTTTGCATATTGCTGTTTTTGGCTTGTTCCTTAAGTGTGGCTGGGCAGGATTATTTCTTCAGGCAGTATGGTCATGAGGAGGGTTTACTTCATTCCTTCGTTTATGTGGTCAACCAGGATACGGATGGTTTCTTGTGGATAGGGACCGGGGAAGGGCTTTACAGGTTTGACGGGATTGAATTTGAGTATTTCACCTCAGAAGATGGCCTGGCCGATAATTTCATTACCGAAATTTTCAGGGATAAAGAAGGTAATATGTGGATCGGACATCAGAGTGGGGCCATCTCTTTTCTCTCGGGGAATGGTTTTGTTGTACCTGAAGGCAATACTGAGGCTCAGGGATCTGTAACGGATATAACGGAAGATGACCACGGAGGTATCTGGGCCACTGTCCAAAATGTGGGATTGGTGCACATAAACCGGGAAATGGTGATGAGATTGGTAGGGTTCCCTGTCGAATATGAGCCCCTGTCCCAGATAGTATCTCTTGGCAATGAACATTTTCTTATCGGCTCACAAGAGAGTCTTTACCTTTCTGAGTACCAGGAGGAGACGGACGCAATGGTCATATTGAACCGGGTTGAAGTTTACCCGGGATCCAAAGTAGTTGGTATTTTGCCTGTATCTCAGGAAGACTATATAATAGTCAGTCGGGACGATGGCATTTATCGTTTATCATTTGACGCCCTTTCGGAAGATTATACTTTTTCCATTATTGACGATAATACTGATGGTGTACTTGATAATCTCCAGGGAGGGATTATGGATCGTGATGGGATGTTGTGGTTAAACTCCATGGGCAGTGGATTGATTCAATACCAGGGAAGCGAAGGAAACGAATATACACGTGCAGGCAGAGCGAGTCTGGTTAATGGACTGGTTTCGGATAATGTAAGGTCGCTGTTTGAAGATGCAGAAGGCAATCTCTGGCTGGGCATGTATGGGGATGGCCTGCTGAGGTACGTGGATAACAGTCTCAGGTTTTATCACTATGATGAGGAAACCGAGTCGGACAGAACCTATATGATTACTGGAGATAATCTTGGTCTTTATGCAGTCGTTGGAGACAGATTGTTAAGACTTAGCCAAAACGGAGACAAGGTTATCATTTCTGTTCCACTTCCCGGAAATCAAAGCGGAGATGTGGTAAATACCGCTTACCTGGGCGACGATGGGAGGTTGTGGCTTGGATTTGAGAAATCAGGATTGTATGTTTTCAGTCCTGCTGGATTCAAGTCCGTATTTATTTCCAAGGACGATCTTGCCAACTCCGTAAATCACATAACGGGAAAGGATGGGTATATCTGGGTATCTACAAAAAAAGGAATATGCATGATACAAGCAAAAACCAGCCTTATCAGCTGGTTTACAACGGATAATGGATTGCCCCACAATAATATCCAGCAACTATACCTGGATTCAAAAGGCAGGGTGCTGGTTGCCACGCTATGCAGCGAGTTGCATTATATCGATGATAACAGGGAGGTCAGCCGACTGGAAGACAGTGAGATGGAACAATTAATCTCGGTGATGTCAATATCAGAGGACAGGGAAGGGGCGATCTGGGCAGGTACTCAGGGCCAAGGTGTATGGAAGATGCTGGAGGGAAATACTGTTAATTTTAAGAAGAGTTCAGGCCTGTTATCAGATTTCTGTTACAGCCTTACAAATACAGGACAGGGAGTGCTGGTAGTGGGGCATAGGGGAGGAATTTCCCGGATAGATACGAAATCTGAGAGAATCCGGACATTCAGCCAGCTCGAGGGTATAAACAGCTCCGCAGAGTTATATCCCAATGCCATTTTCAATGATCATTATGGTAATATATGGTTTGGTACCTCAGAAGGCCTGGTGAAATATTCATCCAACCTTTCTGAAGGGGGTCTGGTGGCGCCAAAGCTGCATGTCACAGCATTGTATGTAGATGGAGAACGAGTTGACCAGGCAAAAAAGGCAGTTTTGCTTAAACCTGGTTTTTACGAACTGGCAGTGGAATATATCGGGATACATCTAACCAATCCCGAGATGGTAGTTTACCAGACCAAACTTGAAGGGTATAATAAAAACTGGTCAGACCTGACTCCTGCTCGAAGGGTTGTATATGACCGGGTAGGACATGGTAGCTATTCCTTCAGGATCAAAGCTTTTAATGAAAGCAATATTGAATCTGAGATATCCTCCGGCTTTGAATTGAGGATAAAGAAACCAGTATACCTGACCCTGTGGTTTTATACTGCCTTGTTCATTCTGTTAAGCTTCCTGGTATACATGATCATCAGGTTACGTGAAAGAAATCAAATACGATTTCAGATCTCTCTGCAAAACCAGCTCGATGAAAGAACCCGCGAAGTAATCATTCAAAAAGAGGAAATCGAGGTAAAAAACAGAGATATTACGGACAGTATAACCTATGCACAGAAAATTCAATCAAGTATTTTACCACCTGTAAGCAAATTGCAGGAGAAATTTGGAGGTGCTTTTGTATTTAATCAACCCAAGGATATCGTCAGCGGGGATTTTTACTGGTATGACGAATTCAGTAATGACACCATTGTGATAGCATGCGCTGATTCTACCGGGCACGGTGTACCAGGGGCATTTATGTCGATGATTGGGACCACCCTGCTAAAGGATTTAAGCAGCGACAGGACGGTGAATACTCCCTCAAAGCTCCTGGGTCGCCTGGATAAAGAAGTTAAGACAGTGCTAAGTCAAAATCTCGAAGATGGTGGATCCAATGACGGAATGGATATTAGCGTTGCAGAAATTAATCTAAAAACCCTTAAGTTATTTTATGCTTCAGCCATGAGGCCGATGGTAATTTACCATAATGGTGAACCCACATATGTAAACGGAAATAGATTTTCAATTGGAGGGCAATATGAAATTGGAGAGAAAAAGTTCGACACCAAGGAATATTCCTTGAACAAAGGAGATAAGATTTACATGTTCTCTGATGGTTTTGCTGATCAGTTTGGCGGACCCGATGGCAAAAAATTTAAGACAGGCAATGTTAAGATTTTGCTGCAAGACATTAATGATAAACCCATGGATGAACAATACAACCACATCAAGCGTACTTTCGAAACATGGAAGGGAGATCTTGGGCAGGTGGATGATGTGCTTTTTATAGGTATCGAAATATAAATGTCAGGGTATATTCATTCTGACTTGGGAAGATTGAAAAGGTATTTTTCGAGGAGTGTGAAGATCACGTTTATCTTGAACGGTTTTACCACGTAATCATCAAAACAGCCTGCATACAGCCCATCTTCCATCTCACCTTCAAAAGTGAATGCTGTTTGTGCGATTACCGGTATTTCCTTTTTAATCTCCCTGATCAATTTGGTGGCTTCGTATCCGTCATACTCCGGCATTAGAATATCCATGAAAACCAGATCTATGGTATCCTTGCTGGCGCGAAACATTTCGATGGCCTCCAATCCGTCACTGGCTCTTATCAATTTGGCCCTGGTAGGGCTCAGCAGTTCTTCAATATATAAATAATTCGATTCTGTATCCTCAGCGATCAGGATGGTTTTATCGGACCAATCCCTCTCCTGTCCTCTGCTGGTAGATCTATCTTTATCCTTTTTAATGGAAGGTGATTGATATGGTATTGTGAAGTAAAAAGCAGACCCCTTTCCAAGGCTGGATTCCAGCCAGATCTCACCACCCAACAAGTGTACCAAGTCCTTCGCCAGTGCCAGTCCCAGACCGGCTCCACGGTAAAGATGGACATTCTTGTCTATGATCTTTACAAAACGTTCAAAAACCCTGTCCCTATCTTTTTTTGATATTCCTATCCCAGTGTCTTTTACAAAAAATAAAAGACTTTGGTCCTGTTCAGAATCTGGTTTATCGGATAGGATTGAATAACCATATTCTATACTACCGGAGCTCGTAAACTTGATCGCATTCTCAATGATGCTCCCCAGGATCTGCTGTAATATCATCTGATCGGTCTTGACCAATAATTTATCAGACCCATCTGGCACATTTAATTTGATTACCAGGTTTTCCTTGGCATGCTGGTCTTTCAAATCATTGTTGAACTCCAGGATCTCTTCCAGTTGCACATTTAAAAGAAACTCACTGATTTTAGGTTTTAATGTCCCAGATTCAATCCTTGAGACGTCAAGGACATTATCTATCAGGTTAACCAGTTCATTGCTTCCACTAAGGATTTGCTTGATGTACTTTTCTTTTTTATCCGGTTGCAGATTCGGATTGGAAAGAAGAGATGAAAAGCCGGTTATAGCATTTAATGGAGTCCTTATCTCATGTGAGACATTTGCCAGGAAAGCAGATTTCAGACGATCAGATTCTTCTGCCCTATCCTTGGCAATACGTAGTTGACTCTCCACATCCTTAAAATCAGTAATATCGATAAACGATAGGAGACAGTTTCGCGTATCGATTAGGGATGATCCTGTCATGAAGGCAAATCGGATTTCGCCTTTTTTGTTCTGATAGTTGAATTCATAGCTTTTGGGAACTGCCTCGGGATTGCTCATCAATAAATGATGGTACTTTTTCAAAACCGATTGATCTTTGTTCTCCAGGAGGTCCACCAGGCGTATCTTACCCTCGACTTCATTGCGTTTATAACCTAATAATCGCTCGAACTCAGAATTTACCATAAGTATGGTAGTGTCGGGTTTTATGGTAACACTGGCTGCGCCGGTATTTTCAAAGATTTTTTCATTCAGTTGTTCAGTCCTTCTCAATGATTTTTCACTTATTTTCCTTTCCAATGAAAAACCAATGATATTTGAAGCAATTTTCAGGATCTCAATGTACTCTTCCGGGAGTGCATCTTGAACTGTTATATACTCTATACCTATGAACCCTTCCAGTTTATTGGCAATCTTGAATGGATACGCAAAGAATGATTTGACTCCCTGTTCCATCAGTACCTTTCTTTCATCTACAGCTTCAATGGGCAATTTGTCTGTATCCCTGATAAAGATGATCTCTGTATTGTTGAGCTGGTCCATAAATAATCCATAGTTTTCCAGGGCAAAGGAGGTATTAGAATCAGGCATTTTTATGGCATCCGGATTTACCCATTCATGGGTGATATGGGCAAGTTTTGCTTTATGGTGGATACGGTAGATATAGACCTTATCCGCAAGGGCCATTTTCCCTATGTCAGCCAGAGATTGATGGAGGGACTGATCCAGGACAAAGTCACCAATGAAATAGGAGGAGATCCTGGCCAGGATCTTATGCTGCTCCAGTTGCTTGGATTTATGAGGAGGGCTCAATTTTCAGTGGTATTTTTATGATGCCTTTCAAGTCATTGCCAAGGTCATAAATGGCTTCATCATCAATATCGTAGATCCAGATGATTTCATAGCTGTAACCGCTGAGGTAAGATTTCTCAAGAATGGTAAGAATGTTGGTTAAGTACTTCTTGGATCCGCTATTTACGTAGTCAAGATGTATGCGGACTACCGTTTGCTTGGCTGGCCTTCGGATATATTCCATACAAGCCTCTACTACCGGTTCATAGAATTCAAATGAATCTTCTGGAATAGATCTTCCATGTATAATTATTTCACCTTTGTCGATAAGGACATAAGGAGTAATTTTAGTTACATCTATCTGGAATGCCATCTTAGTTTTTTTTACCTGACCAATAAATATTAAACCAATCCATACAAGATCAATGACCGTATTCTTTAACGTGAAGTAAACAAAGTATTGTTTTCTTCAAATTCGAACAGGGTCGGATAATCCTGTAGAATAGTAGCCATGATAGATTCACGCATGAATTTGGATTTATTCTTAATCTTATGCTTTCTACAATACTCATCTATGACCCTCTTTTCACGGTTGTTAAAAAGGAGAGCATGACGATTAATTCTTTTAAGATTAATGTCCTTTTGTTTTTTTCTTTTCAAGACGAAATATGCTTTGAGATTTGCAGAATCGCATCAAAATTAGAGAATTAAAGGTTTAAATACTATTGAGAGGATTTTAAAGAATTAACATTTTCCTAACACGATGACATAATTTCAGAGAGACTAGTAGTTAAAATATTAGAGTATAAAAGACTAATAGGATATTTATAATAAAAATATTAAATAGCTTAAAATCAGGATTTAAAATAAATTTACGATAAAATTATCTTTCATAAATATCATAATAACGTATGTAATAAGGTATGGAAATAAATCAAAATAATGATTTATTAGAATTCCAGTCTGTACTGGGGAGGCAATAGGGTAAAACTCTTTCGGTGATGGGGAGTTGCACCAAATTTCCGGATTGACTGTCGGTGAGTCCTGGTAGGATATCCTTTGTTTTTAGCCCAGCCATATTCGGGATAATCCCTATCTATGACAGCCATATATTCATCCCGGTAGGTCTTTGCCAGCACAGACGCAGCTGCGATGTTCATGTATATGCCGTCACCTTTGACAATGGTCTTATATGGAATATCATGGTAGGGATGAAAGCGGTTCCCGTCAACCAGGATGAATGCTGGCGGGGTTTCCAGATTTTCAAGTGCCCGGTGCATAGCAAGTATGGATGCATTAAGGATATTCATGTCATCGATCTCTGATTGATCTGCCCAGGCTACGGCAAACGTCGTGCTCCTGGTTTCAATGATTGGGCGTAACTCATTTCGCAGCTTAGTACTGAGTTTTTTTGAATCATCAAGCAGGGGGTGCCGGAAATCCGGAGGAAGAATGACAGCAGCTGCGAAAACCGGTCCAGCCAGGCAGCCCCTGCCTGCTTCATCACAGCCGGCTTCAATCTGGCCTTTATTGTAATACGATTTGAGCATGTAAGATCAGGCCGGAATGATTTTAAGCATAGATTTCCAAACTTTATCGGCAGTAAGATCCCAGCTGAAAGATTCTCTTCTTATTCTTCCTTCTGAGATAAGTGCTTTTTGCAGATCAGGCTGTGTGGCCAGGGATAACATTCCCTTTGTAATATCCTGAATGTCCAGTGGATCACAATAAATTGCAGATTTACCGGCGATTTCCGGAAGCGAAGTGACATTTGAGGTCAGTATTGGTATATCGCAGTTCATGGCCTCAAGCAGGGGAATCCCAAATCCTTCGAACAACGGCACAAATGTTAGTCCGGATGAAGCACCCATAACATCGCGTAGTTTTTCTGGGGATAGCCTGCCCGTAAATACAATATCCCTCTTATGCTTCAGTTTAACATAGGTTTTATCTATATCGCCGGCCATGAACATTTTTTCTCCGACAATTACCAATTTATATTCCTCGGGGGATTGGTCCCTGAACAGGTCAAACGCTTGCATCAGCCTGGCAAGGTTTTTTCTGGGATGAAAGGATCCAACAAAGACAAAATAGGGTAGTCCACCCGTGTATTCATTTCTCACCCTGGTTACTGCCTTTTGATTTAGTGGACTAAATACCTGATTCACACCATTATATACCACATCGATTTTGTCCGGGCTAACTCCGTAGCTGTTTACAATATCTTCCCTGGAATATTCAGAAACAGTAAGGATCCTGTCTGAGCGTGAGGCAAACAGGGGGAAATACTTCCTGTAGTAGTACCTGGAAGAGGGAGGCAGGTCACCTGGCCGGTGATGAAAATTAATATCATGGATGGCAATTATGGATGGTATTTTTAACCCGAGGGGCATGTAACCATCCGGACTGAAAAACAGGGATGCCCTGTGTTTTTTCAAAATCTTAGGAAGAGACCATTCAAACCAGGTATACCACAGAAGGGGATGCCTTGTTTGGGGTGCAATGACCAATGGGATAATATTCTCACTAAAGATGAACCCGGGGTCATAGGGCCTGTCAAAAAGGAAGAGGAAAGTATGTTCAGGATGCTGATTGGTAATCCTTTTCAGGGTTTCATAACTGAACCAGCCAATGCCCTCGAGCTTGTCTTTAAGCAATAAGCGGGTATTTACAGCAATGATCATAGAATCAACAAACTTTAAAAGGTGGAAAGTTTAAAACAAAAATATGGTTTGTAAATTAAATAATGCTTTGAACCGGTATCTTTGTTTCTCAGATGAAGAGAAAGTTTGTCACAAATCTCGCCCTGGTATTGTTCCTGAACCTGCTGGTTAAACCTTTCTGGATTTTTGGCATTGACAGGACGGTACAAAACACGATTGGTGCGGATGGTTACGGATTTTACTTCTCCCTGTTCAGTTTCTCCCTGCTGTTGAATATCCTGCTTGACCTGGGCATCACCAATTTTAATAATCGCAGCATTGCCAGGGAACCAGAGAAATTGCAGCAGTATTTTTCTCAGATCGTGGGACTGAGATTACTGCTGGCGCTGTTTTATGCTGGTATTTGTTTGCTGTCTGGATGGTTACTGGGATATGATAAAGCCCAGTTAAGTTTGCTCTGGATATTGATCCTGAACCAGTTCCTGGCTTCATTTATACTGTATCTGCGATCGAATATAAGTGGATTGCATTATTTCCGGACAGATAGCATGATTTCTGTGCTGGACCGGACCCTGGTCATTATTATCTGCGGAATTTTGCTCTGGGGGAATGTAACAGATCAGGAATTCAGGATAGAATGGTTCGTTTATTCCCAGACGGTTGCTTATGGCATTACTGCCCTGGTGACATTCGGGATCGTCTGGTACCGCGCAGGTAATTTCCGTTTGCAAATGGACCTGCAGGGATTTAAAAAAATCATCAGGCAGAGTTTTCCCTTTGCCCTGCTAATCCTATTGATGACCTTTTATAACAGGATCGACTCAGTGATGCTGGAACGTATCCTTGAGAAAGGCAAAGAACAGGCAGGCATATATGCACAATCATTCCGGATACTGGATGCAGCTGGTATGTTTGCTTTTCTTTTTGCGGGTCTCCTCCTGCCCATTTTTTCCAGGATGTTAAAAAAGGGTCAGGATGTTGGAGATTTGGTTCGCCTGTCTTTTACATTGATTATTGTTCCTGCAGCGACTCTGGCAGGACTCGGACTGTTTTTCGGATTTGAGATCCTGGACTGGATGTATAATGAACATATTGAGACCTCGGCGCGAATATTCCCCTTGTTGATGTTCGGTTTTATGGCCATATCAACAACCTATATCTTCGGAACCCTGCTGACTGCCAATGGGAATCTAAGGGTGTTAAATATACTTGCCTCCACTGCAGTGCTTATAAATATTGTGCTGAACCTTATACTGATCCCTTCGCATCAGGCATTTGGGGCAGCCATATCGAGCCTTGTCACCCAGGTATTCATGGCCCTGTCACAGGTCATCATTTCAATCATAAAACTCAGGTTGATATCAGATTATAGATACATTGTCAGGCTGGTTGTTTTTGTACTGCTACTCTTCATGTTTGGTTATCTGGCCGGCAGGTTCATGGACAGTTGGTTCCAGGGAGCAATACTTTTGATCCTGTCATCGCTTGTGCTGATGTTTCTTACAAAATTGCTAAAGTTCAAAGACCTGTACAGGATCATCAGGTCTAATGAGGAAATTGAGGAATCATAGCTTACCCGGACTTACTGGCCAGTTGACCACAGGCTGCATCTATGTCATGTCCCCTGCTTCGGCGTATATTTACGATCATGTTCAGTGACTCGAGGAAATCTACGAATGCCTGCATTCTTTCAGGTGTGGTTTTATGATGTTTACTGCCTTCAACCTCATTGTATTCAATAAGGTTGATCTTGCAAGGTGTGATTTTGCAGAATTCAGCCAGTTCACTGGCATCTTTCAAGCTGTCGTTGAAATCTTTCATCAACAGGTATTCATAAGAAATTCTGGTACCAGTTTCCTGGAAGAAGAATTTCAAGGACTCCGCCAGTTCGGACAAGGGGTTAGATTTATTCACAGGCATCAGGCTGTCCCTTTTTGTGTCATTGACAGTATGAATGGAAATGGCCAGGTTAAATTTCACTTTCTCCTTGGCCAGCCGGTTAATTCCTTTTGTCAGTCCGGCTGTAGAGAGGGTAATTCTCCTGGGTGATATGCCCAGTCCCTTTTCAGCCGTCATGTGGGATATGGCAGCTATAACACTGTCATAATTCAACAATGGTTCCCCCATCCCCATAAATACGAGGTTGGAAAGATGAGTTCCAAAGGCCTCCTGGCTGGCATTTTGCAGCAATACTACCTGGTCAAAGATCTCTCCTACCGAGAGATTCCTTCTGCTTGCCAATCTGGCAGTGGCACAAAAGCTGCAGTTTAGAGGGCAGCCTACCTGTGATGACAGGCATGCAGTAACCCTTCCCATGCTGGGAATCAATACTCCTTCCACAAGTAATCCATCGGGGCACAGGAAACCAAATTTGCGTGTTTTATCCCGGCTGATCTGTTCAGTTTTAATCTGTAGTCCGGATATGGTAAAATGATCCTTCAGGGACTCTCTTAACCTGGCTGGCAGATTGCCCATGCTGTCAAAATCTGTCACCCCGCTCTTCCATAGCCATTCCTTGATCTGCCGGCTCCTGAATGGTTTTTCTCCCTGTGCTTCAACAAAGGAGGTAATCTCAATACCGTCGATTTCCCTTATATCTTTCAGCATACCTGCAAATGTACGAAACTTAAATGCATAGGTAATCTTTGGCTATCCGGTAATATTAAATTAATATTGCATTCTTGTATTCGACAGCAATGAGGAAGTGCTTGATTACATATCTGATAGGTCTTCTGTTCATCTCTAGCATCCAGGCAGACGAAGGAATGTGGCTCTTACCACTGATAAAGGACCTGAATATAGACAGGATGCAGGAAATGGGACTGGAACTGGAAGCTGAGGATATCTACAGCCTGGATAATCCAAGCCTGAAAGATGTGATAGGGTCGCTGGACTATGGAGGTTGTACAGCAGAGATCATTTCTTCCGAAGGGCTCATCATCACCAATCACCATTGCGGAGTGGATGAGATCCAGTTTCACAGTGCCCCTGAGCATGATTATCTTACCAACGGATTCTGGGCTATGTCCATGGAGGAGGAGCTACCAAATCCGGGCAAAACCATTTCTTTTGTTATCAGGATGGAAAATGTTACTGAAAGAATCCTTGGTATGGTTCACCTCGAAATGACAGAGGCAGAACGTGAAGCCGAGATTGACAAATCTTCAGAGACATTGATAGCTGAAGCAGAGGAAGGAACACATTATGAGGCAGTTGTTGTTCCCTTATATGAAGGGGAAGAATATTCCCTTGTCATCATGGAAACCTTTAAAGATGTAAGGCTCGTTGGAGCACCTCCAGAATCCATAGGCCGTTTTGGAGGTGATCAGGATAATTGGGAATGGCCCCGTCATAATGCAGATTTCTGTTTAATGAGGATTTATACAGGTCCCGATGGGACCCCAGCAGAGTTTGCCCCGGAGAATATCCCTTATAAACCTGCTCAGTGGCTACCTATTTCCCTTGCAGGTTATGAACAGGATGATTTTTCCATGGTCATCGGTTTTCCTGGCCGAACAAACCGGTATGCCACATCTTCTGGTATCAAGGAGATAAGAGAGATCGAAAACAAGAACCGGATCAAGATCCGTAAAGAGGCCCTGGATCTTATGATGGAGGATATGAAGGAAAGTGACAGGGTAAGAATTCAGTACACTGCCAAGTATTCAAGGTTGAGTAATTATTACAAGTATTCCCTTGGTCAGAACCTGTCTTTCGACAAACTGGATGTGATCGAGAAAAGAAAATCACAGGAAGATCATTTTACTCAATGGGTAAGTGGTAATGCAGACAAAGAAGAAGCCTTTGGAGATGTCCTTACGGAAATTAATTCGGTAATCTCCGAAAGGACCATGATGGAAAATGCGTTGAGCTACCTGGAAGAGATGTTCTTGCTGCATAAAGCAGTCGAGGTCTTTGACTTCGCGACAGTCGCTTTTCCATTCTTTTTCCAGGAGTTGGGTTATGCATCGGAGCAGCAGGATATAAATGTATTAAGGAAACGGATGGAAAATAGGGGGAAGGATTTTTTCCGTAATTATAATCCCCAGACTGATCAGAAAATCGCATCTGCCATGATGCAAACCTATGCCCTGGATGTTGAACCGCTTTATTATCCAGGACTTTTCAGTACCATTTACGGGGATTTCGATGGGGATATTTTTAAATACATAGATCATCTTTACCGTAAATCCATTTTTGCAGACCCATCCAGGTTCGAAAAATTCACAAAGAAACCTAAATTCAAAAAACTCCTAAAAGATCCCGCTTTTATGGGATCTTTTTCCATGTACCAGACATACCAGCAGATCCTGGATGAATATGAGGAACTTGATGACCGTTTTCTTACTGCCAGAAGGAACTATGTTATTGCCCTGCGTGAAATGTATCCTGATAGTATCTTCTACCCCGATGCCAACTCATCCCTGCGGCTGAGCTACGGTACCGTATGTGATTACCAGGCACGGGATGCTGTCAGTTACGATTATTACACGACCCTAACCGGTGTCATGGAAAAAGGAGACCCGGAAAACAGGGAGTTTCACATACCTGAGAAATTGAGACAATTGTTTGAGGAAAAGAACTATCAGCCTTACGTCCGTGACAATACCATGAAGGTTTGTTTTCTTACCAACCTGGATACTACCGGCGGCAATTCGGGGAGTCCCGTATTAAATGCAAAAGGCGAATTGATAGGTCTGAATTTTGACGGAAACTGGGAGTCTATGAGTGGTGATATAATATATGAGCCTGAATTCCAGAGAAGCATCTGTGTAGACATAAGGTATGTTCTTTTTATCATTGATAAATTTGCCGGAGCAGATCATTTAATCCAAGAAATGGATATCAATGACCAAAGATAAAATCATAATTTATACAGACGGTGCGGCAAGAGGTAACCCAGGACCGGGGGGATATGGAGTGGTCATGAAGTATGGTTCGCACAGGAAAGAACTTTCACAGGGTTACCAATTTACCACAAATAACCGAATGGAACTGCTTGCCGTAATTGTGGCACTTGAACAGTTGAAAAAGAATGGTTCGCAGGTGACCGTGTACAGTGATTCCCGTTATGTATGTGAACCAGTAAATCAGCAATGGTTGTTTGAATGGGAGCGCAAAGGGTTTAAAAAAAAGAAAAATCCGGACCTATGGAGAAGGTTCCTGGAATCATTCAGAAAACACCAGGTCAGGCTCGTTTGGGTCAAGGGGCATAGCAATATCCCGGAAAATGAACGCTGTGACCAACTCGCAGTTGAGGCCTCACATCAGGTAAATTTGCCGCCAGATGAAGGTTATCAACAGGATGAGAATACTTTGTTCAATTAATTCCTGTTTGATCAGCCATTTTTTATTATTTTGAAGAACTTAAAATCGAGCCATTTGAATTCAGCTTCGATATCCATATTACAGTACAAGGGGAAGTTTACCTTCGAAAGGATTGGTATACTTTTAAATGATCTAAAGAACAAAAAGGAGACCTATAATATCGATCCGGTTCAATATAAAAAACTGCTCACCCTGATGATTGAAATTCTTGAGAATGTACTCAAATATTCCGATCGTTTTGAGGTTTTTGCATTGGATCATCCGGATTATCAGCCAGAATTTGAATTAATCCTGAACGAAGATGGATTTGTCCTTACATCACGGAATCCGGTCCGGGATAAAGACCAAAAAGAGATATCAAGGCGAATAAATAGAATCAATACTTCAGACGAAGAGGAACTGAAGAAAATTTACCGTGATACCATTACCAATGGCATATTCACAGAGAAGGGAGGGGCCGGACTCGGGTTTATTGAAATGGCAAAGATCACAACCAACACCATAGTATTTTCATTTATACCTATTGAAAAAGGGTTTTCATATTTTGAGCTTTCATTGCATATTAATCTTTTTGAATAATAAGATCATGGATAATTTAATCATTCCAGCTACAGACTTTACGCCCTCCGTAATTTTCCAGATTGAATCCGGAAATTTTGAACTATCAGGGGTATCCAGACCTGAAGATGTTGCCGGCTTTTATGAGGGTCCACTGGGGTGGTTGTCCAATCTGGAAGAATCCATCCAAAATAAGCCAGAGTACAAATATGAACTTCCCGAGCTTCGGTTCAGTTTCAAAATGACTTATTTCAATTCCGGTTCCTCAAAATATATGATACAGATACTCAGGACACTAAGAAACCTTATCCGGATAGGAGTTGATATCAACATTGATTGGTATTTTGAAGAAGGGGATGATAAAATGCAGGATGATGGCGAGGACCTTGCTGAAGCTGTAGAGCTGAATTTTAATTATATCGAAGTCTAGACACACCGACTTTTCCATGTGGCCACATCGCCTGGCTGGTATTAATTTTTGCATAAAAAGCTGTACACCATTATGTTCTGATCCGTACAGCTGTGTCCATTAACGAACACATAATCAGGCAAATAAATTCTCTCCTGAATAATAACTGTATGATTTACAATTACATAATTATAATGGCATAAAATGTGAGATAATTTATGCAAGGGTTTGAGAATGTTCAGAAATTATGTAAAAGTTGCCTTCCGGAACCTGGTCAAGTACAGGATCCATTCAATCATTAACATCCTTGGGTTATCGATAGGGATTGCTATAAGCATACTGATATTGATCCTTGTGCAGGATGAGTTAAGTTACGATAAGTACAATGATGACTGGAAGCGCATTTATCGTGTTAACCGGCTGGCAGAAATAGATGGCACCCATTTTAACGGTGCGATGACGCCACTTGCACTGAAAGAAGAGCTCGTCAGGGAAGTAGTGGAGGTAGAGGCAGCCACCAGGCTGATCAAAGGCAGTCATAAGAGGGTGAGTTATGAAAGTATACATCTTTCAGCTGAAAATTTTTATTATACCGATGAGTCATTTTTTAAGATATTTACTATTCCCTTGCTTCAGGGAGATCCTTCAACCGTATTATCAGATTCTCTAACCATAGTGCTGACAGAAAGTACGGCTAGTACATATTTCGGGGATGATGATCCCCTTGGAAAGATGCTTGAACTGGATAATGGTCTGAGTTTCAGGATTACTGGGATATGTAAAGATGTACCTGATAACTCCCATTTTCATTTCGACTACCTGGCTTCCATGAAATGGATTGAAAAGGCGTATCAAAAAGAGCGCTGGGTGGGGGAGATCACAACTACCTATCTCTTAGCAAAGCAGGAGAAATATTGGGAGACTATTCAATCTTATCTGCCTGGCATTATCGAGAGAAATATCACAGCTGAACTTGAGGGTTACGTCGGTGAAAAAACCTTGAATTTTACGGATGATGATTCATTTGAGTTTTACCTGCAGCCAGTTTCGGATATCCACCTGAATTCAGTGGAGGAAGGCGAGTTTGAAAGTG
>CAZXOJ010000070.1:0-16697 GCA_964642325.1 uncultured Bacteroides sp. | reverse complement strand
ACCCTAGTAAACATCATATAATTAAGTTTAAATAACCTATATATATAACTGGTAATTAATTAATTAATACTTCAACATTAGGCTTAAACCAAGGCTTGCATACATTTGTAAACTATTTCTTCGCTTATAACTTTAATTAAATGCCATATACGACTGGTTAAGAGTATATTAAGAGGTTATAATGTTAATTTAAATATAGTGTTAAAATGACTGCTGATAAACCATTATCAAATTGCATAATCTGTATAGATATGTAACATTAATGAATGTCAATTTGTCACAGTAGTTGACATTTGTAATTTACTAATGTGATCTCTTTCCCTTTGATAATCTTAAATGAGTAGATCCTTAATCTATAGCCCGTCTTTCTAATATTTACAGTAAGAATCCTGTAATACAATAAATATTCGATCCATACGGGCTTAAGAAAATCAAATCTCCCCCACTCTGGGTAGCTGATTTTGATTTTTGTCACCGAGTTGATTTTACTACATTTATGAATTCATCAGTAGTTTCGAGAAAATGAAAAAGATTAAGCTGCATTGGCAGATACTTATTGGGTTAGTTCTTGCTATTATATACGGTATAATGTTTCCAACTTCCTACCAGATACAGGAGAAATCATTAAAAGACCTTACAATGGCTAAGATTGAATTATCTGTAATAGATAGATTGACTACGCTGACCGGTATTAACTATGATACTCAGGATGAATTCAGCAATGCTGCCATTGAAGTTTTGGGAGAGGAATTATTTGAGCAACATGATTCGAAAATTTATAAAGCGGCCTATTATAATAAAGCCATTAAAGCAGTTGGTTGGATGGGAGTGATCTTTCTGAGAGCCTTGAAGATGATTATTATACCCTTGATACTAAGTTCTTTAATTTCTGGAGTTACCAATATTGGGACCGGTGAGAATTTGGGAAGGCTTGGGTTAAAAACCATGGGGTACTATATGATAACCAGTACATTTGCCATTATTACCGGACTTTTCTTCGTGAATATGATTAAGCCTGGTATTGGTGCGGACCTGAATTTCAGTCAAAATGTCGAGGGACTCGTGGAGAGTCAGAAGAGCCTGGGACAAACACTGATAGAGATTGTACCTACCAATATCTTCCAGTCCTTCAACAACAACGCCATGCTCTCGATCATATTTTTTGCTGTGATCTTTGGATTTTTTATCACAAGGATTAGTAATCCGCATCGAAAATTTTTGAAAGAGGCCTTTAATGCCGTATTCGAGGTTATGATGCAGATCACACTGTTCGTGATCAAATTTACTCCCTTAGGTGTATTCGGCATTGTTGCCAAGGTGGTAGCTGACCAGGATGACCTGGCTAACCTAGGTACCAGGATGGGACTCTACATGGGAACGGTGATCCTGGCCTTGCTGATCCATTTCTTTGTGACCCTGCCACTGTTTGTCAAACTTGTTGGTAAGGCCCGACCATTCAGGCATTTGGTGAATATGTCCACTCCCCTTCTCACCGCTTTTTCAACTTCTTCATCCGGTGCAACTTTACCGCTTACCATGAAGGCCGTTGAACAAAATTCCGGAGTTTCTAATAAGATTAGCAGTTTTACCCTTCCACTTGGGGCTACGATCAATATGGATGGCACAGCCTTGTATGAATGTGTAGCAGCCATCTTCATAGCCCAGGCTTATGGGGTCGATCTATCTTTGATCCAACAGTTGATCATTATTGTTACTGCCCTGTTGGCATCCATTGGTGCAGCTGCGATTCCTATGGCGGGACTGGTTATGATCACAGTGATTCTGACGGCGGTTGGACTTCCTCTCGAAGGTGTGGGACTCATCCTGGCGGTGGACCGGATACTGGATATGTTCCGGACCGCAACCAATGTCTGGAGTGACAGTTGCGGGGCAGTTATAATCGCCAGATCTGAAGGAGAAAGATTAGATGTTTAGATAAGTGCGTCATGCAGGATCTCTGCCGGATGCACGGCCCTGCGCCCAGTTCCGTCTTTGATCTGATGCCTGCAACTCGTTCCCGGAGCAGCAATCATAACTCCTTCCACGGTCTTCCTGATCGTTGGAAACAGCACAAGTTCACCCACTTTCATGGATAGATCAAAGTGTTCCTTCTCATATCCAAATGAACCAGCCATTCCACAACATCCCGAAGGAATTTCTTCCACCGTATATCCAGCAGGAAAGGAAAGGACCTTTAATGTGGATGAAGTAGTGGAGATGGCTTTCTGCTGGCAATGGCCGTGCAGCTTGATATGTTTTTTGTCCCTCGAAAATTTATTCTTCGGTATCAATCCCCTGTCTATTTCACGATCCAGGAATTCCTCAATGGTCATGGCAACTGCTGCTATTTTCCTGGAGTCTTCTACCAGTTCTTTATTCACCAGCTCCGGATATTCATCACGGAATCCAAGGATGGCTGAGGGTTCAAGCCCGACCAGTGGTACATCAGTACTGACCAACCCTGCAAAGGTTCTGACATTTTGCTCCGCAATGTTCTTTGCTTTCCTTACCAGGCCTTTACTGAGAAATGTACGTCCACTTACTTCATGATGGGTCGTCACAACCTGGTAGCCAAGCCTTTGCAAAAGTCTGATGGCCTTAATTCCTACGGCCGTATCATTGTAGTTGGTAAATTCATCCACAAAAAAACAAAGTTTCCCGTTGACCTGCTCAATTTCGCCGTTCAAGTGGTCAAGGTTCTGCCCTATCCACTTTCTTAATGTCTTTCTACTAAGTATCGGGATACTCCTGGTGGAGGCAAATCCAAGTATCTTTTTAAGAAACTTCGATACTATCTTCTGGGTGATAAAAAAATTGAACACACCTGGGATGGCCATCCCAAACTTCTGTATGCCTGCTATGTTAGCAATGATCCATGTCCTGACCGGTATCCGGTGAAGATCATAATACTGCTGCAAGAACTCTGCTTTCATCTTGGCCATATCCACATTGGAAGGGCATTCTGATTTACATCCCTTGCAGGATAGGCATAGGTCGAGTACGTCATATATCTCCCGGTGATCGAAAGGATTTTTCTTCTGGGAGTTATTCAGGAATTCCCGGAGTATATTGGCACGCGCCCGGGTTGTAGTATGCTCATCGCGGGTAGCCATGAAACTGGGACACATAGTGCCACCGATGAGTGCTGATTTGCGACAATCACCCGATCCGTTACATTTCTCAGCCATCCTCAGGATCCCTCCACTCTCAGAGAAATCAAAAACGGTTTGAATGTCCTGGATTGGTTTGCCAGGCAAATACCTGAGAGAAGAGTCCATCGGTGGTGTATCGATGATCTTTCCTGCATTAAAAACATTGTCGGGGTCCCAGGTATGCTTTATTTCTTTCAGTATCTCATAGTTGGCTGCACCGATAATGATGGGTATGAATTCCCCCCTTACCCTTCCGTCTCCATGTTCCCCGCTGAGAGATCCACGGTATTTTCTTGTCAGCTTGGCCGTATCCCTGGCAATATCCCTGAATTTTCTGACATCCTCCGGATCTTTCAGGTTCAGCACGGGTCGTATGTGCAGCTCTCCGACTGATATATGTGCATGGTAGACACATTCCAATTCATAAGACTTTAGTATTCGATTAAAGTCTTCAATGAAAGCTTCCAGCATGTTAACATTCACCGAGTTATCCTCGATGACAGATACTGGTTTTGCATCTCCAGGTATGTTGGCCATGATTCCGAGCCCGGCTTTTCTGAGGGACCATACACGCTGGATATCAGGTCCTGTCACCAGCGGAAAATGATAGCCCAAACCTTCCTTTCGCATGGCTGCTTCCAGCGATTTGTGGATTTCCCTGATTTCATCCATACTATCCCTGGCAAATTCTATGATCAGGAGGGCACCCGGATCTCCTTTCAGAAAAAAGCGGTTCCTGGCTTGGGTAATGTTTTCACGTGTCAGGTCAAGAATGATCTTGTCCATCAGTTCCACTGCACCCGGATTAAAACTAAGGGCGATCAGGTTTCCTTTGATGGCATTCGTGACATTCTCAAAATGCACACAAACCAGTGCTTTTTCAGCAGGAGGCAAAGGTACCAGGTTCAGTTTAACTTCTGTAACAAAGGCCAGGGTCCCTTCTGATCCCGCAATTAGCTTACAGAAGTTGAATGGTTCTGTTTCCCGGGAAAAAGGATCTGTGTCCAATAAAGTATCGATGGCATAACCGGTGTTTCGGCGGATAAGGGAAGGATCAGGATATTCTTCACGGATCTGCTTTCTTAATTTTTCATCGGAGAGGATCTTATGGATCTGTCGGTACAGCCGGCTTTCAAGATTTTCGCCTGTTAATTTGCGTTCAAATCCTTCCCAGTAAATCGGCTTGAATTCAGCCTCGGACCCATCTGTTAGGATGGTCCTGGCCTCAAGCAGGTGATCACGTGTACTTCCATATATCAACGAATGTAATCCGCTTGAATTATTTCCAACCATACCTCCTATCATGCACCTGTTGGAGGTAGATGTTTCAGGAGCAAAGAACAAACCAGCCGGTTCAAGGAACTGGTTGAGTTCATCGAGTACCACTCCGGGTTCCACCCTGACCCATTTCTCACTTGCATTAAATTCCAGGATACGGTTCATATACCTGGAGACATCCACTACCAATCCACGCCCTACTACCTGTCCGGCCAGGGATGTCCCTGCACCTCTTGGTATAACCGTCATACAATTAGCCGATGCGAAGTTCACCACTTTCTTGATATCCTCAGCGTTCCTCGGCCTGATCACAGCCAGGGGAATTTCACGGTAAACCGATGCATCGGTGGCATACATCAGTCGCATGGAGAAATCTGTAAAAAGATCTCCCTCGAGCTGGGAAGCGAGCATTTTCATATCCTGCTCTGCTGCTGTATGCTGATGAGAAGTCATGAATGATGATTGAAAAACGACTGTAAAGATAGTATCCTTTACAATATACTCACGTATGATAAGGTGAAGTCTGAAGCGGTGTTTAAAAGTCATGATGAGTGTTCATATCTATGATATAAATCATATCATCAAAGATTTTAAATTCCATTTATTTGAGCTATTTTTAAAAAAATCTTTTTAACATTACAAATACCTGATTATCAATGGATTTACTCGATGGAATTAAATTAAAAGCGAAGAGTCATAACAAGCGTATCGTATTGCCTGAGGGACTGGAAGAAAGGACCATGAAAGCAGCAGATGAGATCATCAGAGAAGGAATTGCACAAATCATCTTGCTCGGTAATCCTGATGCCATTAAAGCAGAAGCAGACAAATTAAATTTGACCAATATAATCAATGCCAGTATCGTTGATCCTGCAGATCATGATAAAAAAGGACAATATGTTGATCTGATGGTGGAATTGAGGAAACATAAGGGACTGACAGCTGAAGAGGCCGGAAAGCTTATTGAGGACCCGCTCTACCTGGCAACACTAATGATTAAAAACGGGGATGCTGACGGAGAGGTGGCAGGGGCCATGAATGCCACGGGTGATGTACTCAGACCTGCCTTCCAGTACGTTAAAACCCTGCCCGGGATCAGTGTGGTATCTGGTGCTTTTATTATGATCCTGAAGGACAGCAGTTTTGGAGAGAATGGTATCATCGTCTTTGCCGACTGCGCAGTACATCCTGATCCAACGGATAAGGAGCTGGCGGAGATTGCTGTGGCTACCGCCAACACTACCAGGGCTATTGCAGGATTTGAGCCCCGCGTGGCCATGCTAAGCTTTTCCACCAAGGGAAGTGCCAGGCATGAGATGGTCGACAAAGTAGTCAATGCTACCCGCATGGCCAGGGAAATGGCTCCTGAATTAAAAATTGATGGTGATTTACAGGCAGATGCAGCCATCATAGCATCTATAGGTGCCAAAAAAGCACCCGGGAGCGATATTGCAGGGAATGCCAATGTACTTGTTTTTCCATCACTGGATGCCGGTAATATTGCCTATAAACTCGTTCAGCGGCTTGCGGATGCTGAAGCAATCGGACCTGTACTGCAGGGAATGGCTGCTCCCATCAATGACCTTTCCCGGGGTTGTTCCGTGAGTGACATTGTCAACTTGATCGCCATCACAGCTAACCAGGCTGCCGGATTATAAAATAAATACTCATAATATATACAATAAGATGTCAGAAAGATTAACGGATTACAGTTTACAAAAGAAGATCGTTCAAGGAAGGAACGGTGGACTCCAAAAGGTTGGATTGATTGGTGCTGGTGGCCTGGGACAGGAGATCATCAGGAGCATAACCAGGCAGGGAATCGAAGTTGTTTTTATCGACAAATCGGAAGAATTGATTGTTACGATCATGGAATCAATTGGTAGACAGCTGGATGAGACCATCAATAAATGGGGTATTACAGTAAGTGAAAAACGTGCGATCTTGTCCCGCATAAAGGGAAGTACGGATTATAATGATATCCGGGAATGTGACCTCATTATTGAGACCATTCACCGGAAGGGGCGTGGGACTTCCCTGTTGGACAGGAAAGAAGTCTTTCGAAAACTGGAATCGATAATCGATACCAAGACAGTCATTGCTTCAAACAATGCAACCTTGATGATCAGTGACCTGGCATCTGCCCTGAGTCATCCTGAAAGAGCAGTTGGATTAAATTTTATCACCCCTGTTTCAAAGGTTGGGATTGTCGAGGTGATACGTGGACTTGACACCAATGATGAATCTTTCGATTTTGCCATAAGGTTTATTAAAATGCTGGATAAAAGGCCGATCACGCTGAACGAATCCCTGGGCAACATCAGTACCCGGTTGATCGTAACCCTGATCAATGAGGCCTGTGAAATCTTGATGGAAGGTGTGGCCTCCATCAATTGCATTGATGACACCATGAAATTTGGTTACGGTCTGCAATTGGGTCCTTTTGAGCTGGCAGACAGAGTGGGACTGGACAAAGTGCAGAAATGGATGGACAACCTGTATTTTGAATATGGTGAGCAGAAGTTTAAGCCCTCTCCTATTTTGAAAAGGATGGTAAGGGCAAATCATCTTGGGAGAAAGGTGGGCATGGGGTTCTATAAATATGCTCATCACAAGATCGTAAGCCAGGCCATTACAACAACTGATTATATTTAGTATTAATCGCAAAACCAAAGCAAGAGCATGAATATTATTGTAATTAACTGCGGCAGTTCCTCCATTAAGTACCAGCTTTTTGATATGACAAAGCATGAAGTGATTGCCAAGGGGCAGGTGGATAAGATAGGATTGCACGGATCCTATATCAAGCATGAAAGAAAAGACGGGGACAAAGTCAGGCTGGAAGGAGAAATTGTTGACCACCAGATTGGCATTGAATACATGCTGGGCATACTGATCAGTAAAAAACGAGGCAGCATCAAGAGTTTTGATGAAATACATGCTGTCGGACACAGGGTAGTTCACGGAGGTGAAAAATTTCAATCCTCCGCCCTGATCGATGAGAGCGTAATGGCAGGAATTAAAGATTGTGTTGACCTGGCTCCCCTGCATAATCCTCCCAACCTGAAAGGTATTTACGCTATGCAATCCCTGCTGCCGAATGTTCCACAGGTAGCCACCTTCGACACAGCTTTTCACCAGACCATGCCCGATTATACATACATGTATGCCATTCCATATTCATTATATACTAAATATGCTATCAGAAGGTATGGTTTTCATGGTTCATCTCACCGTTTTGTATCTAACCGGGCTGCCAAGATGCTCAATACCTATCTTAAGAAATTGAGGTTGATCACTTGCCACCTGGGTAATGGTGCTTCCATAACTGCCATCAAGGATGGTGGATCAATGGACACATCCATGGGCTTAACACCTGTTGAGGGGCTTATTATGGGGACACGCACAGGTGATCTTGACCTGGGTGTGTTGACCTATCTCATGAGCAAAGAGGAGATTGGTGTTCAGGCTGCCAATACGCTCATTAACAAGCATAGCGGCATGGTTGGGATCACGGGTGTATCGTCTGATATGAGAGAGATAGAGAAGGCAGCTTTTGAGGATAACAATGAACGTGCGGCATTGGGATTAAAGATGTATCATTACCGTATCAAGAAGTATATTGGGGCTTACATGGCCGCCATGGGCGGTGCAGATGCCATTGTGTTTACTGGCGGCATTGGTGAAAATTCTTCCGATTCACGGGAAGAGATCTGCAAGGGACTTGAATTTGCAGGCGTTGAATTCGACAATGAGAAAAATGAAGCCACCAGGGGAACTGAGGCCATCATCAGCAAGGAAAATTCACCAGTTAAGGTGATGGTCATCCCAACTAATGAAGAACTTGTGATTGCTGAAGATACTGCCAGGATCATTGAGGAAATCAAATGACCGGAGACGGACAAAAAACCTATAGGCATATTTCAGAAATTCTGGAGATTGCCAAGAAACAAGCTTCGAAGAAACTCGTCGTTGCAGCCGCTGAGGACCTGCATGTCCTACAGGCTGTTCTATATGCACAGGTGGAAGATATCATCAATCCCATCCTTATAGGGGATTCTGACAAGATCCTTGAAATATGCAGGGAAAATGAGCTGGAACCTATGGATATTCCCCTCATAGATGAAAAAGATCCCGGGAAAAGCTGTGAACTAGCCATTGATATGATCCGCCAGGGTGAAGCCAGCATTTTGATGAAAGGGCTTGTCTCTTCGGCACCTCTGCTGAAGGCTGTATTAGATAAGGATAAGGGGCTCAGAAAGAATGAATTGCTTAGTCATGCAGCCATTTTTGAGGTACCCTCCTACCATAAACTCATTGCGGTAACAGATGCCGCCATGAATGTTCATCCCAGCCTGGAGGAGAAAGCAGGTATTATTGAGAATGCTGTGGAATTGTTTCATGGGATTGGCATCAAGGAGCCCAAAGTGGGCATTCTTGGACCTATAGAGACTGTCAATCCCAAGATACCCTCCACCGTAGATGCCCGGGATCTGACAGAGATGAATCTAAACGGCAGGATCAAAGGTTGCCTGGTATATGGACCGCTTGCCATGGATAATGCAGTTTCCCGGGAAGCTGCAGAGCTTAAGGGCATCAGTAGCCCGGTAGCGGGTGATGCTGACATTTTACTATGCCCGGATCTTAATAGCGGGAACATACTCTATAAGACCCTGGTCTTTTTAGCAAACAGTATATCTGCTTCCGTAATCATGGGAGCCAGCGTACCTATTGTCCTGACCAGCAGGGCAGATTCCGAGATAAGCAAGCTGATGTCCATAGCCCTGGCTGCGGTGCTCAGATAAACTGCTATATACCATATCAATACCTTTATATATTTAAGGAAAAAGCCTTATTTTCGAAAAAACCAGCTTAATCATGGCATATCATCATATCCTCGCTATCAATCCCGGCTCTACCTCTACAAAGGTGGCAGTCTATGTTAACACCAAGATCATTTTTCTAAAAAGTATTCCTCATGATGTGAAAGAACTCAAACAATTCATAAAAATTTCAGATCAGTTTGAGTATCGCAAAAACATAATCCTGGAAGAATTGAAAAATGCACATATTGAAATGGACAGTATTGGGGCCATTGTTGGCAGGGGTGGGCTAATAAAGCCCATAAAATCTGGCACTTACAATATCAACGAGGAGATGAAAAAAGATCTCCAGACAGGGATCCTGGGGGAACATGCCAGCAACCTGGGCGGATTGATAGCAGATTCTATTGCGCAAACACTACCCAATGCCAGGGCCTATATAGCCGATCCTGTTGTGGTGGATGAGCTGGAAGATGTAGCAAGGATTTCCGGGCATCCCAAATTTCACCGTTTATCCATCTTTCATGCACTGAATCAGAAGGCTACAGCAAGGTCATATGCCAGGCTGTTAAATAAAAAATATGAAGATCTCAACCTGATCATCGCTCATCTTGGCGGGGGAATATCAGTCGGAGCCCATAAACAGGGCCGTGTTATCGATGTGAACCAGGCCCTGGATGGTGAAGGACCCTTTTCTCCGGAACGATCGGGGACTTTACCCGTCGGTGCCCTGGTCCGGCTTTGCTATGAGGATGATATACCATATGATGATGTAAAAAAAATGATCTTAGGTGAAGGGGGATACGTAGCCTATTTCAATACGAACAATGCCTATGAGATCGAGCTGATGGCAGATGGAGGAGATGAAAAGGCGCGTCTGATCCAGGATGCCATGTCTTACCAGGTTGCCAAAGAGATAGGAGGAATGGCTACCGTCCTGCAGGGTGAGGTAGATGCCATCATACTGACGGGAGGCATGGCCAATAATCCCATGGTGGATGAGTACATCAAGAAAATGGTCTCCTACATTGCACCTGTGGTCATTTATCCCGGAGAAGATGAGATGCATGCCCTGGCTATGAATGGACTTCGTGTCTTAAAAGGAGAAATCATCGCCAAGGATTACACCACGGAGAATATGGTGAATGGACAAATCACCGACCAGAAAAATTAAGGGGTAGAAAGAGATACTGGAATGATCTTGCCATTGAAAAAAATCCCACCTTTTTCTGCAAAATCCTTGATGAAAGCAGCCATTTCACCTGGAAGCAAAGGAGCCTTATAACCAGGGAAGGCTTCCTCCAACATCTCAGTTTGTACTGCTCCCAGGGCCAGTGTATTAAACCGTATCGGACTATCCTTGAATTCAGCTGCCAGGCATTCCGTCATAACGCCCAGGGCGGCCTTGGATGAACTGTATGAACTCAGTCCGGGGAATTTGAGACTACCTTGTACTCCCCCCATACTGCTGATATTGATCACATGAGGCTTTTGAGCCTTCAAAAGCAATGGCAGGAGTCCCTGGATTAGAACCACCGGAGCCAGGAAATTTACATCCAGGCTGCGCTTGAAATCTGCCAGGTTAAGCTGTTCAAAGGGCTTATTCACCAGCAGACCTGCATTATTCACCAGGATATCGAGTGAATCAAAATGTTCCTGCACTGCCGGTAAAAACCGAGTTGAAATGTCCTCAATCATCTCAAGATCAAAGGGATGAATAAGTACCCTTCCGGGGTCTCCTTCACAATCTTGCCTTAGTTTTTCTAATCCCACATGATTTCTTGAAACCGCCAAAATCTGATACTGGCTTTCCTTTGCCAGTTGCCTGACCAGTTCGTATCCAATGCCCCTGCTTGCACCGGTAACAATAATTTTCATAAATCCGTGTTTTTATGTTACATCAATTCAACAAAATACAATTAATCAGGGAATTTTATATTTTTACTTCCTGAATTTTTAGCTGAGATGAGAGGCATAGATAAGTTGGGAATTGTAATGGTATTGCTGCTGGCATTGTCTGGCAGCCTTTTACAGGCACAGTGGGAAGAAAAACCTCCTCTGAGGGACAGGATATTTTTTGGAGGTAACTTCGGACTGCAATTTGGAACGGTGACAAACATAGAAATTTCACCACTTGCCGGTATATATTTAACCCCGAGGCTGGCAGTTGGACCCGGGATCAGGTATGAATACTATAAAAGTAATTATCCCGGTTATGTTCCTTATGAAACACATATCTACGGAGGAACTGCCTTTGCCAGGTATATGGTGATCAAGGACCTGAGCGAAACAATAGGGCTGGGGCTGAATTTCGGGCTTTTCGGACATGCTGAATATGAAATACTTAGCCTTGAAAGTAAATATTTTGAAATCGGTGCACCTCCAGACCTGGATGGACGGTTCAATCTTCATTCTGTCCTGATTGGTGGGGGGATCTTCCAGCCCATAGGACGCCGCGGAGGATTTCTTATCATGGTTCTCTGGAACCTGAATGAAACTGCCAGTTCACCCTACAGCAATCCCATCTTTCGGATAGGATTTAATTTCTAATAATAATTTACAAGTTTTTTAACATGTTCCGGTTTTGATATTCCTTCGGGAAGAGTTTACTTTGTGAGTTTATTAATAATTCACCAATCATTTCAAATAACAGATGATCGTAGAAAATAATAAAGTAGTATCCCTTTCATATGAGTTGAAGGTTGAAGGAGAAACTGTTGAAAACGTGGGTGCTGATTCTCCACTGATGTTTCTCTTCGGTACCGGTAACCTGCTGCCAAAATTTGAAGAATACCTGGACGGTTTGAAACCAAATGATGGCTTCGATTTTGACCTGGTTTCCACTGATGCATATGGACCGGTTGTAGATGATGCCATAGTGGACGTCCCTTTACAAGCCTTCGCCGTGGAAGGAGAGATTGACAAGGAGATATTAAAGGTGGGCAATCATATACCGATGCTGGACCAGCAAGGGAACCGTTTGAATGGGATCGTCGTCAAATTTAATAATGAAATCGTCACCATGGATTTCAACCATCCCCTGGCCGGTAATGATCTCCATTTCAGCGGAAATGTTGTTGAAATTCGTGAAGCATCTGCCGACGAGTTGGAACACGGACATGTGCATTCTCCGGAAAGTTGTAAGGACTGTACAGACCCTGATTGCCATAGCAAGTAACATTAATCCTTTATCTCATATCTGTCTGCATCTTTCCAGACTGGAAATTTTTGCCTGAAATCCATAAGTTCCTGGAGTGAAAGATGCACTATTACTGTGCCCTCCTCGCTCAAGGGAAGGGAGGCAATGATCTGTCCTTTTGCATTATAGGCCAGGCTGTCGCCAGCATAATCTATTCCCATACCATCTCTTCCCACCCTGTTAACTCCAATCACAAAAGACTGGTTTTCAATAGCTCTGGCCTTCAGGAGTGATATCCAAACATCTCTTCGGACAGCTGGCCAGTTGGCCACATAAAGGAGGAGATCATATGTCCCGGAATTCCTGCTCCAGACAGGAAATCGCAGGTCGTAACATACCTGGGGTCTGATCCTGAAAGAATTAATTTCTGTTATCGTGTTTGATTCTCCACAGGTATAATGTTCATCCTCTCCACTGATGCTAAACAGGTGTCTTTTATCGTATGTACTGAACCTGCCCCCGGGTTCCATCCAGATAAATCGATTAAAATAGTTGTCATGATGTGAGATGATCAGACTTCCGGCGATGGCACAGCCGTATCTGTCTGAGGTCATCTGCATCCAGGATATGGATTTTCCATCCATACCCTCGGCCAGTTCCCTGCTTCTCATTGTAAATCCAGTAGCAAACATTTCCGGCAGGATGACAGCATCTACATTGTCTGCAATACCTTCCAGTTTTATTGATAAGGCATTAAGATTGGCATCAATATCCTCCCATATGATATCCGGCTGGATAAGGGCAAGTTTTAGTTCCATTTATGTATCTACTTGGTCAGGCTTGTCTGGTAATTGGTAAGTACCTGTGAGAGAAGCGGTACATAGTATGTCCAGTAAAATTTTGAGGTGCTATTTTCCTTGTTTGTGTAAAAAATATTTTCAAAAGCTCTGATTCCCTGTAATTTAGCTGTCCACATGCGAACAGGATAATCTGAATAATCTCCTGCCAGATAGAGGAAGGGGGATCCGGTATTCGATTCCATAACTGCAGGGAATCTCGATGGTAGATCAAACTTGTCCAGCACTGCCTTACCTTCAATATTAACATGAAGTTTGTATTCAGCGATAACTTTATTGGATTGCTCATCCATAAAATCGAAGCGATAGGGATAATGAACGGTTTCCGGCAGATGATAAGATGCAAGACCATATTCTGTTGTCTGGATCTCAGGAACACCATCTTCCAGGTGTTTATCTGCCTGCAATACAGCTACCTGCTGTGCCGGTTCATTCACCAGAACAATCCCCGCCCCTGTATAAGGCCATTCCCCGTCATTTCTTTTTTTGTAAATGCCCACAATCCAATCCGGCAGGTCTTTGGACCTGGCTGGATCAAGTTCATTGACATACCTGCCGGTCCATTTCGTCCACTTAATACCCAGTAATTCCTCTGCTTTTTTTCTGACCAGTTGAATGGTTGGCGGTGCAATAAAATTGTATTCGGCGATTAATAGCTTGCCCTGATCATGTAATCCTTTGATAAACAGGTAATCATTATTATTCAAGCCCCCTTCAATCAAAGTCCCTTTACCCTGGCCGGATTCTCTCCTGAACCATTCATTAAAAAATACACCATAAGTATCGGAATAGTATGCCATATCATATTTAGACGCAAGGTCATTGATCTCTTCAAGCTTAATCCTCTTAACTTCGTATTTCCTTGATTTTAAGGGCTTGATAGGATGAAAACCATAGTAGTCTTTTTCCATCCGGTAAACCTTATTGTTTTCTTTAACGAATTTATCATTAAGAAGCAACCAGAAAATGGCCCTATGCTCCTTTCTTTCAAGTCCAAGAACAGTTTTATTTAACACCAGGATATTGATTGGTTTGCTAGGTTTGATATTCCAGATCAACCAGCTTGCAATTGGGATCAGACATAGTAGCAGAAGAATGATAACAATGGTCTTAACTGTTTTCATAGGATTGAAATTTGGTTCATTATTATCTTCGCACCCTCAGAGCCCTTATCTTTACACTGTCACAATCTATAAAAGTAAAGAATTTATATGATAAATTGAAACTTAATCAGCCTTGGCATCATGTCGGAATACACAATTAGTCAATGAAATATGGATTTGAAATTTTTGGGATGATTTTTGCATATACTGTAATTATAATGCTTTATTTTACTATTTTAGTCAGCATTACCCAAATCAACACGATAAGAGTATTATTATGAAGAAAATTATTTTGTTTACACTGTTTACTGTCAGTCTTGGCTTGTACAACACCTGGGCGCAACCTGCCAATATACAGGATAATCCTAAATATGGGACAGACAGCGCTTCACGATTGGATTGTGCCAACAACCTTTCCACCATGAGTGAATTTATGAAAATTGACCTGCTGGACCATGCTTTTCCTTCCTGGCAGGTTGTTTTTAATGAATGTCCTGCCTCAAGCAAGAACATTTACCTGTATGGTATCAAGATCTACCGTGGCAGGGTAGCCAGGCAGCAGGATCCGGCACAAAAATCCACGGCACTTGATACATTGATGTTGATCTATGACCGGCGGATTGAGTATTTCGGACAGGAGGCACTGGTGCTTGGCAGAAAGGGGCTTGACCTGCTGAGGTACGATAATTCACAGGTCCAGCGTGCATATGAATACCTGAAAGAGTCTGCAACTCTAGGAAAGGGTAAAACTGAAGATGCTGTAATGTTGGCACTGATGCAAACATCTAACGTTCTCTTTAAACAGGGTGAAATGGATGGTAGAGAACTGATAGATAACTATCTTATTGCAGCAGAAATAGAATCTGCCCACATAGCGGCCGGTAAGAATACGAACAGGGCGGAGACTGCTTTAAAAAATATCGAAGCCATATTTGCCAACAGCGGGGCAGCGGATTGTGAAACGCTTGTCGAGATTTTTACGCCCAAATTTGAAGAGACCCCTGAGGATTTGGAATTTTTAAAAAAGCTTACAAGTTTACTGGCTAACCAGGATTGCGAGGAGACTGGGCTGTTTGCCAGTGCTTCAGAAAATCTTTACAAAATTGAACCATCTTCACAGGCTGCTTATAACCTGGCAAAGCTCTTCTATAAAAAAGAGGATTATGACAAGTCTATTACCTATTATAAAGAGGCCATAAATGGTGATGCTGATGCTGAACTGAAAGCACAGTATCATTATGAATTGGGACTGATACTCTTTAGCAAATATGATGATCTTACCAACGCAAGATCGAATGCCAGGAAGGCAATTGAGAACAAGCCTGGCTGGGGACAGCCATATATCCTTATTGGGAACCTCTACGCCTCGAGCAGTGACAATTGCGGGGAGAATGATTTTGAAAAGACGACTGTCTTCTGGGCAGCCGTAGATAAATTTCAGCGGGCAAAATCTGTTGATTCAGAATGCAATGCTCAAGCCAATGAGCTGATAGCCAAATATAAAGCCTATTTTCCAAACGTAGAGGATGCATTTTTTTACGGCCATGAAGCTGGTAAAGAATATACTGTTGGATGCTGGATAAATGAAAAAACGACTGTTAGGACCAGGCAGTAAGACAGGTAACACAAACATTGAAAGGAGGCCTGTTGCCTCCTTTTTTTTTAACCCTGGCTTAACATAAAATTAATATTCACTTAAAGCAATATTGGTCCGAAAAGTTACCTTTGTCAATCATCATTAAGTATTTTCATTGATGGAGACATTTTTCCTGCTAATCGTTATCATTCTCATCGTTTTAGCAGTATCTGATCTGGTGGTTGGCGTTAGTAATGACGCTGTAAACTTCCTTAATTCCGCCATAGGATCGAAAGCCGCCCCGTTTATCATTATAATGATCATTGCTGCCGCAGGCATTGTGTTTGGAGCGACTTTTTCAAGTGGCATGATGGAGGTGGCAAGAAAGGGGATCTTCCATCCTGATCAGTTCTTTTTCGGAGAGATAATGATCATCTTCCTGGCAGTCATGATGACAGATATCATCCTGCTGGATTTTTTCAATACTTTTGCCCTTCCAACTTCTACTACTGTATCCATCGTTTTTGAGCTCCTTGGAGCCGCTGTAGCGATTTCTCTCATAAAGATCCATGCTGCAGGATCCACCATGGCTGACATGAGCCAGTATATTAATACCTCTTCAGCCTTGTTAATGATCACAGCCATCCTTCTTTCGGTTGTGATCGCTTTTACGGTTGGCCTCTTGATCCAATACCTGGTACGGGTGATGTTTTCATTCAATTTCGAGAAGAATATCAAATATTTCGGAGCACTCTGGGGAGGTATTGCC
>CAZXOJ010000069.1:0-16706 GCA_964642325.1 uncultured Bacteroides sp. | reverse complement strand
AGAACATTTTTCCGGATGTTCCTGCCATAAATCTCTCATGGTTGGTATCTGACTGCCGGCTTGTCCAATCAAGGAAAGCATTCTGTTGTCCCCAGTACCACGAATACCCTGCATACAATCCCTCGATATTCGGCCGGTAATAATGCAAGGTGTCAGATAAGAGGGCCAGCGGGAAGCGTAGCAAGTCTCTTCGTGGAAATGCCCCGGTAAATAGCCTTACTCCCTGGTTATGATATTCATAATAGAGGGTGAGATTGGGTTTTGAAGCATCAATGGCAGTACCAAATTCATATAAGTAGTTAATGCCTACCCTAAGCCTGTGAATACCATCAATACTTCCTCCCACCTCGGCCCGGAATCTCGAACCAAACATTGTCTGGGGATTATGTATAGAATAATACTCCCGGTTATCCAGGAAACCATCAAAACCGGCAAGCCACTCAAATCTCTGTGATCGTACTGTGGAAGAGAAGGCTAATGTGATAAAAAGTATTGGAAGAATTCTTCGCATAGGCAATTGTTGGAACGTAAATATAATCTATTTTTAGGGACAATATGCTTTCGAAAGAGAATACAAAAATTGCCTGGTTTGCCCTTGCCTGGTTTCTGATTAATCTTATACAATCCTACTTCACGGAAATAATTGAGGACGAAGCATATTACTGGGTATACAGTGAATTTCTTGCCTGGGGATATTTTGACCATCCTCCCATGATTGCCATACTCATTAAACTTGGCACCATGATCATCCCGGGTGAGCTGGGTGTCAGACTTTTTCCCTCCCTGCTCGGAGCGGTTACCATCCTGATTGTTTATCAACTGATACCAAAGGGGAACAGGGATCCACGAACTTTCATTATTTGCATCATTGCCATCACCCTGATGCATCTGAACGTAGCCGGTTTCCTGGCATTACCTGACATCCCACTGGTCTTTTTCACCTCCCTGTTCTTCCTGGTCCTGAAGCGATTTCTTGCGGAGGACCGGATGATACAGGCACTTGGCCTGGGGGTGATCATTGCCCTGATGATGTACAGTAAATACCATGCCTTGCTGATCATCTTTTTTACCATATTGTCGGACTGGAAACTCATCTTGCGCAAGACTTTCTGGGTAATCGTAGCAGTCGCTGTTGTTTTATACCTGCCCCATATCATTTGGCAGGTTAAAAACGACTTTGTCAGTTTTCAATATCACCTGATAAGCCGTAACGATCCCTTCCAGCCCAGGCAAATACTGGAATATTTGGGTAACCAATTGTTGGTAACGGGTCCCTTTGTAGGCGTCCTGCTGCTGTTTCTGGCATTTACCAGCCGGCCGGCCGATGCCTATGAAAGAATGCTGAAGTTCAATCTTATTGGCTTTTTTGGATTTTTCTTCCTGTCCAGTGTCAGGGGGCATGTGGAACCACACTGGACAGCAGCAGCCTTTCCCCCGATGATTGTGCTGGCGATGCTGAATCTCGGCCATTATCCGGGTTTGCGAAAATGGATACGGGTATTGGGACTGGCAAGTATTCCGGTGATCCTGGTTATCAGGTCCTACCTCATCGTTGATTTTCTTCCTCTTCCAGATAATGTTGCTAAGCTATTCCATGGAAAGGAAACCTGGGCCAAACAGATTGAAGAAATAGCAGGTGACCGGCCTGTCATATTCCTGAACCGGTTCCAGGCTCCTTCCGTTTACAGGTTTTACACCAAAAAACCAGCATATACACGCAATACATTACATTACAGGAGGAACCAGTACGACATACTCAACTTTGAAGAAGAACTGGAAGGTAAGGAGGTATTGTTACAGCATTGGGGAAGCATCGATAGTACAAAGATCATCTCTACGGTACTGGATGACATCATATACTATGACATCAGTAGCTTTTGCTCCTATAATCGTTTATCCATCAAAATCCTGGAAAAGAAGCTCCAGGGTGGACCGGGAACAATGATCTCTGTCCCCATCCAGATACACAATCCAACAGAGAAGAAGGTTTGCTTTGACTGTCCTTGTGATCTTCCACCCTTGCTCTACCAGTCATTTTTTAACCCTGACAGAGAATTACTAACAGACATTATCGGGAAGCAACCCCGGTTGAGTTCTCTGGGACCAGATGAAGAAGTAGTGCTTGATATGCTGGTTAGGGTACCTGAAGAACCTGGTGAATACCTCTTAATGATCTCCTTTGGTTCCGAGATCCTAATGCCAGGAATAAATGGACTGCCTGCAAAGTTTGAGGTTACAGATCCTCCTCTTTAATCCGCCAGGTCCAAAAGGAGTTAAGAAAAAAGTTGATAAAAGTCCCGATAATGATCCCTATCAGATTGGCGATCAGATCGTGCATACCAAATACCTTTGCCAGTAATAGCAGGATGCCATAGTTGACAAGTCCGGCAAGCCCTGTTACCAGATGATACCTCAGGATCCTTCCTGTCAATCCCACTTTCGTATTCCGCTTCCTGAATGTCCAGGTATTATTAAGGAAGAAATTGGTTAGAATAGAAACTTCGATGGCTATGGGAGAAGCATATTCAATTTTCAGTCCGGCATATCTCGTCAGAAGAAAGAAACAACCCATATTAATGATCACTCCGGATCCTCCAACAACGGCAAACTTCAGGAATTCCTCCAATTTCTCAGTCTTCACTCCGAAGCGCAGCATCAGATCCGTAAACCACAGGTAAAGTTTTGTCTCTCTTAGATTCATGCCTGTCTGATTAAATCCCACAGTCCCCTATTGGCTGTCCGGGTGGAGGTTTCAAGGGACTCTCATGCTCAAACTCCTCAGGGTGCTGGTGGAAAAAGTCAATCAGTTTAAGTGTATGTTTATAATGTGCTTCCTGTTCTAAGTCCCAGGAATACGCCAGTTGTGATTTTATCCATTGTTCAAGTTCATCCAATTTGTACCCTGTAATAGCCCGAACCTGTCCAAGGACTGATTTATCAGAGGCCAGCGTCATCATATGATGCAGGACAAGATAATTCGTTGCCCGTTGTATTTCTGCCAGGTATGGATCGACATAAATTATGTGCCAGCTTGCATCGATGACCCTGTCAAGAACATCCTGGAGTCCTGGTTGTTCAGCAACCCTGGCATGGTTCTCAACAATCCTTGTCGCACGCTGTGCATTAAAAACCAAGGTAAGGGTCTGGTCTGCAGCACTTTCTGTGGCAGCCAGGGGGTCAAAGGTAACACCTGTACGGGACTGGAAATGTTCTCTGTCCCTTCTGTATCCGAGTGGTTTAGGTGGTATGATCTCCAATATATCTTCCGGGATGGCAAGAAAATCTGCCTCAATCGTTTTGATTACGGCATCAAGGCAGGCCAACTGGTCAGCCGGAGATACCATTTCCAGCTTCAGCTCCTCTCCCCGCAGGGCATAATTATAATGCATCCCGCCGAGGGTCTTGGCAGCCGCTTCCAACTGGTAACGGTGAAACATATATGCCGGTACCAAAACCTTTTCCAATTCCGAATAAGGTATTCCTTCTCTAATATTCTTCTCAGAGAATATTTTGAGCAAATGGCGCCTGACAGTGATAACCCTTTCCAACTCTGCCACTGCATCCGGTGAATTATCCCAAAGATGGGTATGAGGATGTGCCGATCCTTCACCCCTTGCATCGCGGTCAGATAAAAACCGGAGGCCTTCAGACCTTGCCTTTTCCAGGATGGCAATAAGAGAATCTTCCTCATCCACGGTACCTGGAAAATCCTGGTATCCATAAGCCACGAATACTTTATCCCATGCTCCTATGCCGGTGTCATAGGCACCTTCAAGGCTCACGGAGCCATCTTTTAACGTTACCAGGGGATGGGGATAGTCCATCACTGAGGAAAGTTCGTCGGCCGATGCTATGTAATTATGCTGAAACCCTAGTGTATGTCCCACTTCATGAGCAGATAACTGTCGCAGCCTGGCCAGGGCCATCTCCTGCATGTCCCCGGGGACCGGCTGGCCGGCTTCATAGGGCGAAAGCAAGGCCTCTGCGATCAAATAATCCTGCCTGACCCGCTGGGAACCAAGGCTGACGTGGCCTTTCAGAATCTGGCCGGTCCTAGGATCGGTGATGGTGCTCCCGTATGACCAGCCACGGGTGGACCGGTGCACCCACTGTATAACATTGTACCGGATATCCAGCGGATCGGCATCCGGGGGAAGCAGTTTTACCTGGTAAGCATCCTTGTATCCGATGGCTTCGAATGCCTCGCTCCACCAGGATGCACCTTCGAGGAGGGCGCTCCGTACGGGTTCAGGGGTGCCCGGATCAAGGTAATACACGATGGGCTCTGTTGCTTCACTAATATCCGCTGACGGATCTTTTTTAACCAGTTTGTGCCGGTAGATAAATCTTTTGGTAAGGGATTCTCCCAGGGGGGTGGCCAGGTCAATATACTGGAGAGACATAAAACCACTCTCAGGCATGAATATCCTGGGTTGATAATCTTTTAAATCCGGCAAACTCACGAAAGAGATATGCTGACCCAATGTAATATGTTTCGGTGATGGCACAACCTGGCTGACAAATCTTCCGGCCATATCTCCCGTATAGGTCATGATTATATCGAATTCTGTATTGCCTGGAAAGTTCTTAGTCCTGTCCATATTCAGGGCAGACCTGGAAGCATCCACACGATATGATCCCTGTCCCGTGTATTTCAGGACAGCCGGGATATGGTTCTGGTCACTCAACAGGTAATCCGTAATATCTATCAACACCTTTCCCTCCTCCTCAGCCATTACTGTAAATCCCCAGATCACTGAAGTGGCAAAAGATTCAGACACAGCTCTCACCTCAAGGCTATCCTCCGAATCGGCCCTGAAATCCAGGTTCGGCTGAATCAGTAAGACTTTGTTCCCGCTGCGAAAGAATGAGACAACCTTCTGCATGCCAATCTTCCCCCTGTCGAGTCCCACATCATTCGATCCCATACCCCTTGAAAGATAACTGACTGCCAGGAAATCGGTGTTCCATTTGTCCACTTCCAGGAAAATTTTCCCTTCCCCCTCAGACCAGTAGAAAGTAAAAAAACCATCATACTTTTTCAGTCCGGATACCTTCTCTGTAATCGTCTGCATTTCCCCTTCACTGGTATTATTGGCTGTAAGTGTCTGAGATGCAGGCAGAAATATGAGAATGGCGAGAATGAAGTGTCTCATAAAGAAGCTTATTTAAAATAGCCATTAAAAATAGATATTTTTATAACATGAATGACCAGGACAGAAGGCGCAGAAAGCAATTTGATAAGATTTCCAAAAAGGTGGGCAAAATGCTAAATGAACATCAGCTGCTTGAAGCAGGTGACAGGGTTCTTGTAGGGCTCTCCGGGGGGAAAGATTCGATGATACTGCTCGAAGCCCTGGCTGACAGGAGAAAGCACCTGCCTTTTGATTTCCAGCTATTCGCAGTGCACGTGAGTGCTACGAATATTGGTTACGAAATGGATACAGTATACCTGCAGAAGTTCTGCGCCGAGCTGAACATCCCCCTTCACCTGGAAGAAATTGAGATAGACCTGACTGTGGATCCAAAAAAGTCCCCCTGCTTCATCTGCTCCTGGAACCGGCGGAAACGGATCTTTGAATTATCGAAGGAACTTGACTGTAACAAGGTTGCCCTGGGCCACCATAAGGATGATGCCATTCAAACCGTGCTGCTAAATATGATCTTCCATGGCTCTTACAGTTCATTGCCACAGAAATTATCCATGTTCGAAGGACGGATACGGCTGATAAGACCACTTCTATTCATCCCGGAAAAAGAATTGACTTATTACGCTACCCTGCGTTCCTTCAAAAAACAAGAGAAATCATGTCCCTATGATAATACTACCAGAAGGGAGTCAATCAAAGATATCATACGCCAACTGGACAGGCTAAACCGGAATGCAAGAAGAAATATCTTCAATGCCATGGACAATATCTATGAAGAATACCTCCCGGATATTAAGAAGGATAAAAAGATCAAACTGGAAGATTCAGAGCAGGAAAAGCATAGCTTGTAATCAAAACACCATCAAATTTGATTTAACCGATGGGTCACTTAACTTTGATCGCATAAATTCATTACTATGGGAAAAAATTCAGGATCCACCCGATGGTCGAATCCCTTGTTATCAGCCATAATCATCCTTTTTATCAATTTTAATACTCTCCCTGCCCAGATCTCGAAAGGGGATGATAAGCCCTGGTTTGAGACTGCCCGGATATTCTATGATTGGATCCGGATCGGGGAAGACCTGGACAAGGATTATGCAAAACACCTGGTTCAGAAAACCAAAGACCTAAACTGTAACACCCTGGCCTTCTGTGTTTCCGTATATGGTTATGCATTATGGGACAGCGAGGTATCACCAAAATATGACAGAATTGGCAACATGGATTTAATTGCTGAGCTAGCCACTCTGTGCAAGAAGAACGATCTCTATTTTGTTCCCTGGTGGCTGGGTACTTCCATGGGAGCAGGAAGGGTACTGGAGGAACATCCCGGATGGATTGTTCAAGGTCCCCAGGTAAATGGAAAGCCTGGACGACAATTCAATTACATATGCTACAATACTCCTTACCGGGATCTGATTTATGAAGAAGTGAGAGAAATACTTACCCTTTATGATGTGGATGGGATATATTTTGATCAGTTACCGGGGAGTTGCTATTGTCCCAGCTGCCAGGAGAAATTTAAGAGCCTTTACAGTAAGTCCATGCCAAATGTTGAGGATGAATTTGTACTTGCATTCAACCATAGCATTCCTTCTTCCCTCTACCCAAAATTGCTAAACGAGTTTCGGCAGAATAGTATCAAAGGATTTTGTGCCGGGATCAGGAAAATAATTGATGAGAATCAGCCTGGAACAGCCTACGTCCAAAATTGGATTAAAAACCATCATGCCAGATTGGGTATAGATCTTGTGGATGTCGTTATGCCTGAATTCTATCAGAGGGATGATCTGGTTGCCCTGGGGATGAAACACCGGATAACCAAGATTTATTTTGAGAACGGTGCCATCTGGGGTAATGTAAGACATTCGGTAAAACATGATGCCAGGCACTTTCCTGTAGAGGGGACTCAAATGCTGCTGATGGATTGTGTTGCAAACCATTCAGCTCCATTAATGCTTGATCTTTGCGCCATGGATTTTGATGCCACGGGAAAAGAGCAACTTAGTCAGACCTTTGCAGATATTGAAAAATTTTACGATCTGAATGACAGGGGAGAAGAGGTCTATTATGCAACACTACTTCATTCCCTGCCATCATATTTACAAGATCCGACTGAATATATGAAAGATTTTGAGGGTATTTACAGACTTCTGTTTGAGGCACATATACCTTTTAATATTATATCTGAGAAAGGAATACAGCAAGGTGACCTGGACAAAACCCGGGTTCTGATCATTCCGAATGCAACATACCTTGCCGATAAAACTGCAGAAAGCATTGAGCGCGCAGTAAACCAAGGCATGGGATTACTTGCTACTTATATGACCGGGTATAAGGAAGCCAATGGTAGTCTACGAGAGAAACCAATACTGTCTGAAATGCTAGGTTATAAGCTACTTGATATCCGAACCCCATATTCACAGGCAACCTTATCCCGGCATCCTGATCTTAAGGTAAGTGATATCGACCGGGGTTACTTTTATTATGCAAGCGCAAGGCAGGATCATGCGGTAACATCAGGTATAGATAAGGATAGTTATTTCAGTTTTTGGGGGAATTTTGCTGCCATTAAACCCACCCAAGGTGCAACAGTCATCGGTGACATTCACAATCCCGATCATGCAAGATTATCTGCCGAAGAATACAACAGGAGAGGCGTTTTTCCCGGTCCGGCTCTCTGGCCCCTCGCAGTTGTAGGTCAATATGGCAAGGGAAAAACTGCGTATTTTGTTCCACAGGCAGATGAAATCCAGAGAAGGGTTTACGCTCCGGAATATACCCGCTTGCTCGAAGAAACGATCCATTGGGTTGGTGGTCCTGCCATATTGAAAACTCCTGGTATTCCTCCTCCGGTTGAGATAAGAATATTTCACAACCCTATCAAGAAGCAATATACGGTCTTAATGATCAATCATACTACAAGTCCACTAGTTAGGGGTAAGTATGAAAGTATAGGAGTGATCCGATATATTGTCCCGCACAAAAATATTGAGTTTGAATTCAACCCTGGCGTTATTCCGGCTGATATTAAGGATTTTGATGGAAACAATGTTCCATTTAAGATGGTAGATGAAGCAGTCCAGATAACCATTCCTGTACTGGAGTCTTATCAGGGTATCATCCTCAAATACTAAAGTTATGAAAATAAAGACTATACATACTGGAGTTATCTGGCTGATCTTGCTGATTATTTCAGTTAATCCAGATACCCTATCAGGCCAATTATTCAATTTGCCGATCCGGTACTACCAGATTGCACAATTATACGGGCCCGGAATGCCACCCTCCGGAGAAGAAGGATTGCATATGGATACCTTAAATATCAATGCTGGAAAAATTGGCCTGGTGCTTGTCCACACCTGGAACCTGGGTGAAGCAGATGGTCCCTATCCCATCTATGATACAACAACCTGGAAAGATGGAGAAGCCGGAGCATGGGTTCCTGAAGCCCATAAAATTGTCGAAGAAAACATACATCCGGTTTTAAAAGCAGCCCGCCAATCCGGAATCAAAGTGTTTCATTTGGCACAATCTACCTATGCTGAAAAATATCCTCAATACCAAGAACTCAAGAATGACCAGGGACTACAAAACCCTGTGAAGCGGGTTGCATTTGAAAAAAACATTGATCCTGTCTCTTACCAGGAGGGTTGGAACAGAGAATATGGGGAAGATTACCCAGGACCCGTATGGAAAACCCATACCATGGAGTTTGATATTGCCAAATTATTAAAACCACTTCCGGAAGAATCAGTATTTGTAACAGGATGGCAATTGAACGGGCTCTGCAGGAGAGAGAACATAAGTGTTCTGATTTATGCAGGTTTCATGGCAGATCTGTGTCTGCTGAATATTCCAGGAGCCATTCGTGAAATGACCAACACCTTTCGTTATAAATGTATTGTATTACGTGATTGTACAACAGCGTATGAATATGAAGAAACCATTGAAGGCAAGTGGATGACATTTGCTGCCATTCGGCTGGTTGAGAGTGAATTTGGATATTCTGCATCTTCTAAAGACTTTATAAACGCATGTCTAAGACAAAATGAATAAGTTTATTTCATCTCAACCTGCTGCAGGATCCAGTCGGCAATAAGTCTCATAGCCACTGGAGAGAAGGTCTCTTCAATTTTGCCGTATTCGGTTTCATCACCTGTGTCAGCGGTTTGGAGCAGGTGGTTTAATCCTTCCATTTCTTTGATAAGGTAATTAGTGTTTCCTCCGGATTGCAGGGCCTCTTCTATTGCTGCAAGATTCTCTTTTGCAGTCACCTGCATGTCTTTACTACCATTGATGGCCAGTACAGGACATTTTACCTTCATAAGTGTAGCCTGGGCATCATATTTTGTTGCATACCGCCACCAGGGATCGGTAAGATGATTAATTTCAGCATCCATACTTTCCGGTGTTTTATGCAAAAGTGTTTTTCCTTCATCACTAAGACCTTCATATACCTGCATAACTTTCTCCCTGACCGCTGCATTGTCAATATCCATTGACGTAATCTCCGAGACCTGATCATGCCAGGACCGGTTCAGTTCCAAACCTTCATCATTCATCCCCATTTTTTTCCATCCGGTTTCTTTCTGGAACAGGATAATATCACTGAAAGCAATTCCAGGACCGGCCATCATCACTATGAAGGCAATATCGTTGGATTTAGAGGCAGCGATAGGAGCCATCATACCTCCCTCACTGTGCCCGGCCATCCCAATCCACTCAGGATTAATTTCGTCTCTTCCTTTTAAATAGGCAACCCCTGCCAGGGCATCATCGGCAAAGTCTCCCGTAGTGGATCCCTGGAAGCTACCCGTTGTACTGCCCACACCTCGGTCGTCCGATCTTAATACAGCTATCCCGTTCCGGGTCAGGTGGTCAGCCAGTACCATGAAGGGTTTGTGCCCAAAAATTTCTTCATCCCGGTTCTGCGGACCAGAACCTGAAAGGAGTATGACAGCTGGAAAGGGTCCACCTGAATCTGGATAGGTAAGCGTTCCAGCAATTTTAATCCCTGCTGCTTCATGCTCATATTGGACTTGCTCTTCCTTGTATGGATATGGTTTCCTTGGTTCCTGGGGCCTGGCTGAAATAGGCAAACTCTCCACTTTATTAAATAAAATTGGAAATTTTCCTGGTCCCTGCCTGAATTCTGTATCAAAAGTGTTTGAAGCCAGATCGACTACTCCTTCATATTCGATACCAATTCCTGAATGTTGCACCAGCACGCTATCCTTGTTCATGATAACTTTTTCCATGAGAATTTCTCCGCTGCTCTGATCAATGCTATTCATGGTTGCACTTAGCGTACCATCTTCAGATTCCGAGAAAGTGAGGGCAATTCTTAACTCCATTTCACCCACTTTAAGTGTACCCAGCCAGATACCTTCAATGCCTTCTCCGGCTTGTCCTTTTAAACCCGAAGTGGATGTGATGAACAGAATAATTATTGTAAACAGTATGCTCCCTTTATAATTCAATTTTTGATCCATTACCCGTGTTTTTTGAGAATTATCATTCTTCAAGATATTAAATATTCAACACTGTCAATGCGATAGAGAGTAGAAATGATATAGACATTTGCAGATATGAGTTACCTGACAACGTTTTGGTACAATTCAGATTGGTCCATATGGCTCCTGATTTCCTGCGGATTCATGTAGAACTTATCCATAAAGTCAGTCTGTCTATCATCAGAACGGGAGACTTTCCTCACATGCTCTGCATATTCCAGTAACTGCCATCCAAGTCCATGTTCAATGGTACGCCTATCCGTTCCCTTTTCCATGGAAGCCCTGAATGAGCCACTAAAATACAGTAACCCAACAATCGATAACTGGTGGCTGTTCATTGTCTCATAATCTACTGCATGAGCAAGCTCGTGGCCAATAATTGCCACCTGTGCGTTGAAAGGCAGATTTTTAAGTAATATCGCCTCCATCTGTGACAGGCTTTGGTCAGAGATGATCACCCGGTAGATTCTTTTATCCCGTTGTCTGAGCAAGGAAACAAAGGAGGGTCTGGATGCTAAAGGGATAAACGCTTTTTTAACGATGAATTGGATATGTGTATTTGTTAGTTCGGGATAATGCCTCAGCGCGAGTAGGGTCTGTAGTTCAAATCCCTCTGGCAAATCTTTCCGGTACCCCAGTTCAGCTACCAGGCTGTCAAAGCAGTGTTCATAATCCCCTGCATTGTAAGCGATTACCGGATCTACACCTGGATAGTCCACAGGATCAACTTGACACGCTGTTAAACAAAGTAAAAGTGTACAAAATAATATCAGCGTTTTTCGATACATCAGTGTCTGAATTCATTAATCCACCTGCAAATTATCAAATTTTCTGATATCGTCGTAAGCCGCATTTTCAAGCACAGGTCTAATCCTATCTATGCTGGCCAGGGTTTTCTTCTCGGTCAGAAACGACAATACCTCGGCCGAAATGCCAAGCTTCAATCCATTGAATAAGAAAGTATTGACAGCGACTTTGGATGAAAGCACTTCGTATTTTGGGACCTGCCTCAATCCTTTCTCTGTACCTGAGTACAACGAGACATCAACAAATCTATTTATCCCGGCATTTTTTCCCAGCTGCTTTAAATGCTTGTTAAATTCATGATTACGGTAATACGGAAAACAATTCCCATCCGGCCCCTCCTTATCAATGTACTGACTGATAATTCCATAGGCACGATCATTGAGTGGTAAATTAAATGATTGGAATTTACCATTCCCCTGCAAACTGATGTAACCTGGATATACATTACTGCTTTTCAACTTGTATATCCGGGAGAGTTTCATTCCTGAAAAGCACATAAAACAAAAAATATCCCGGACTTCTATAAGTTCTGATAATAAGGGTTCAAATTGAAAGATCCTCGTCAGCTCTTCCCAATCGAGAACAAGATCTAACTGGCTGATTCTCGGCTTGCTGATCCATTCAAGCTGAAATTCCCTATATAACAGGCTTTTATTATATCCTCTCCTGGTAGCCCAATTCAGGAACCATTTTAAGACATCCAGGTTTTTTGAAATTGTACTATTTGAATGACTGAATTTAATCCTGAAGAAACGGATGTATTGTTCCAGGAAAGTATTGTCAATCCGGCTGAATTCAATCTCAATTTGTTCTGTTTCCGCAAATTTTCTAAGATGATGGTAAGTGGTCCGGATCTTTCTGAAGGTATAAATACTCCACCTGTTATGATTTTCATCAATGAACAGCATGAACACATCGAAAAAGCCTATGTTATGTTTTCGCCTGTTGTATTTAATCTGTTTTCGCAAGTAATCAATTCCAGGGCTCAATCCAATTGTCTTGGCTTCCAGGTAAATTTCCATCACTTCATCGGCGAGGGACTGCAAGTACCTGTTCATGGCTTTGCTCCCACGCGTCGATGTCAGTACGCACTGTGCCCGAAAGTCCCAATCTACAAAATCAATCCGTTCCCCGGTATTTATTTGCAATCGCTTGCCATCAAAACTGAAATAAAGTAGTATCGGAACCTGCTTCGTCCTGGTTCTGCCATTCTCATCTTTCCTTTTTTCTAAATAAAATTTTGTAGATGCCACTTATCATACGTATTTACATACAATTATAATGATTAATAATAATCCAACAATAGTAGATTATTAACTATTTGATTGAAAATATGAATATTATAAAAATATACATAAATTCATAAATTAGTTTTTTGTACTATAATATATTAGTATATAATAATAATAAAAATCAACTGAAATCGAATGATAACTGATTATTATCTGTGTGATCATCATGGTCCGGCTGAGTCAGGTTTGACAAAGTGATACCTAATAGTCTTATCCTGTTACCCTGGACAAATACTGAATTCAAAACTTCTTTTGCAGTTGAAAAAATCTGGTCATCGCTCTCAATCTCCCTGGAGAAAGTTCTGCTCCTGGTGATCTGTTGAAAATCTGCATATTTGATTTTTATTGTTAGTGTTTTACCCTTTACGGCTGTTCTGAGAAGATCATGCCAGAGCATATCGGTGATATCCTGGAGTGTTATATAGATATCATCGAGATTCGTAAGATCCTCTTCAAAGGTCCGTTCCTTACCAAATGATTTCCTTATTCGTTCAGGATTTACTGGCCTGTTATCAATTCCCCGGCAAATATTATAGAAGAAATTCCCGCTTTTCCCAAATAACCGGATTAGATCGGCCTGGTTCTTTTGCTTCAAATCGTTTCCTTTAAATATTCCCTGCTGCTGCATCCTCCGGGCAGTGACTTTACCAACCCCGAAGAATTTTTCTACTGGTAGTTCATTTATAAATACCTCAACTTCATGGGGTTTGATTACGTATAGACCGTCAGGCTTATCCATATCCGAAGCTATTTTAGCCAGAAACTTATTCACTGACACGCCTGCAGAAGCTGTCAATTCAGTCTTATCTTTGATCCTCGACTTTATTTCCCGGGCAATAATCGTAGCTGACGATTGATCTAGCGTATTACATGTTACATCCAGGAATGCTTCATCGAGGGAAAGCGGTTCAACAAGGTCTGTAATTGAGTGAAAAATCTCCATGATCTGCCTTGAAACCTGCTTATAAATGTTGAACCGGGGTTTTACAATAATGAGTCCGGGAAACCTTTTGAGGGCTGTGAGTGTTGGCATAGCCGACCTGATCCCATATCTTCTGGCTTCATAGCTGGCAGCTGCAACAACTCCTCGCTTACTTGCTCCTCCTACAACCAGGGGCTTATCTTTATATTCCGGGAAGTCACGTTGCTCGATAGAAGCATAAAAAGCATCCATATCGATATGAATGATCTTCCTGACAGGTTTATCCGAATCTTCTTTGCCCAATATCTGAAATATTACCAATCTGAAGGACAATTTAATAAATTTGGGATGAATTACGCAGTCAGGATGCCAGAGATAGTTATTACAAAGGATGGATCTCACTCCATATATGTTCAAGAATTTGATGAGCATTATCATTCTGTTTTCGGGGCCATTACTGAATCCCAACACGTATTTATTGAGGCAGGGTTAAAACAATGTAAGAACAGACATATCCGAATCCTTGAAATGGGATTTGGGACCGGATTAAATGCCTTTCTGACCCTTGCAGAAACAAATAAATCAGATATATCTGTCAACTATACTGGAATTGAAAAATATCCTCTGGAAAGTACAATAACTGAATCATTGAATTATGAATCAATCATTGATCCTCCAAGGAAAGGTATGTTTAAACTCATTCATGATTCTCCATGGCAACATGAGGAAGTAATCAAGCCTGGATTTATCCTGAAGAAATTACAGTGTGATATGCACGAGATGGTACTGACAGATGAATTTGATCTGGTCTATTTTGATGCGTTTGCACCGGAAAAGCAACCAGAACTTTGGACAAAAGATCTATTTAAACAAATTTTCCTGGCAATGAGATCACATTCCATCCTTACAACATATTCTTCTAAAGGCATAGTCAGGCGCAACCTAACAGCAGCTGGTTTTAGCGTGAAAAAAATCCCTGGACCTCCCAAAAAACATGAAATGACAAGGGCATATAAATCCTAATTGATAATGTGAAATGCTGATATTCCATATGTTTCACCATATATAGCTGAAATCGGATCTCAACTTATTGGTGTGCAGGACATATTATTAAAATTATTAACTAAATTCGCGGTTCATTAGTTATTAAATTTTAATCCAAATCAAATGAAAGGTAAATTTTTTATCGCATTACTTCCTGCAGTGTTGTTTTATGTATCATCCTGTCAACAAGAAATTGGAAAGGTAGATTTAAAAACCGACCATGATTCAGTATCATATATAATTGGCCATCAAATAGGAACACAAATGGCAAGCAGTCCAATGACCGAACTTAATGTTTCGGCTGTAGCAAATGGTATGCAAGACGCCATTGATGAGTTAGATTTATTTATGAATGAGGATGAAGCCAATATGCTAATTACAGAGTATATGAAAAAGACAGAGGAAGTAGCAAGTGAAGAGTATATTATCGAAGGTGAGAAGTTCCTTGCAGATAATATGCTCCGTCAAGGAGTCAATGTAACAGAAAGTGGTCTTCAATATGAAATCCTTGTTGAAGGAAATGGTGAAAAACCAACCAGTGAGAGTCAGGTAACAGTTCACTATCACGGTACATTAATAGATGGGACGGTTTTCGATTCTTCAGTTGACGGTGGTGAGCCAGTTGATTTCGGCGTCGGCCAGGTAATAAGGGGATGGACTGAAGTCCTTCAACTCATGCCAACTGGTTCTAAGTGGAAAGTTTTCATACCAAGCGAACTCGCATATGGTGCAAATCCACGTCCAGGTGGTCCTATTAAGCCTCATATGGCATTAATCTTCGATATTGAATTAATATCCATAAACTAATAATACAATGAGTTTTGAGTTAGCTGGAAAACTGATTGAGAAATTTGATGTAAACCAGGTCAGTGATACGTTTCGCAAAAGAGATTTTGTAATTGAAAAAACTGAAAACCAGGGAGGCAAGGAATTTACTGATCACATTAAGTTCCAGCTAACCCAGGACCGCTGTAATCTTATTGATAGTATTAATCTTCAGGATGAGATACGCGTAAACTTCAATATTAGGGGAAGAAGATGGGTAAAAGACGATAATGTGAGCTATTTCACTAATCTTGAGGCCTGGAAAATAGAAAAGATCGCCGCATCCTCTGAAGAGCCTCCTCCCCCGCCACCTTTTCCGGCGGATGAAGACACTCCTCCCTCTGAGGAATTTGACGATCTTCCTTTTTGATCCTTACTAACCCAAATTATCTTCCTAAAAATATCAGGGATCTCGCCCAGATCTCCTGGTATTCTCAGGCAATAAATAAATTCGTTGTGAACGGATTATTCAGTTGAGACTTTATCTCCCTTACAGCTTTGCAAGGGATAAAGAATTTGAAAGTTGATCCCTTAAAAACGTTGTCCTCAACCCAAATCTTTCCGCCCATTAATTCTATGATCCCTTTTGAAAGCGTCAGCCCCAGGCCAACCCCACTATCAACACTTTTGCCATATTCGTACTCATCACCCTTTTCAAAGCTTTCGAATATTTGTTTTGATTTCTCCTTCAAAACTCCCTTCCCACTATCTGTTACAAAAAAGGTTATCTTATCTTCACCTTCATCCATATGATAACCAAACTCTATTACCCCTTTTTCTGTGTATTTAAATGAATTACTTAATAAGCTGGTGATTACCTGATTAAGTCTGAATTGATCGCTATGAATCATGATATCATCAGATTTTGATCCCAGGTTTAATAACAGGGCTATATGATGCCTGTCATTACGATGTCTGTCTACATTGAAATAATGGTAAATATCTGTCAGGAACTGGTTGACAAAGCATTCTTCTTGTCTGATCTTTAATTGTCCCGTTTGTATCATGGAAACATCAATCATCGCTTCCACAACATTAAGCAGCTTGGCGCTACTCTGATTGATATGATCCACATACTCTTCCCTCTTTTTATTAGGAAGTTGTTGATCATTCAGCAAACTGGAGAAACCCAGAATTGCATTCATTG
>CAZXOJ010000068.1:0-16852 GCA_964642325.1 uncultured Bacteroides sp. | reverse complement strand
GAGGTGCCTAGCGTGTTTCGCTTAGGCGGAATATGCAGCACCGTTTTAATACCCCCTCCAACTCAGGTCAATACAATTAAAACTGACTATATACGGGCTAGTTTTACCGCGGTGCCGTAGGCTAAGATCTCAGAGCAGCCCTGCATAACGGTGGAGGTGGTAAAACGTACGTTGAGAATAGCATCAGCACCCATCCTGTCTGCATCGAGGACCATCCTGTTCATGGCTTCTTCCCGTGCATCAGCCAGCAGCCTGGTGTATTCAGATATTTCTCCTCCCACAAGGTTTTTCAATCCTGCGAATATGTCACGTCCCAGGTGACGTGCCCTGACAGTACTGCCTCTGGCAATGCCCAGGGTTTCGGAAATGGATTTTCCGGGGACTTGATCTGTATTAATAACAATCATGGCATATGGTTTTTAAAGGACTCTTTTAATCACACGTAGCTTATGTGTATAATTACCTAGCTGCTTACTGTAAATACCCTGGTGGTCAATGGCATCTATCTTTACACAACCTGATGCATGCAGGACCTTACCCGGACCAATAATAATGCCGGTGTGTACTATCAACCCTTCATCATTATCAAAGAATAGCAGGTCTCCCGTCTTGGATTCTGTCATTATGTTCACTGTTATTCCCTGGCCGACCTGCTGGGAGGCATCTCTTAATAGGGGAATGTCCAGTATCCGAAAGATGGTTTGTACCAGGCCGGAACAATCGCACCCATAGCTGCTTCTACCACCCCAGAGGTAAGGTACATTAAGCAATTCCTCCTTCAGACCTTCCAGGGCTTTCAGTTTGTCCATTGGGGTGGGGGTGGGGTCCTTATCAAGTTCATATTTCTTCCCGCAATGGATGTGCCTGGTATCCCCTGCATGGTAATACAGTACGCTTCCTGTGGGGATTAATAAGGTTCCTTCATCTCCACGGAGGGCACAGAATTTCTCCTTAACCAGGGAATACTCCATGGCCTCATAATCACGGAGTGTCTCCTCTTCGAACAGACTGGTGGATACTGGCGATATCCATCCCTCATAGCCATCATATTGGTTTCGGATCAGCAACCACTGATCCTTTCTCTCAAGTACTTCAAATATCTCCCCGAAAAGCAACTGGCTGGTCATTTCACTGGTGCTGTCCGCTTCTTTCCTGACCGGGATAAAGGAAGCCTGTACTATACCATATTCCATACCCATGATTTCAGTACTTAAAGATAGGGGATAAAAGCTAAAATTGTTTTTGTATTTTTGTCAAAATTTTCAAAGCATCACAATGAAAAGGTTTTTTCTCTTTTTCTCAAAGAACCTGAAGAAGATAAGGATTATCTCACTCTTTGTTATCACTACTGTTTTCATCCTCCTGTTTTTCCCCAGGGAGGGAAGGTTTGGTTTTGAGTTTCAAAAGGGTGCCCCGTGGATGCATGACGAATTGATTGCCCCGTTTAATCTTCCCATCTATAAATACGATGAAGAAGTTGCTGCCGAACAGGATAGTATTCTCAAAGAGTTCAAGCCCTATTTTATTTTTGACAGGGAAATTGGAAATCTTCAATATGGCAGGCTGTTGGAAATCTATGATGAGCAATGGCAGGTTTATTTCGTTGTCCCGGATGGTGAAGCAGCTAACCAACAGTATAAAGGCAGCAGGAGCGATGCTGTGAGAACCAGATACCTGGTATTTGCCGGGGAAATCCTTCAATTCGTTTATTCCAAAGGGATCATAAGCAATGAAGATGTCCTGCAACGGGTGGATAACCAGGATTTGACCATTGTCTTGCTGGAGGACCAGTATGCTGAAGAACGGGATTTCGGAGAAGTATTCACCCAGAAAAAGGCCTATGAATATGTCCTTGACAGGTTGTCGGATTTCGGAGACAGCCTGTACAGTGATTCCGACATAGATTTTTTCAGATCCCTTAATATCAGTGAATTTCTTGTCCCCAACCTGTACTATGATGAGACAACCTCTAACCAGGTCAAGAATGAACTAATGGAAGAATTATCACTCACCAGGGGAATGGTTCAGTCTGGTGAAAGGATCATTTCCAAGGGAGAATTGGTCACCAGTGAGCAATTCCGTGTGCTGGAATCGATACGTAGGGAATATAACAGGAACCTGGGACTTGTAGGAGCTTTCAACTTTATCTTCCTGGGCAAGATGATCCTGGTGATCATACTGATGATCCTGTTATATCTTTTCCTTTATAATTTCAGGGTCGAGGTGCTGCAATCACCCCGTGAATCCTCATTCCTGCTCTTATTGGTGCTGATCATGGTGGCTGTTTCAAGTTTTACGATACGCTATAATGTATTGAGCATTTATTTCCTGCCTTTTGCCATCGTTCCAATTATGGTCCGAACCTTTTTTGATTCCCGCCTGGCCCTGTTCATTCATATTATCGTGGTACTGATCGTTGGTTTCTGGGCCCCAAATAGTTATGAATTCATTTTCCTGAACCTGATAGCTGGCATAGTCGCTATATTAAGCATGACCAATTCCTACCGCAGGGGCAGTCTTTTCCTTACAGGAGTGATGATCATTGCCTCCTATTCAACAGTATACCTCGCTTTCTCGATGATACAGGAAGGTAATCTGCTGGTGATCAATTTCAAGGCTTTCCTGTGGTTCGCAGGAAACGGTCTGCTGATCCTTACTGTATATCCTCTGATCTTTATATTTGAAAAGACCTTCAAATTCCTGTCTGATTCAACACTGATAGAATTGTCAGATACTAACCAGGCCCTCTTACGTGAACTGGCAGAGAAAGCCCCCGGTACTTTCCAGCACAGCCTTCAGGTGGCTAACCTGGCTGAAGAGGCCGTCATTCAGGTTGGTGGTAATCCGCTGCTGGTCAGGACTGGTGCGCTTTACCATGATATTGGCAAAATGTATAACCCGGAATACTTTGTTGAAAATCAGAGCACTGATTACAATGCCCATGATGAGCTCAAATTTGAAGACAGTGCCAGGATCATCATCAACCATGTGCTAGATGGTATAGAAATAGCCAGGAAGTACAGGTTGCCGGAAGCCATTGTTGATTTTATCAGGACTCACCATGGTACTACTATTGTACAATATTTTTATAAGTCTTTCATCAAGGAATTTCCGGAAGATGCATCTAGCCGGCATAAATTTGTTTATCCCGGCCCCAGGCCCTTTTCCAAGGAAACAGCTGTCCTCATGATGGCAGATTCGGTTGAAGCCTCCTCCAGAAGCCTGAGGGTAAAGGATAAATCAAACCTGAGCAACCTGGTCGAGGATATAATCAACCAGCAGATCAGGGAACAGCAATTTGATAATACGGAAATCACCTTCCGTGATATTGACCTGATCAAGGAAATCTTCTTAAGAAAGTTGTTGAATATCTATCATGTGAGGATAGAGTACCCGAGTTAGGTCAGGATAGTTCAGAAACGGGTATCGACCAGTTCCACACCTGGATGCGAGGAGGGATCAAAAATAAAAGTATCCTCACTGACAGATACTTTATTTTTATAATCTTTTAGTATCACAGTATGATTGTCTCCCTGCTTCCCAAGCGCCTGTGCAGAATAAAGCCTGAAACCCTTTTTGCTGATTAGTAATTTGATGGTATGATAGCTCTTATTCAGGTCATTGGGGAACAGGTCAATTTCATAGTAATCATTCCCTTCATAAGTGAGTTCTTGTGTCAGCCGGTATTTAAAGTCTTCCTGGTAGAAAGTAAACAGGTCCGAGGGATTAGATAGAAAAAATTCATCATCTGCATTATTTTCTTCAGGGTCGCTGATATATACTTCATTGACTGATTCCATATGATTCCACATGGTTTTTCCGTCACAATACACCTCCGATTCACCAACGGAGAGCCTGAATTTATCTTGTTGAAGGACCAGGGTGCCACTTTCGGTATTATGTTGGTTTTCCGGAAGGGATTCATAGGTATAATCAAAGCTGACGCTGACAGGGTAATCTGCCTGGGACTGGTTAGCCAGTCTGTCCAGGATCTTTCTTGCAGCCGGATCCTGGCCTGCCATGGACGGGTCCTGCTGGGCCGGCAGTAGCTGTGCGATTACCAGGCTGAGTGCTATGAAAATATATCTTTTCATTATCATTACAAGCTTTCGACATCATTGTCCAATAACCGTTCCAAACTTAAAAGGTCCTTGATGAGTACCTGGCGTGCCTTGCTGCCTTCATAGGGACCAACAATGCCTGTGGATTCTAATTGGTCAATTATCCTCCCTGCCCTGTTGTAGCCTATGGAGAACTTTCGCTGGATCAGTGAGGTGGATCCCTGCTGAAATTCAACCACCAGCCTGGCAGCTTTTTCAAAGAGGTCATCTTTTTCGTTCTGGTCGAAACCATTCAGATCAGTCTTGCTATCATCTACGTACTCGGGCAGAAGGTGGGCTTCCGGGTAGGATTGCTGCGAGCTGATATGGTCGGTTATCCTCTCAATTTCGGGAGTATCGATAAATGCGCATTGGAGCCGGACCATATCGCTGCCGACAGTGATCAACATATCTCCACGGCCTACCAGCTGGTTGGCACCGGGACTGTCAAGAATGGTTCTTGAGTCCATCATGGAAGTGACCTTGAAGGCAAGCCTGACGGGGAAATTGGCCTTGATCGAGCCAGTAATGATATTTGTACTGGGACGCTGTGTGGCAATGATGAGGTGCAGGCCTACGGCTCTTGCCAGCTGCGCAAGACGAGCCAACGGCATCTCAATCTCTCTGCCAGCGGTCATGATCAGGTCGGCAAACTCGTCTACGATGACAACGATGTAGGGTAGATACCGGTGTCCTTCCTTGGGATTCAGTTTCCTGGCAATGAATTTTTCATTGTATTCCTTAATGATCCTCACCTTGGCACTTTTCAGCAGGTTGTACCTGTTGTCCATTTCAATGGTCAGGGAATTCAGTGTCTTGATTACCTCCTGTGTATCATTGATAATAGGTTCCTCCGAATCAGGCAGTTTGGCCAGGTAATGCTTTTCGATGTGATTGTAGAGGGTCAATTCAACCTTTTTCGGATCGATCATGACAAATTTAAGCTGGGCCGGGTGTTTCTTGTAGAGCAGGGAAGCAATGATGGCGTTCAATCCTACGGATTTTCCCTGTCCCGTTGCCCCGGCAATCAACAGGTGGGGCATTTTTGTCAGTTCAACCACGTAGGTTTCATTGGATATGGTTTTTCCAAGGCCAATGGCCAGTTCGAATTTGGATTCCCGGAACTTCTTTGAACCAATAATAGACCGCATGGAGACGATTTCCGGTCTGCGGTTTGGGACCTCTATTCCTATGGTCCCCCTGCCAGGTATAGGAGCGATTATCCTGATTCCCAGGGCTGAAAGGCTGAGGGCGATGTCATCTTCCAGGTTTTTAATCTTGGATATCCGAATACCCGGAGCAGGAACGATTTCATAGAGGGTTACTGTAGGTCCTATGGTTGCCTTGATTTTATCTATCTGGATCTTGTAATTCCCCAGTGTCTGGACGATACGGTTCTTATTACTGATCAGCTCTTCCTCGCTGACCGTGGTGTCTTCAGACTTATGCTCCTCAAGCAGTTCTATGGAAGGAAGCCGGAAATTTGAAAGATCAAGTGTCGGATCGTAGTCCTCGAGTTCCAGGGCTTCATGGGAATCCACCATCTCCCCATTCTGCTTCTTTTCAACTGTCATCTCGATCTCGTTGTCGTCCTGGATTTCCCCTTTCTCCTCGGTTCCGGTTTCATCGGCGCCGGTTTCATCTTCTCCAATGCTGGTATCAACAATCTCGGTCCCACGTGTTTTAAACTGTAGGCTTTCATCTGTCTTGCTATCACCCCCTTCATCCCCCATTTCATTTTCATCTTTATCCGGTGTAATATCACCTGGGACTCCGGTCATTTTGTCCTCCTGGTCACCTGTCCAGGGATCCTCCCCTTCAGCCGTCTCACCTTTTTTAAACAGGCTCAGTATTTTTTCAAGGGTACTTTCAAAAGAGAACAGTGCAAATGCCAGTACCAGGATGGCCAGCAGGAATATTGTACCGACTTTCCCTAATATGGATATTAACCACTCATTCAGGAAGTAACCATGTCCACCTCCCGGTCCGCTTCCCAGGAAACCACCTGCATCACCGAAAAGGAAAGACAGGATAATGGACAACAGGATGGTTCCTACCAGTAAGATGCGGCCTGTTTTTCCCAGTGGCAGGGTGCGGATATTGATGAGGCGTAAGCCTATAATCAGCAAAATGAAAGGGAGGGCTGCAGAAGCGATACCGAACCAGTGATTGATGAATTTATTGGCGAGGAAGGCTCCGAATTTCCCAGCCCAGTTATCTACCATCACCTCGGGACCCGAAAAAACGCGTGACCACTCAAAGCTTTGATCGGTTTTCCAGGTAAAAAAATATGAAATAAAAGCCAGGTAGAGGTAAAGTGAGAAAAGGATAAAAAATATTCCCAGCGTCATTTTGAATCTTTCATCACGCAGAAACCCGAAGTATTTCTTTTTCTTTCTCTTTTTCTTTGCCATTTTGTTCTAGGAAGAAGGGTAGTCAGTCGAGTAGTGCATTCAATATGGTTTCTATCTCATCCTTTGAAACCTGGGTGTAATTTTTTGGGAGTTCAAAAACCCTTGCAGGGACCCTGGTAACATCGCAATTCTTTGCTACCATGTGCATATTGGCATTCCCCATGATTGTATTGAATTCCAGTAGTACCCCGGGAATTTTTTGAAAAGGACTATTACCATTGGGTTTATCTAGTTGAAGCTCTTCCGTATACCAGATATCAAATGATTTAATATCACCATCAGGAAAAGTGGCTATGGCTTTTTTGCATTCGAAACCAATGATCTCCTTCGTCTGTCTGGTAAACTCAATGTACATTCCATCCAGCATCCCGAAACAACATGGGGTCTCATTTTCATCCCCTCTGAAAATATATCTCTTGTCAATAAATTTCAGATATGTAATAAAGTGGGAAGTATTCAGATCTGATACATTTACCAGGTTAAAAAATCCCATACCACCCTGTATCGTATTTTTCACTATGTTTTCCCTGAATTCCATAGTCATCTTTGATGGAAGCAGGCTGGCCGAATAGCCCCCAACCTCCTGTTGTTCATAGGTGATCTTGAATTCAATTCTGCCTTCTGCCAATCCTTGCCTTTCCCCCCTGTTGCAATCAACAAGCAGAATTACAAGCAGGGTAAGGGGCAGGTATTTGAGGATAGATTTTGACACAGTATCAAGGCCTTGAGAACAAGAACGTCTAAAAATACTAATTATTTCTAAGTAAAAGGCGCTAAGTTCTTAACCAAAGGTTCCTTGTTGAATGTTCCGCACTTTCAGTTCCAAACCTAATTTCATAGATTTGTGACAATGCATACGTTAAAGGTCAAGGTATGAAAAAACTGGCTGTAATTGCCCTGGGAGGGAATGCACTGTTGAGAGGGAACCAGGAAGGAACCATAGACGAACAGGAACAAAATACGACCGAAACCCTGGAAAACCTGGTATTCCTGCTGAAGGAAGGATATGACCTGGTAATCAGTCATGGGAACGGTCCCCAGGTAGGGAATATCCTGATGAGAAATGATGCAGGTGAACAGGTATACGGAATTCCACAGATGCCTGTCGACATATGCGTTGCTGATTCACAGGGGGGAATAGGATATATGGTGGAAAGGATGCTTAGGAATGTACTGAATAAGCATGGGATTGACAAGGAAGTGGTTACCCTGGTCACCATGGTTGAGGTAGACAAGGATGATCCGGCTTTCAGCGATCCCCAGAAACGGATTGGGCAGATATATTCACGGAAAGAAGCTGATAAGCTGGCCTCAGAGAAAGACTGGAGATTTGAGGAGACAGAGAAACAGCAAGATGGCTGGAGACGGGTGGTGCCTTCTCCAAGACCTGTCAGGATAAGCAATGAAAAAGTGATTGAAACGCTGGCCCGGCAGGGGACTATCGTGATTGCTGCGGGAGGTGGGGGGATCCCTGTCTATATCGATGAAAAGAATGAAGTCAGGCCAGCTGAAGTGGTGATTGATAAAGACCTGGCTTCCAGTCTATTGGCGGCCCGGATCGGAGCAGATGAGTTCTATATCCTTACAGATGTACCCTATGTTTATCTGAATTACCGTAAAGAAAATGAACATTTGGTGGAATTCCTCAATCATAGGGATACCGTAAGACACCTTGAAGATGGACAGTTTACCAGGGGTAGCATGGCACCCAAGATCAGGGCTTGTCTCCAGTTCATCGAGCAGGGCGGAAAAAAGAGCGTCATTACTGAAGCCACCAAATTGGAAGATAAAAAATACGGTACTAAAATTACCATGGAATACGAAGATTGAATTTCCAGGGGAAACAATATCTTTAATCCCTCTATTTAATCAGTTAAACATTCGATTTATGCCCTCTAATCTCAGTAATAGGAGTTTTCTGAAATTGCTTGACTTTACACCCGAGGAGATCCGTTTTCTGCTGGATCTTTCTGCTGACCTGAAAGCGGCCAAATATGCCAATACCGAGCAACAGCGTCTGAGAGGCAAGAATATTGCCTTGATTTTCGAGAAATCTTCTACCCGGACCAGGTGTGCATTTGAAGTAGCTGCCTATGATCAGGGCGCACATGTTACATACTTGGGCCCCTCAGGTTCACAGATAGGTAGCAAGGAATCAATGAAAGATACGGCCCGGGTACTGGGCAGGATGTATGACGGAATAGAATACCGTGGTTTTGGACAGGAGAGGGTTGAGACACTGGCTGAATTTTCCGGTGTCCCTGTTTGGAATGGCCTTACAGATGAGTTCCATCCAACACAGATACTTGCGGATTTTCTGACGATGCGGGAGCACCTGGCAAGGCCATTGAACGAAATGAGTTTTTGTTATTTGGGTGATGCACGTAACAATATGGGCAATTCCCTTTTGATTGGTGCGGCCAAGCTGGGCATGGACTTCAGGGCAGCCGCTCCGCTTTCCTGTCAACCTGATGAAGGATTGGTGAAACAGGCCCGGGAGATTGCCGCCGAAACAGGCGCCAGGATCAACATCACTGATAAACTGGAGGAAGCGGTCAGGGATGCTGATTTTCTGTACACCGATGTATGGGTTTCTATGGGAGAAGCTGCCGAGGTATGGGAGGAACGTATAAGGCTTCTCAAACCCTACCAGGTCAATCAGAAGGTGGTGGAGCTGACCGGCAATCAAAACGTGAAGTTTCTTCATTGCCTCCCGGCCTTCCATAACCTGGAAACCACTGTTGGACAAGAAATAAATCAAAAATTTGGCATATCTGCCATGGAAGTTTCTGATGAGGTATTTGAATCGGAAAGGTCCATTGTTTTTGAGGAAGCGGAAAACCGTGTACATACTATCAAAGCTGTAATGGTAGCGACTCTTGGCTGACAATATCCTGAAAACTTGTAATTTATCCTCTTTGCTCTTGACTTTGTGGTTAGATAATTGTTAACTTGTATAATAATTACAAACCAACATTTTCATTAATGACACTTTATGTTGGTAATATTCCATATGCTGTAAAAGAAGAAGATCTAAAAGAGCTTTTTCAGGAGTACGGAACGGTGGCAAGTATTAAGATCGTTACGGACAAGTATACCGGTAGATCAAAAGGCTTTGGGTTTGTAGAAATGGAGACTGACGACCAGGAGGATACAGTCGTCAAGGAATGCAACAGGAGAGAAATAAATGAGCGGAACCTGGTTGTTGCCAAAGCCCATTCCCGAAAGGGTTATAATGAAAGGAGCTAACCCGGGGATCTTTATACGATAAGTTCTTTTATGAAGTAGTATGTCATTGCTATTGAAGCAGCTAATTTGAGCCCGATTCCTATCATTAGTCCCAATAATGATCCGAGTCCCGCTTTAAATGAACTGGCAGCATCCTTGCCTGTTATTGCTTCACCTATTACAGCTCCTGCAAAAGGACCGATAATGATCCCCAGCGGGGGGAAGAAGATCAATCCCAACACCAGGCCTATGGCTGCTCCCCACATACCTGCTTTGCTTCCACCAAATTTCTTTGTACCCCAGACAGGTACGATATAATCCATAATGGTGACAATAACTGCGATGGCCCCCATCACCAGGAGGAATTCGAAACTGAACTCAGCAAAGTTGGAAAAGTGAAGCAGGAGAAGGCCAACAAAGCTGGTCGGGGGACCCGGGATAACGGGCAGGAAACAGCCTATAATGCCCAGGATCATGAGGGCACCACCGCCTGCTGTAAGTAAAATATCTCCCATTGTATTTATTCGAATCCTGTAACCTCGTACCCGGCACCGGAGATGGCCTCCGAGATCAATTGGGAATTGATAAGCGTTGAGTCAAACTTGACCACTGATTCACCCGATGCATGTGATGCACTGACTTCCTGTATCCCCTCCAGTTTTTTAATATTGGTCATGATCGCATTCTCGCATCCTTCGCAGGTCATACCCTTGACATCGAATTTTACCTGGGTAAGATGCTCTGTTGAAATGGTCTGAGCTTCAGACGTAGCCTCCGCTTTTTTGGTCCCCGATGTACAGGACACACTCAGCAGGATGATAGCAAATAAATAAATTAAGTTTTTCATGTATTTAGATTTTATTCTGTTCCTACAATATCTTCAAAGGCAGCGTATATGGCGCAATAGGTAATTGGGATCGTAAAGAGGAGCCCCACAACAAATGCCAGTGCGCCTACTATATTTATCAGCACTAAAAGCAGCACAAACCCGAAAATATCCCACCATTTTTTGGTGACCATATTCCTGCTGAATTCCATGCTGTCCCAGAACTCCATTTTTCCAAAAACGATGAAAAGGGGTACAAAAGTATAGGCGACAGCAAGGTAGATCCCAGGAAGAATCAATGCTACCAGTCCCAATGCAACAAAAACACCTGAAATCAATGAATATAGAAGGAGAGGAACAAAAAAGTCAAAACCCTTGAAAAAGGTCCCGAATTCATAAGGTTCTCCTTTGCTGATTTTGTTGGCAACTATGTAGAAGCCTGCAATCAGGGGACCAGAAACTAAAAGTGATCCAAAAGGAATGAAGGCGGATAAAATACTGATCAGGAACATAATGAGGGTATAAGCAACAAACAAACCCATATTATCCTGGAAAATTTCCCAGCCACGACGGATATAACTCACGGCATCTGTCTCGTAGCCCTGTTGGATCAGGTGCTCCGTTTTCTGTTTGATATTATTGATAACTTCCAAAGTAGTTTTTTTTTAAAAATACTAAACTCCCTTCATATAATTCCAAATCACCTACAATAATTCATTTCATTTCATGTTTTGATGAGCAGAGATTGACTTGATGCTTAACTTTTCATACATTTAATTATTCCATGGAAGGCGAAAACATATACGATAAGATACAGGAAATCTTTGGGGAGGTTCCAGGGACATTCAATATCCTGGAAGAAAAGATCGATATTGATCTGCAGATGGAATATTTTGAGTTTTCAAGGAGCATAAAGAAAGACCTGGATGAGGAGATGGTAATGGAGCGGAGAGAGCAAATCTTTGATTTCGATAAGGATGAGAGGGACCGCAAGTCACTGTTTGCCATGCTCGCTTCACTGGAGGAGGTATTGGCATACAGGACCATTGAAAGATACCTGAAAGAGAGACACCAGGAGTTGCGGAACTGGGCCATTCTGGCTCTTCAGGAAAGCAGGATGTTGCTTGAGAGCAAGCTGCTGGAGGAGAACCAGGTATTTATTTCAACGGGACTGGGAGGAAAAGGATCAAAACTAAGGTATTTCGTTGTACTGATAGGTAGGAAGAAAGCGGATTTCAGTGATCTGCAGAAGAAAATTATTAAAAACGAGTTTGAAGATATCCTAGTAAAATGTGATGCAGAGATAGAAAAAATTGAATTCCTGGGACAATTTGCCACGCTGGTTGTGATGGTACCCTTGAAAGTTGCCCTCAAAGATGTATTCCGATCTGCTATAATCGAATGTAATCAGTATGGAAATTTTATGAAGTCTAACTTTATCATCACCAATGTTAAAGAATTGAACCTTGCTGAGATTAAGGATTTCTTAATAAAACAGCAACAGGCCAACCCGCCAGATGTTGAATAATTATTGCGAAAAAAGAAAAGCTGACAGGTCTGTCAACTTTTCTGTGTGTCGTCCAGATCTTCGAATTCTACGTTCGAAAAGTTTTCCGTAATAGGTTCTCCAACTTCCTCTTCAACTGAAGATTCAACTGTATCTGCTGTTTCCGTTATTTCACTTTCTACTTCTTCAATTACGGTTTCCTGCTCGATGGCCTCTTCTGCCAAAGGTGTGGCTGTTTCCGTGGCATGACTTTCGTATTCCTCTCTATCAAGGATTTCCGGGGCATTTTCCTTGATGTATCCGATTACCTCGGTTAAACCGTCTGTGAATTTTTCAAAATCCTCCTTGTAAAGAAAAATTTTGTGCTTTTCAAAATAAAACCTGCCGTCCCTGTTGAACCTTTTCTTGCTCTCTGTAAGCGTCAGGTAATAATCATTCCTTCTTGTTGTTTTGACATCAAAGAAATATGTCCTTTTTCCAGCTCTTACCGACTTCGAAAAAATCTCTTCCCTTTCAGTCTTGACAACGTCATCATTTTTTTCGGTTCCGTCTGCCATCAGTGTTAAAATTTAGTTAGGAGTATGGTTAGCTTGTCAAAAATAGAAAATAATTTTAGAAAATCGCAAATAATCAATTGATTGATTGTGTATAAGGAGATTATTCGCTTATTTTGCCTCCGTTTCATTTTTAACTGGTTCTTTATAAAGGATGTTTAGCAGAAGGTTGTTAAGGATCAAGGTTTTCCAAACATTATATGCCTACCATAAAGTGGAGGGTAAAACCTATGCAAGTTCCGATAAGGAACTCATGCATAGCATACAAAAATCCTACGAGTTGTATCACCTGCTTATTCTGCTGATACTGGATGTGATAGATTATGCTGAATCAAAGATTGAATTTTCAAAACAGAAAAAGGTGCAAACGGAGGCAGATCTGAATCCCAACACCCGTTTTATCGATAACCAGCTTGCCGCCCAGTTGAGGAACAACAGGGATCTTCAAAAGTACCTGTTAAAGCGTTCCGTGAGTTGGGTGCAGTATCCGGAGATCATCAAAAACCTCTTCATTTCATTTACTGAATCCGACCTATATCTTACCTACATGAAGGAAAGGGAGCAGGCATATAAGTATGATAAAAAGCTGGTGGAGAGATTTTACAGCGATGTGGTAATGAATTATGAGGATCTTTATACAAACCTTGAAGAGCAGAGTATATTTTGGATTGGAGATGTGGATTTTGTCATTAATATGATCGTTAAGACACTGAAGAAATTCGTTGCAGATCAATCCGGGGGGGGACCCCTTATGCCAATGTTCAAGGAAAGCGATGACGAGGACTATGCCAGGACCCTGCTGCGAAAAACCATACAGCATGAAGAGCCATACCTTGAGATGGTCAAGGCATCAGCCAAAAACTGGGAATTGGAGAGGATAGCGTTTACTGACAGCCTGATCCTGCAGCTCGCCATATCTGAGGCCATAGAATTTTCCTCCATTCCCACTAAGGTTACCATCAATGAATTCCTGGAAATAGCTAAGCTTTACAGCACGCAAAAGAGCAGCAAGTTCATCAATGGTATCCTCGACAATATATTCACCGGATTGAAAAAGGAGGGGAAGATCAAAAAGAGCGGACGAGGTCTGATCGGTGAAGTCTGATCAGAAGCTATTGCTGTTGAAATAAAATTATTGTTACTTTGCACTTTCTGAATCGATTATGAGGTTGTTACACATTACGGGACTGTTGACTTTACTCTTATTCGGCGCTGACTGCACGAATCAAAAATCCAACGAGGTTTCCGGGACGGTTGAAGATAAAACCGGATCAATGCCTGATATCAGTTTTGAGAAAACCGAGCATAACCTTGGAAGGATATTGCAGGGTGAGAAGGTTGGCTATAATTTCATATTTACCAATGATGGAGATGCCTCACTTGTCATTTTGGATGCCAGCGCAAGTTGCGGATGTACGGTTCCGAAATACAGCAGGGAACCTATTTCTCCTGGTGAGAAAGGATCTGTTGAAGTTGTATTCGATTCATCCGGAAGAATGGGGCAGCAGAGTAAGACAGTTACATTGAAAACAAATGGGAAGGTCCAGATTGTATACCTTACCATAAAAGCAAATATCTTCAGAAAAGAATCTTAATATTTACATAAATCGAAATTGTGATGAATAATTTTATGCTGATTTTTCTTATGCCCCAATCCCCGGATCAAAGTCCGGTCCCATCTTTTGTGTTTCTTTTGCTGATCATTGTTGTATTTTATTTCTTTATGATCAGACCGCAGATGAAAAAGCAAAAAGACCTTAAGTCTTACAGGGAAAACCTGAATAAAGGTGACAAAGTTGTAACCACAGGTGGTATTTACGGCAAGTTGTTGGATATCAAGGATCAGACAGTAACCGTAGAAATAGCGGACAATGTCAGGATCAAGATCGATAAGAGCGCAATTCTGAAGGATAGTTCTGATCTGGCTTCCCAGAAGAAGTAGGATCATTCCCTGGATGGGGACAAGTATGAACCAGTTCAAATACTGATGAATGCAGGATAAAACCCCGGGCAATAGAGTTTTGGCTGATTTCCTGGGCATGACCAGGAGGCCACGCAGGAAAAAGATAACCATGAACCGGAGGGTACTGGTCTATTTCTTCTTCCTTTTACTCTCTGTCTTATTCTGGTTTCTGACGGCCATGAATAAGGATTATCCAACAACCATCTCATACCCTGTGCGGTATATAAAGTTTCCGGAAAAGAAAGTGCTCGTTAATGACATTCCTGACAGGCTGGAACTGTCAGTGAATGCCGGCGGGTATACATTGCTTAAATACAAGTTACGGTCATACATTGATCCCATCATATTTGATGTAGAAACTTTCTCACCCAACAGGGTCCTCAGTGATCCTTCAACAATGTATATTAAGACCAATTCTGCAAGGGAAGATATCACAACACAGTTGGCGGATATCGAAATCGTGAGTATCAGTCCGGATACACTCTTTTTCCAGTTCGCTGACAAAATGAGTAAAAAGGTTCCCGTTGAACCAGACTTTGAGATCAGCTTTGAAAAACAGTATATGCAGGTTGGTCCCTACCTGGTGGAACCTGATAGTGTCACTATTTCCGGACCGGAAGTAATTATTGACACCATCAAGGTAGTAAGCACAGAGCCGGTGATCATGTCAGATGTTAACAGGAGTTTCGATATGGAACTGAAAATGCAGCCTCAGAATAAAGTTGAATTCGATCCCCTCGAGGTATGGATACAGGTCCCTGTTGAGAAATTTACCGAAGCAAGTCTGAAAGTCCAGATAGAAGTTATCAATATGCCGGATTCCCTCCTCCTCCGGCCATTTCCGCCGGCGGTAACCGTCAATTGCCAGATTGGCCTGAGTGCTTATGAGACCCTGAATGAGCATTTGTTCCGGGCCGTGATTGACTATGCAGAAGTGGGTAATATGCTGGGAAATAAACTACAGGTACAGATCATCAAAATGCCGGTATATATAAAATCTGTTAATTTCACTCCCAAGAGTGTCGAATATATCGTTGAGCGCTGATGTTTAAGGTGGGAGTCACAGGCGGGATAGGGAGTGGTAAATCAATTATTTGTAATATTTTCCACCATCTTGGTATCCCTGTATATCAGGCAGATATCGAGGCAAGGCGGCTTATGGGTGAGAATGAAAGCATCCGGACCGGCTTGCTGAGGTATTTTGGAGGAGCCGTTTTCCTGGGTGAGCAGCTTAATCGCAAATATCTGGCTGACAGGATATTTTCAGATCCAGATGCCCGCACATTTATTAATTCCCTGGTACATCCGGTCGTTAGGGCTGATTTTGCAAGCTGGGTGCAAACCCGGGTCGGGACTTCCTATGTTATCGAAGAGGCTGCCCTGCTGTTCGAAACAGGAGCGTGGAAGGAGTTTGATTACAATATTCTTATTGATGCCACTGTTGAAACAAGGATAGAACGAATTATTAGTCGGGACGGAATTTCCAGGGCAGATGTCCTGGCCCGGATGGCAAGCCAGATGGATCCTGGAAAGGGCAGGGAGTTGGCAGATATTATCATTCATAATGATATAAATGATTTTGTTATCCCTCAGGTGCTCAAAGTGGATAAAATTATCAGGGAATTGGTGCTTAAGAAATCATGAATAGCAGGAAATATTTATCTTTGATACTTCAGGATATTGGATATGGGAAAATATGGTAAATGGATAGGTGGTGGTTTAGGCTGGGCCTTGCTGGGTCCCCTTGGCGGTGTACTGGGATTCGTAGTCGGATCAATGTTTGACCGTTCGGATGGACCCCAGCGTGTTTTTACCGGGACTACCCACGGGGATTTTACCATGAGCCTGTTGACACTGACAGCGGCAGTTATGAAGGCTGATGGAAGGATCATGAAATCCGAGTTGGAATATGTCAGGCAATACTTCTCCCAGAGTTTCGGTCCCGCGGCATCACAGGAGGCCATGCTTTATCTGCGGGACTTGCTGAAGCAGGAGATCCCGCTGCGGGATGTATGCTATCAGATCAAGAATCGTCTGGACCATTCATCCCGGCTCCAATTATTGCATTTCCTGTTTGCCGTATCAAAGGCAGATGCTAAGGTGCATCCTAAAGAAGTCGAGGTCATAGAAAAGATTGCCGGCTATCTTGGTATATCTTCCAAGGACCTGGAATCTATCAAAGCCATGTTCTATGAGGACACTGACGCAGCATACAGGATACTGGAGATTGAAGCTTCGGTGGACGATGATGAGGTCAAGA
>CAZXOJ010000067.1:0-17368 GCA_964642325.1 uncultured Bacteroides sp. | reverse complement strand
ATGACAAGGCATTTGAGAGTGGTCACCTGCTAAGAAAGCTTTTCCAGATCCTGGCTTATGTAAAGAGAAAAATATACTGATCAGGCATTGCGCCTTTTCGGTACCGTGAAGCTAAAAGTACTGCCCTCCCCGGGGGAACTTTCTACGCTAAGTTCTCCACCGTTCTTATATACAAATTCACGGCAGAGGATTAGACCGAATCCTGTACCCATTTCATTATTGGTGCCTGGCCTGGTTGCCTTTTTATCAATATTGAACAGATTGGTAACCTGCTCCTTATTCATTCCCACACCGGTGTCATTCACGCCGATTCGAATGACTTCGTTCTGATCCTGGGCTGATATACTGATCTTTCCCCCGTACGGGGTATACTTAACGGCATTGGAGAGAAGGTTTCGAAGGACTGTTTCAAACATCCGGCTGTCAGCATATACAATGGTTCCTTCCGTGACATCAGTTTGCATCACTATGCCCTTGTCATTTGCATGGCTCTTAAGTAAGTCAAGCACTGACTGAATTGTCTCAGTAACATGCAGGTCCTCCGGGCTAAAAGGTATTTCAGAAGTTTGCAAGCGGGTCCAATCCAATAAATTCTGTAGCAATTCAAAAGCTTTTTTAGAGGTATCATTCATGCTCTTATAGAATGATAGTTTCTCCTCTTCGGAAAATTTTTCAGCCTCATTTATCAACAGGTCAGAGAATCCAATCAAACTGTGGAATGGATTCTTCAAATCATGTGAGATAATTGAGATCAACCTGTTTTTTGTCCGGTTTAATTCATCAAGTTCCTTACTGTATTTGGTCAGCCTTTCATTGAGTTCCTCAAGTTCCTGGTTTTTGTGTTTCAGCATCAGGTTCATCCGCGTATTCCGGACCAGGAAAAAGGCGATGATGATACCCAGGAACATTAAAAATACCGCAATGGATATTAAATAATTCCGGAGGCTCTTCCCCCTTTGAAGATCTAACTGACTTGTGATATTCTCCTTTTCCAGCCGCTCAATTTCTTTCTCTTTGTTTACCAGGTCAAACCTGGATTCAAGGTTGGCGATGCTGGTCCGGCTCTCCACATTCATCATGGCTTTACGAATGGCGTCATATTTTAGGTAATACTCGAGTGCCAGCTGGTAATTTCCATTCTTTTTGTGCAATTCATACAACTCATAAAAAGCATCGTGCTGGATATCCTTCGATTCCATGCTCTCTGCAATTGATAAAGCATCGTTCAAGTATTGAAGTGCGGAAGAATACTCCTTCCTGGCCCTATACAATTCGCCAAGATTAACCGAGATCCTGGCCAGCGCCCATTTGTCCTGAAGTTCCTGCGCCAGCACCAGAGCATCCCGGTAATAAGATAATGCAAGTGGATAATTTTGCCGGTGAGTGAAATATCTCCCAAGATTCATTTGCGAACGTAAGATCATTCTTTTATTACCTGCTTTTCTGCGATCTTCATATGCGCGATTGTACATCCTGAGAGCCTGGTCAAATTGCTCCAATTCCAGGTGGATATCAGCCAGTACATCAAGGGCATTGGCAAACTCGGTTCTATCTCCAATCTGTTCGTGAATGGCCAGTCCTTTACTGTGATATTCCAGGGCTTTTTCCAGGTCTTCCAGTTGCAGGTATATACTCCCTGCGACCTGGTATGTGTGCCCCATCTGGGCCAGGTTATGCATTTTTCGGGATATCTCAAGCGAAGCAAAAAGATTCCGGAGTGCCTCATCATATCTGGCAAGTCGTTGATAGATTATGGCTATATCAAAATGGAGTCTGTCCATGCCATAACCTGTTCCCAATTCCTGCAGAATTTCCAATGACCGGGTATAGAATTCAAGCGATTGTATGAATTGCCCTGTCTCCCGGTAGGTTTTACCCATTCCTCTCAGACATTGTGCAATTCCGGAAGGATCATCCCCTCCAGCTAAATCGAGGGCCCGTTGATAATAATCTATAGATTTTTCGAATTGCCCTTTCAGCATCAGAATATAGGCAACATTACAATTGTCTCCTAAGGATTCCTGTTCTTCCAGTCTTTTGCTGTATATACCATATGCTTCATCAAGGAAAGGAGCTGCTTTGCCCATATCACCCAGGGAAACACATGCAGCACCAATATTCTTGAGGGCTTCTGCCTGATCCCCGGGGTTCCCATTGGTCCTGGACATATCCAGGGCTATCTGGGAATACTTCAGACTTGATTCAGGCTGCAGATCCAGCTGGATTTGGGCTACCTGATTCAGCAAGCTGATCCTTTCGTGACCTTCAGCAAGGCCGGCCTGGACAAGCAAACTATCTGTTAGGGTACCCGATGAAAAGGCAGGATCCGTCAAGATTACCAACAGAATAGGAACAATCAAATACTTCCAAAACATTTGGCAAATACAGGCTTTAGCTAGATGAAGAGAATCATGATTGATTAATGCTGCCTGTATTTACGAAATATTTATCCAGTTGTTTCAAGACAGAAGAAATTAATAGTAATTTGCAGTCTTTAGCATTAACCTTGGAGATGAACTGGAAAGATGACCTGAAAAAATTTGAATCTGATAATTCCTCCGGTTCAGCTGAGCTGCTTGAAAATTACATTGAACTTCTGCTCTACTGGCTCGACAAAGGTGAACTCCAAACGACGAAGGACAAATCTTTCCTGATGGACCAGATCAAGCGGCTTCAGGACAGGCATAAGAGCTTATTTGTTTTGCTGCATTTTTCCTTCCGGGTTATCCAGCTTCTGAATAACAGCAGGGAAGATTGGAACGCGGTGCTTGTGGAATTTTTAAGTGAATACAGGGATAAATGGACAGGTGTTAATATCAGGCTTGCAATGCAGGCCGCTTCAGCCATTGATCTGAAACAAAAACTGATCCTCTGCCACAGCCAGAGCAGTGCAGTAAGGGAAATTTTTGAAGCCTACCAGGGGAATAGAAAAAAAGTAAAGATTTTACAGACTGAGTCCCGGCCCATCCTTGAAGGAAGGATACAGGCAGCGAATTTATACAAACTGGGATATGATGTAAAACTCGTATCTGATACTGGGTATGCACGGCACCTGGACAGGATCAATATGATCTTACTGGGAGCAGATGCCATATTCAGGGACTATTTCGTAAATAAATCTGGCAGCTATAATATTTGCCTGGCTGGTAAAAATGCAGGAATTCCCGTGTACATCCTTGCAGACTCACGTAAATTCTGGTTCAGCTTGCCCCCCGAGCACCGGGAAATGCAATACAATGAGAGTAAGAAGCCAGCAGAGGAGATATGGAAAAATCCACATCCTGGTATTGATATCGAGAATTATTATTTCGAGAAAGTCCCGGTTGACTGGGCGGATGGTTTTATCACAGAAAAAGAGATCCTTAAACCTTCCCGGCTCCAGAAGCTCCAAAAATGAAGACTACATTATTGTACCGGCACTGGGTATGGAAGACACATACGGTGGTGCAGATTATTATATTGTTTTCAGGGATGAGAATGACAACTGGTCTGATCCCCAGCATATGGGTCCTACGGTTAATTCCGAAGCCATGCGGGAATGGTCACCATACGTAAGCCGCGATGGAGAATATATATTCTTCATGTCTGACAGAATAAAGGATACCAGGGCAGATGATTGGAACTATGATGCCATCAAAACCTTGCATAACAGTCCAGGAAACGGAAATGCCGGCATTTACTGGGTAAGTGCTAATATCATTGATGAACTGAGAAAATCAGCGGTCTTCAGCGAGAAGATCCTGGATTAATCCTCTCCATCATCAAAAGTTTTGAAACGGGTCTCCCCGCCTTCCTGCACCAAATCAAGGGGCAGTTTTGAGATGACCTTTAGATCCTCAATATCCTCTTCCATATCCAGGTCCTCCGGATCATAATGCCACCTGGATGTTACCTTTCCCCCGGCTTCGGTATATTTCTGCAGGAGGATCAGGATCTCAAGGATGCGTTTTGAGGAGCTGGTGTTAAAATATGATAACCTTATGCTGAAATCAATGGGGCCCTTTACTTCCTCCATATATTGCTTAAGCCATGTCATCAATCTGTCATAGAATTCAGCTGTTTTTTCCGGAAAACTCTCTCCTGAGATCTCACATCCACCGGATTCGGCCCTGAAATGAACAAATGGTTTGTCATATTCATCTTCCAGGATCGGGATATAAAGGGTTTCCATATGTTTGTATTTAAGTGAGCAGTAAATTTAAAGTTTTAATCCCAAAACTGTGATATCATCCGTCTGATTTTCGTTTGATCTGTATGCATGTAATTCCTCCTCCAGCCTGGCTAGCTGTTCATTCATTGGAAAATCTCCATTCCGATTCAGGAATTCCACAAATCTCTTCGACCGGAATTTTTCTCTCGAAGGGGAATGTTGATCCATCAATCCATCCGTCGTCAGGTATATCCTGTCTCCCCTTTGTAATAATAATTCATGTTTTGAAAATGGATTGGGATTAAAATGGCTTCCTCCTGTCGTACGCCTGTCACCTTTGACAATTTCTACTTCATTGTCACCCCTTTTCATGAACAGTGATCGCTTGGCTCCGGAGAAACTGAGATAGATGGGCGGGTCCTTTTGTTTCCGTTCATCCTTCCTGATGATTTTACACAGGCAGATATCCATGCCATCCTCGTTCTCTGACTTTGGCTGGTTAAGTGCATGCCGTAAGCGTTTATCCATTAATTCGAGAATGGTATCTGTCTCCCTGACCTTACTTTCATTAACAATGGCACTTAACATACGGGATCCTATCATCGACAGGAAAGCACCTGGGACTCCATGACCGGTACAGTCTATGGCAGCAATAAATATGGTCTCATCACCGGCACGGTTTCGCCCCAGGTTTGAAAACCAGTAGAAATCACCCGATACAATATCTTTCGGATAATAGAGCACAAAAGATTCAAACATGCGTTCGATCTCTTTCAGATCCGGGAGTATGGCCTGCTGTATGGTCAGGCCGTAGGAGATGCTTGCCCTGATATTTTCATTCTGACGCTCAATTTTCCGGTTTATATCCTGCAACTGGTCCCGCTGGGCCTCTATCTCTTCCTTCTGGCCGGAAATGGCCTTATTCTGGTCCTGGATAATGCTGTTTTTCTCACGGTAAATGCGGTTGGCCCGCTTTTTCACCCGGTAGGCACGATAGATGAAAAATATCATAGTGATGATCAGCAGAGAGAGGATCAGGAAAAAAACAAGTAATAGATTTTTTTGCTCAATCAGTTTAGTTTGCAAATTTATTTTATTCCCCTGCTCTTCGATCAGCAAATCCTGCTTAGCTTTTAACTTGTAGCGTTCATTCAGCCACTTATTCTGTGCCGCGTAAATTTTTTCTCTTTTTAATATACTATCGTTTAGTTCAATGATCTCCCTCTCCTTCTCCTCTATCCTTGCCTCCTGTGAACCAAGTAGCCGTATCTTTTCCTCCATATCCATCTGTTTTAGATCCACATCATTAGAAAGGTTCATAAATTGCTCTGTTTGCTGGTTAACAGCCTGGTTCAGATGGCCTATTTCAGCCGTTCTGTTTTCCAGTTTCAGGCTGGTTTCAGCAAGTTCTTCCTGCCTTGCTGTTAATTCATTCTGCAGAGAATCCAGGTTGCCGGCAAGCTCATCTCTCATCCTTAAGGATTCCTTGACAACAAGGCGGAGATCATCTTCCCTTCCCCCGAAATACAGGATCTCATACGAGAGACTAAGTCCGGCATTCTCAATATTGGCTTTATTGATTTCAAAGGGTTTGCCAGCCATACCCTTGCCAAGCAGGTTCAACATGGTATAATCATAATTCATCGCACTATCGGTAATGATCAATACCGGTTCATCCTTAAATCGTTTGAAAACCTTTTTTAGGACAGTTGGTCTTTCATCACCTACAAACAAAACCTGTACCGGTCGTACATCCCTGCTCCGCCTGTAACGTTCCACGGAAACGGGTTTGTTTTTTAAAGAATCCAGGACAGTATTCATTCCAAGCATGGAATAAACTTTATCTGCTCCCAGGGTTCCAATTCTGAATGTATCCAGTTCTGCCTCGTTAGGCCATGAAATATAGGAGCTTAACACCAGTATAAATTCAGACTTCAGCCATGCTTCAGGTACTTTTTGTGAAAAAGAGTTTAGTATCAGGATGAATGCTGAAACAAAGAGACAAAATAATCTTTTAGGGTTGTGATTCATTCAACAGGTTTCCTGGGATCCGGAGCTGTGAACAAATTTAGGAAAATGAGCAGATATATCAATACGCAGCTTCCACTATCTCTGAGTTATAAGAAGGTCGAAAAAAAAGGCGCATACCTTTTGATAAAAGGTAAATGCGCCTCATATTAATATTTATGCCGATACTGCTAGTAGGTAATGGAAGGATCTGTAGAACCGGCCTGGGCTATAAAATCCTTAATCATATCCAATGATGGAACCTTTCTTGTCAGGCTTTTCGCTGTATTTGTTTCTTCCAACTTTTGTTGCAGGTTTTCTGCATTCCTTGTCCTCAATTCCTTAATAGTATCTACACCTGCAGCTTGGAGAAGTTCAGCAAATTCTGCTCCTACACCTTTAACGCGCATGAGATCCGCCATATTTACGAAAGTAAGAATCTGAGATTCTGGTATTCCTGTTTCTTTTGCAATATTAGCTCTTCCAGATCTTGTTGTACCGCTTTCTAACAAGGATTCAACAGTAACAATGCCAGCCTGTTCGAGCTTTCCGCCTAATACTGGTCCAATACCTTCAATGTCTTTTACATTTGCCATTTTTTAACTTTTTAGTGGTTTAATAAATTATTTAACAGATTTCCACCGAGATTACCCATTGAGTCATTGCCACCAAAAAGTGAATTAAGTGGTGATGGATCATCTTCAGGTGTTTCATTATTTTTCTTGGTTATCAAATTCATAAGAAGTGGGACTGCAACTCCGGCAATAGTTGAAGCTGTTGAAGAATTCAGTCCAATTTTTTGTATCAATCCACTGACAATTCCTTGCGTAATATTTGATTGCAGTAAATTTGCCCCTGAATTATTGGGCTTGTTTGAAAAAAGATTCATAACTGTATCCAAACCGCCATCCAACATAGAGTTCTTCACTTCACCTTTGGTAGCATCTCCTATGACTGAGAGGATATCTGGAAGCTGATTAGACTTTACATCTGTCTTATCCAGGATCTGACCACCAATTTGGTCTTTGAGTCCTTCGATTAAATTTTCTATCATTTAGGGTTTTTGTGTGGGAACGTTTATTTCACCAAAAATTATTCGACCACGAATTTACAAGAATTAAATAGGATTTTGGGATATAATACATGTTAAAAAATAGTTAAGTAAGATAAAATTTTTCAAAAGCGAAGATTTCCTTAAATTAGCTTAAAAAAAATGAAACGCCTAAGCCTGCTTTTCTCTATCCTCCTAATTGCCTGGATAAGTATCGCTTCATACTGGTATGTTTGTAAAGTTAGAAACAATTGTGGTGACACAGACCAGGTAACCTTATCTGAGATGAAAGATGACCAAGCTGCAGAGGGTGCTGATGCAGCATCAACTGCTGTTCCGGAGAAAGATTCAGTTGCCATCGCACTTGAACACCTGAATGGTATCGGGACAAAAAAGTATTATTTTGAATTTGCCTCAAGCGAATTAAATACAGTTAATGATGATGGAACGTATTTCTCTTCACTTGGATATTTCCTCACCAACTCGCCGGGCTCAACCCTGACCGCCGTTGGTCATGCCTGCAGCAGGGGTTCCACCCAGGCCAATGAAAGATTCTCAAAACTCCGGACAGAAACCATTAAACAATACTTGGTGGGGAAGGGTATTCCGGGAGATCAAATAATCCTGGAATGGAAAGGTGATACCGAACCTGCTGCTTCAAACGATTCAGAAGATGGCCGAAAATTAAACCGCAGAGTAGAATTAAACATTAATCAATAAAACCTAATAAAATGGCTGAAAGATTTTCTTCCGACCTACTATTCATTGTAATAGCATTATTAATTGCTGCCATCCTTGGATTCCTGATAGGTTATTATTTGCGTAAAAGGAAAGCCGCTGAAGACACCAAATCCGCTGAGTCAAGTCAAGCAGATGAATCTGAAAATATATTAACTGCTTCTGCAGATACTCATGAAATCATCGAAAAGGTCAATTACGAAACTGCGGTTGCAGAAGAAATAATGGAAACCGAAATTGGATTGAATGATCTGCAAATAATTGAAGGGATAGGACCTAAAATTGAAAAACTATTAAGAAGGAGCAGCATAGACACATGGAAGAAACTGGCAGATGGTGATGCTGAGGAAATCCGTGAAATGCTTGTTACTGAAGGCGGAGCCAGGTATAAAATGCATGATCCTACAACCTGGTCAAAACAAGCACTGCTGGCCCATGGGGGTAAGTGGAAAGAATTGAAGGAACTGCAGGACGAGTTGCTGGGTGGCAGACCGAGCTAAGGGTATAATGATATAACAGTATGCCAGATCCTGATCGTCAAATAGTCGCATTCTACAATCTTGAAAATTTTTTTGATACCCTTGATGATCCTGTAAAGGATGATAATGATTTCCTGCCAGGGTCTTCTAAAGATTGGTCAGAGCAGAGATACCTTGAGAAACTTGAGAATGTCACCCTTTCAATTTCCTCTATTGAGCAGGGCAGGGTACCCGCCATCATAGGTGTAGCTGAGATCGAAAACAAGACTGTACTTACTGACCTGATCTATCAGCCCGTTTTTAAGCGAGCATATGATTTCGTTCATTACGACAGCCCGGACAGGAGAGGCATTGATGTAGCCCTGCTTTATGACAGGAACATTTTCACGGTATTATCGCATGAAAAGATCAAGGTAGTCCTTGAAACCAATGAAAACTTTAAGACCCGGGATATCCTTTATGTTAAGGGTGCATTGGAGGGTGATGATATCGTCCACTTCTTTGTTAATCACTGGCCATCCCGCAGGGAAGGTACAAGGAAAACGATGCCGAAACGTATCGCCGCGGCACAGTGTCTTTCCAACAAAACACTTAACATTCTCCGCTCCGACCCCATGGCCAAGATTGTCATCATGGGAGATTTTAATGATCTGCCCTTAAGTAAATCAATAAGCTCTTACCTGAAGGGTGAGTTCTACAACCTGGCACGCATTCCCTTCAACAAAAAATTGGGAACCACTTTTGCAAAAGGGCGCTGGCTCATGTTTGACCAGATATTGATCAGCAGGGGAATGATGAAAGCACAGGGATACCAGATCAGGTCTCCCCGCCTGACCATTCATTTTGATAAAAAATTATTATTTTACGATAAAAAAAGAGCCATTTACAGGCCCAACAGGTCATATTCCGGAAAGAAATACCATGGTGGATTTTCTGACCACCTTCCAGTATATGTATCAATGGACCGTGAATAATAAACAACATTATGAAGATAAAAGATTACCATACATTCAATCCGGAATGGGACAAAGGCAAAACGAGGGTGGAAACAAAAAACATCCTGAAAGAGATTGGAGAACTGCAATACAAGATGTATGCCCAGCAAAAATATAGCTTGTTAATTGTTTTTCAGGGCCTTGATGCATCAGGTAAAGATGGGCTGACCAGGGGCCTGCTGAGATATTGTAACCCAATAGGTATCAAGATTAAAAGCTTTAAGAAACCAACCCCTGCAGAATTTGCACATGATTTCCTCTGGCGAGTACACAAGGACGTCCCCGCCAAGGGAGATGTGCAGATCTTTATCCGTTCCCATTATGAAGATATACTCGTACCCTCCGTTGAAGGTTATTTCACTGAAGAGATGATTGCAGAGCGTTACAGCCTGATAAATGATTTCGAGAAGCTACTTGAACATAATAATACAAGGGTGCTTAAATTTTTCCTCAACGTATCCCTCGAGGCCCAGGAGGAAAGATTGATGGAAAGGGTACAGTTAAGGGAGAAACACTGGAAACACAAGGATGGCGATTGGGAAACCCGTAAGAAATTTAGTGATTACCAGAAGGTATATGAAAGGATCTTCAGGGATTGTAATTCAATACCCTGGCATATAGTCCCCTCTGATAAGAACTGGCAAAAACTCTATTATGTTGCCTCGGAGGTACTGAAAACCCTCAAAAGCTTGGAGCTTGAATGGCCGGAGCTCAAGTCCGAATTATTTACTTGATGATCTCCATAACCATTGCAACTGCGTTCCTGCTGGAATTGCCTGTCGAGAATCTGACGGTATTTCCATCTCTAAAATCAATGTCCCTGACGAGTTCATCTTCAAGTGCTGCATACACTTTCTGGTCGTAGGTATTTCCCGTAGCATTATCGATGGCATCATTCAACAGGTTGTAATCAAGTTTCTGCCTGGAAACGACAATGGCAATATAATCCCTGTCCCCCTGCTCATCCGGATAAAGCGAATGGTCCTTTGGAAATACCCTGGTACCGGTGATCCCGCAGTAAGGAGAATGCTTTTTGGTATAGGGGAACAATACATAACTCGTTCCATCTGTCTCTTTCCCAAAAATATAGGTAAAACACTCCAGGGAATTGGTGATCTCAACCTTAAAATCTGTATCCTTATTTACCCGGGATGCTGTTGTGAAGGTTATTCCAGCATTGTAATCCAGGGGAATATAACGGCCTGTAGCATTCACCACTAATCCTATCTCAACATCCAGGATATCTGAAATGACCTCATCTGCATCCCCCATGGGATATAACCCGTATGCCTCCCTGGTAAAATAATCAAAATCATTATACCGCATCCAGAACAAACCATCCTCTCCCCATTCTTTACCCCAGCTATTCATTACCTGGAATGCTCCTCCCTCAAAATAATCATCATACCCAATCACACACATGGCATGTCCGCCCAACCTGGTCCCCGAGTAATCTGACCGGTCAGGGATATACAGGCGCCTGCCCATCATATCCCGCATAAAGCTACCTCCGACCATCATACCTATGACCACCGGTGCACCCTGTGCAAGATTTTGCTTGATGGCAAGCAGGTCTGTCCGGTAATCATCACCCCCCTGTGTAAGCCGGTTAAAGCCTTTGGTTTTATAGGAAGAAGCGGCACTTATTTCCATCCTGCTGGGTTTCTTGGAACAGGAATTTTCATTGTATCCAAATCTTGAGAATGGCAATGCACCTCCTCTATGCATTACCTCCATGGCCTTTTGCAGGTAGGTTCCCTGGCAACCAGGAAGGGCTATCTGGTTGTAAACAAATGAGGGACTGAAGGTCACCTCAGCCGGATCTTGGCCCGTGGATCGGGCATGAAGAATGGTACGGGCAGCATATGCAGAAGACCAGCCCACACATGAGCCCTGTTTGCCCTGGTTCAACCTGGGGGGGCAATATTCTTCCAGGGATACACTTTCCGGCAAGGGGTTTTTTATGTTATCAGCCAGGGGTTCAAATACTTCAGCCTCATCGTAAATCTTCTCATCCATTTCCAGTCCTGTTCCAAACAGGATGCTCTGAACCGCAGAGCTTGTCGGTCCATTGGACCTGCTGATAATGATGTAGCCTACGACACCAAGAACAATGAGCAATATGGCAAGTTTGGGTCTTTTCCTGAACAGGGTTACCAGCAAGGGCAGTATGGCATTGGTCACTCCACCTCCCCTTCCCCGGTTCACTGTTTGTCCCCCGCTCCGGGGGATATACTTCTGGGACGAAGAGGCATTCTTGTCTTTACGAATTCGTACGGGCATTTTCAGTATGGTTATATTTTACCTGGATCTCCTTTTTCGTGCAGCTGCACTTACGCCCAGCACTCCAAGCAATCCCCGGGCAAGTTCACGAGCCACAGTACGGCCGACCTGACGGACCAATGTGTTCTTGCTTAGTTCTTCAATTAAACTGTCATCATCTTTCTTCGGCCTGGCTTTCCTGGTTTCCTCCTTCAGCATTTCCTGGTGTTCTTCTTTCTGTGAGGCTTCAATTTTCTCCTTGAGCATCTCATATGCCGACTCCCTATCTATCGTTTCTTCATAAATGGGAACCAGGTCCGAAGATCTCACCAGGGACCGGATCTCTGGCTCCGATAAGACATCCATCCTGCTCATGGGGGCCCTCATGTAAGTGGCAGCAAGAGGGGTTGGTATACCTTTCTCATTGAGGACTGTGATCAATGCCTCCCCAATTCCAAGGGAGGTAATGATCTCATCGGTCTTGTAGAATTCGGAAATGGGATAATTTTCAGATGTGCGCTTGATGTTTTTCCTGTCTTTGGCCGTAAATGCACGCAAGGCATGCTGAACTTTCAGTCCCAACTGACCCAGAACATCATCGGGTACATCCGATGGGTCCTGTGTGCAAAAATACACTCCCACTCCCTTTGACCGGATCAGTTTTACAATGCTTTCGATCTGCTCAACCAGGGTTTTGGATGCTTCGCTAAAAACCAGGTGTGCTTCATCTATGAATATGGCAAGTTTTGGCCTTGAGCTATCCCCCTGTTCCGGGAAGGAAGCATATATTTCAGCCAGCATACTTAGCATGAAAGTGGAAAATAGTTTTGGCCTGTTCTGTATATCGACCAGACGAATGATGGAAATGTATCCGTTCCCATTCTCATCCTGCCTCAGTAGATCATCTACATCGAATGAGGTTTCCCCAAAGAAAAGATCGGCTCCCTGCTGTTCCAACCCTACAATATTGCGAATAATGGTATTGACAGATGTGGATGAGATGGCACCATACTCCGCTTTTATGGTTTCTTTGCCTTCATTGATAGAGTATTGAAGAATCTTCTTAAAATCCTGCAGGTCGACAAGAGGTAGCTTTTGATCATCACAGTATTTGAACAACACGGATACTATTCCTGATTGTACTTCATTGAGTTCCATCAATTTGGACATCAGAACCGGACCAAATTCTGTAACCGTGGCCCTCAATTTCACGCCATCTCCCCTGGAAATGGTCATTAGCTCAACAGGCATGGGTTTCGCCTGATAGGGGAATCCTATCCTGGCATGCCTTTCGGTAATGAATTCCTTTTCTTCACCAGGCTGGGCAAGGCCACTCAGATCACCTTTCAAATCCATCAGGATTACCGGAACCCCTTTCTCGGAAAGTTGCTCGGCAATGATCTGGAGGGTTTTTGTTTTTCCTGTACCTGTTGCACCTGCAATTAATCCATGACGATTAATCGTTTTCAAAGGTACTTTCACATAAGTTTCCGGGATACATTCACCATCAAGCATGGCTCCACCCAATACAATAAAATCGCCTTTACAGGTATAGCCATTGATAATATTATCCCTGAATGATTGTTTTTTTTCCATTATAAATACAAATTATATATCCTTAGTTTAAGGTCTGGTTTGAAATAAAAATAATCATTTTCCCGATAACTCAGCATGAATATCCCGGAAGAGCGTTTCTTCCTTGTCCGGATGCTGAATTCAGGGAACATTTCGAAGCGGGATTGGTAATGAAAGATTGGAAATGAGGAGCCTTTTAAAAAGAAGAGGACCAGTTCATCATGAGATTAATGTTTGAAATGAAACCACTACCATAAGAATTAAACATTGGGATGAACTGGTCCTATGGGACACAAATATATAAATAATTTACTGCTTTTTGAAAGTATGATAATTTTTTTTTATCTTCATTTTTCGAAACCACTATTAACTAGCAGAATACATGTCAACAATAGGAGAAAGGATCGCACTTCTTATCAAAGAATTGGGACTGAATAAAAATTCTTTTTCAAAAGAAATAGGCCTGAAAAATAATTCTACCATCACCAATATCATCAATAATCCTGATCGTAGTCCGAGTTATGATGTCATTTTTCGCATCGTTTCAAGATGGGACCAGTTAAACATCCGTTGGCTGATAGCAGGCCAGGGAGTAATGTTTTCAGTGGCCGAAGATTCCTTTCCCAATATCAATGACAGGCTGTCACACATCAGCCGGAAATTTGCCATCACGCTTTCTGAAACAGCTGAAAGGCTCAGTGTTAAAGAAGACGAACTGAGAAAGTTTTTTTACGAGAACGAAGCTCCGTCGGCAGAACTCATGAAAAAATATATAGCGTCATTCCCCGATCTGAATCCGGATTGGGTACGGTATAATCACCTTCCAATGATGACAAAAACCACTGCTGGTGATTATATCTCTCCTGATACCCTGAATAAGATGATCAAGACATTCGGCGAACGTCTCCCGAGTGAATTTGAAGCCTTATTCAATTGCAGGAATGCACGTCCAGCTCATATCGTAAGGATTGAATCTTTTCTTGAATGTGACATAGCATTGGAGGTTTTTGGAGATGAAATGCTGCCGGAATTTATGCCAGGAGAGATCATTCTCTGTGACCTTGTTAACAAAAGTGCCTATATCTATGACCTTCCCTACATTGTCGTTACCAAAGATCTCAATCTTCTAAGGTATATCAAAGACTCCGGGAAGCCGGATACCCTTTTCCTCGTTCCATCAAATGGTGATACCGCCACCATCGAGGCCAAACAGGATGATATCAAACAGCTATTTCTTGTCAAGGGAAAGATCAGGAGGTTTTATAGCTAGCGGTTTTAGTTGATACCTGCGCAAACTTAAAATACCAGATTACATTCTGCTCTTTAAGCCTTATTTTCATCATATCCCCCGGTTATCATTTTTCCGTAATTTAGATGAGGATGAAAATAATTTTAATATCCATTGGAACACGTGGGGATATGGCGTAATTCATCATGGAGGTTCAGGGACAACTCACCTGGCACTAAAGCATGGATGTGCAACAATGATTATCCCTCATATCATTGACCAGTTTGTCTGGAATAAAATTAATTATGAATTTCTTTGATTTTAATCTAGTTGTACAATAACTTTAAATTGAAATAATTTATCACCCAATATTAATATTGACAAAATATGAAATACTTCCTATTAGCATTTTTATTAGCAGTGTTTAATATGCTAAGTGCCCAATCTGAAGCAGAACCAACCGACGATGGTCCTCTTAATAGTCAGGTGACTGACATCGTGGTTGTGTTCAAAATGCATGTTGATATCGGGTATACAAACTGGGCAGAGGGTGTTCTTCAGAGTTATTGCAATGACATGCTGGACGAGACATTGAGGTCCATCGATGAAACATCGACTTTGCCAGCCGAAGAACAATTTGTATGGACCATTCCTGCCTGGCCCTTAAAGTATATGCTTGAAAACACCAGTGCAGATAAGAAGGAAAGACTGGCAAAAGCAATAAAGGATAAACGCATTGTACCCCATGCACTTCCCATAACCTTTGAAACAGAAGCCAGCGACCTTGAAAACCTGGTGCGTGGACTATCCTATGCTTCCAAAATAAATAAAAGGTATGGATTGCCAGAGGCCCGCGATGCCAAACTAACCGATGTACCAAGCCATTCTCATATATTGCCTACGGTGCTTAAAAATGCAGGCGTGGATTTTCTACACCTGGGTTGTAATCCCGGTTCTGCATCACCTGAGGTTCCCAATTTATTCTGGTGGCAGGGTCCCGATGGCTCACGCCTTTTAACCTTTTACTGGTCTGAATATTATGGTTCGGGTATTTTGCCACCAGAAGACTGGCCGCATAAAACCTGGCTTGCTATGATTCATACACATGAAAACACAGGAGCACCTTCCCCCGAAGAAGTGGCTGAATTATTGAAACTGGCAAAAGAGAAAATGCCAGAAGTTAATGTAAGAATCGGCAGGCTTTCTGATTTTTATGATCTATTAATGAAAGAAGAACCAACACTGCCCATTGTAATCGGTGATATGCCGGATACCTGGATCCATGGGTATATGTCCAAGCCCCGGGAGACAAAACTGAGTAAACACCTGCAACGTGAAACTTACAATACAGAGATCCTGAATTCACAGCTGAACTTGTGGGGAGTGAATGTTAATGATATCGGATCATATATTGATGATGCAGTTGAAAATATGATCCTCTACGACGAACATACCTTCGGCGCTGCCATGACGCATGCAGATCAGCATAAATGGACCTATAACGATGAGTTCAAAATAAATAAATCCCTGGGGAATTATGATTTCATTGAGGGGACATGGATTGAAAAAGGGAACCGTATCAGAGATGCTGAAAAAATAATTCACCCTTTAATGAAGCAGCAGTTGAAGAAACTTGCATCATCTGTGAATGTAGATGGAAAAAGAATTGTTGTTTACAATCCATTGCCCTGGCAAAGAGACGGGAGGGTAAGTTTCTTTGCTGGAATATATCAAAAGCAATTTAAAATCCTGGGTTTAAAAGATGCGGCTACAGGGGAAGTAATCTCAGTTTATGAAGATTATAACCTGATTTCTTTTGACGCGGCTGCAGTGCCGTCAATGGGGTATAAAACCTACATTCCCCTACTGGAACCAGTTGACATTGAAGGATCCCTTACTATTGATGAGGATGATAATCGTTTGGAAAATAAGTACTTCAAGCTTCAGATCAATAAGTTGGAAGGGAGCTTGTCTTCTGTATTTGACAAGCGAAATAACAGGGAATTAGCCGAACAGAACAGGGACTATGGCTTCGGACAGTACATCTTTGAGCAGGCAGGCCAGGATAAAATCGATGCTTACAATCAAGCCTATATTAAGCCGGGTGCAGAGAACTGGGCGAATGATGAAATGATACGGACTGCTGTTCCTGATAAAGAAAGCGCGGTTTACAAAGGGGAATGTGTAAAAATTGTTTACCTCGACATGGGTAATGCCGTGCGTGCAACCGTGTTTGGAAAACTGGATGATCCTGATTCACAACGCTATATGGTAACTTACACCCTGTATGAAAACCAGCCATACATAGAAATAGTATGGGGCGTTGACGGGAAAAAGCCAAACGCTATACCAGAAGCCGGTTGGCTCTCATTCCCATTTAATACGGATAAACCTGATTACCGGCTCTATCGCACGGGTGGAATTGTAGATCCGAAAAAGGAGTTTGTAAAGGGAACAAATCAGGATTACTATTTTCTCAATACTTCTATGACATTGTACGATGGATCGGGCAAAGGAATGCTGCTGAATTGTCCAAATTCCCCGGGGATAAGCATTGACGATCCCGGTTTGTTCAGGTTCTCCAGGAACAAGGAGTTAAGCACAGGCAGGGTATTTGTGAATTTATTTAATACACAATGGGGGACTAATTTCACTGAATGGATAGAAGGTTCATTTTCATCAAAGATGTATATCTGGAGCTATGATAAATATGATCCAGAAAAGACTTTAATCACTCCTTCTGAAGAAACTCGGGTGCCGATAAAAGGAGTTTTTTATGAAGGCACAAAAGGAGAGCTACCCGCCACAGCAGGTGGGATTTCCCTGAGTCGCAAAGGAATATTGCTAACTGCTTTCAAAATAAACCCGGACAGGAACAATATG
>CAZXOJ010000066.1:0-17439 GCA_964642325.1 uncultured Bacteroides sp. | reverse complement strand
GGCTCATTGAAGGCGATATGTCCGTCAGGTCCTATTCCTCCAAGGAACAATTCGATACCACCATATTCTTCAATCTTGGCCTCATAGGTCTTACATTCTACTGTCAGGTCAGGCGCATTCCCATTTAAAATATTGATATTCTCCCTGGCAATGTCAATATGGTTGAAAAGATTATCAAACATGAAAGAATGATAGCTCTCAGAATGATCTTCCGGTAAGTTGACATACTCATCCATATTGAATGTTACGACATTCTTAAAGGAGATTTCACCAGCCTTGTAGCTTTTTATCCATTCCTCGTAAACAGGCATGGGTGAGGAGCCTGTGGGCAGGCCAAGCACAAAGGGTTTTTCAGGGGTTGGACCAAAAGCTCTGATTTTATCGAAGATGTAGTCGGCCGTCCATTTTCCGGCATCTTGACTGGCAGGTTTAATAATAATTCTCATAATATTAAATGATTAAATTTAGTTATAGATGATTAAATAGTATTTTTAATTTACTCATTCTTCAATAACATCCTGGCATCACCAATCACACTTCCCTGCCCCTCTTCCAATACAAATAAAGGATTTATATCCAGCTCCTGGATTTGAGGATAATCAATGGCCAGTTGGCCAAGCCTTATCAATGCATCAACAATCTTATCAATATCCCTTGGAGCACGTCCTCTTGCACCCTTAAGAATTTTATAGGCCCTTGTCTTTTCGATCATATTGCGTGCTTCTTCATAGCTTAATGGTGCAACGCCAAAACTAATATCCCGGAAAATCTCAACAAAGATGCCACCAAGTCCGAACATCAGTACGGGACCAAAAGACGGATCCCTTTTGATGCCTAAAATTACTTCTTCACTCCCGGTAATCATCCTGATCACATAAATCCCGGTAATGGTAGCATCAGGAACGCTGGCAATAACATTGTCATGAATACGTCTGTAGGCATCCCTGACTTCCTGTGCCGATTTCAGATTGAGTTCAACCCCTTTAGCATCCGACTTGTGCAATACCTGATCAGAAACCACCTTCATTACGACCGGGTATCCTATCTCATCTGCGATCTTAACAGCAGCATCTTCAGTGGTTGCCAGATCCCCCTGTGGAACCGGTAGTCCATAGGTCTTGAGTATGTCTATGGTCTCGACTTCGGGGATGAAGGTCCTTCCATTTGCCATGACCTTATCCATCAGTTTTTTAGCCTCAGCGTGCTGAATATCATCCAGTGTAGCAGCTTCGTGAGTTGCATTCTTCACGATCTTATTGAAATGATATACAACCTGATATGCCGAACACATTGATTCCGGCAGGATATAATGGGGAATTTTATGTTTTTGAAGAATGTCGATCCCGGAGGCCACATCCTTTTCACCCATAAAAGATGCATAGATTGGTTTGGTCTGCCCTTCCGCAATCTTGGTGACCTCTTCAGCAATCGTGTCAATATCGGTCATTGACTGGGGTGTCAGAATTACAAATACCCCGGCCACATCTTCGTCATCAAAAGCAGCCTGGATGGCTACCACGTAGCGATCTGCCCTGGCATCCCCGATCACATCCACCGGGTTTTTAATATTCGCCGTAGCCGGAAGAGCCTTCTTGAGGACTTTTGTTGTTTCCTCTGAGAACTTTGCCAATTTCAATCCACTCGAAATAGCTGCATCCGTAGTAAGCACACCAGGTCCGCCTGCGTTCGTGATGATCGCAACTTTTTCTGTTTTGGGTGCTGGTTGATAAGCAAAGGCAATGGCCTTGTTAAACATCTCTTCTATATTATCACATCTTATGATCCCAGCCTGTTCAAAAGCTGCATCACAAATATCATCCGCACCAGCTAATGACCCTGTGTGTGATGCGGCAGCCGAAGCACCCTCTTCGGTGCGCCCTGACTTAATGATGAGAATGGGTTTCCCGCTTTTTGCAATAACATCCTGTGCCGCATTGATCAAAGCTATGCCGTCAGAAATTTCTTCGAGATACATCAGTATCACCTTTGTTTCATCGTCATTCATCAGGTAGTAAAGGAGATCAATTTCACTGATATCGGCCTTGTTACCGAAGCTGATGAATTTGGAGAACCCTATGTGCTTGGCCTGTGCATAATCCAGGACAGCCGTACAAAGCGCCCCGCTCTGTGAAAGAAATCCAATATTGCCTGTCTCTGGCATTTCCCTTGCAAAAGAGGCGTTGAGCAGGGTGTCCGGAGCAGTATTGATAACACCCAGGCAATTAGGTCCGATAAATGACATATCATACTTCCTGGCAATCTCTACAAGCTGTTTTTCTTTCTCTATTCCTGCTCCTCCGACTTCTTTAAACCCGGCTGAAATGATGATGACTGATTTTATCCCTTTCTGTCCACATTGTTCGAGTGCCATATGACATACAGAACTGGGAAATACTAGGATGGCCAGGTCAACATCATCCGGAACATCCACAACATATTTGTATGCCTTGATCCCTTTAATACTCTTTTCTTTGGGACTTACAGGATATACAATCCCGTTAAAGTCTGCTTTTAAGATGCTGTCGAGGATATCATGAGGAACGGTTCCTTTTACCTTGTTTGTACCTACGATAGCTACCGATTTCGGATGAAAAATAGTTTCCAGGTTTTTCTGTCTGAGTTCTTGTAAATTAGTCATAATGTGATAATTGCTAAGCCTGATAAATACGATTTAACTAAATGGTATTACCTCCTTGAGAAATCCGGAAGTAATATTTCGGGTAATCCCCGGGGGGCCTGATCTTATGATTTAAAGGTATGTTGCGATGAAATTAATGGCATCTTGCAGGCCTTGTACCTCGAGGGCTTTATCTTCATCCAGTTCAACACTAAATTCTTCTTCAAATCCAGCTACGAGTTCAAGGCTTTGCATCGAATCTGCTCCAAGGTCGAAAACGAAGTTGGCATCATCAGCTATTTCAGCACTATCAGTTTCCAGAACCCTGCCAACCACTTCTTTTACACGTGTTTGAATTTCACTTCTTTCCATTATTAATTCATTAAATGTTTGTACAAATTGCAGTTTAAATCCGCATTATAGGTTTGCGTTAAAGGAAGCTGCAAAGATATAAACTTTTATGTTTCTTAAAACATAAAATTATGTAAAGAAAGTTATTTCTAAGAGGTTTCCTTTCAGGTGGTATTTTTATACATTTGGGAAACCAGATTTCACCGTGAAATGAAAATCTTTTGCCAATTTTTGACTATCATTTTTCTGCATATGAATACAAAGAAATTAGCTTCACTCCTGATCATATTGTACTTTACCATACTGAGCCATGCCCAACCCATTGGTCTGCATCCTGAGAATCCCCATTATTTTGAATACAAGGGCCAGCCAACCCTGATGATCACATCGGGAGAACATTACGGTGCGGTCATCAACCTTGATTTCGATTACGAAAAATACCTGAATACCCTTGCTGAAGATGGACTGAACCTCACCCGTATATTCTGCGGCAGCTATGTTGAGAATCCGGGGAGTTTTGGCATCACGAATAATACACTTGCCCCACCCGCTGAGTCCTTTCTTGCTCCCTGGAAAAGGACAAATATTGAGGGTAATCAAGGAGGTGGTAAAAAGTTCGATCTTGACAAGTGGGACGAAGAGTATTTTAACCGTTTGAAAGATTTCCTGACCCAGGCAACAAAGCTTGACATCATCGTTGAGATCACGATGTTTTCATCCATCTATTCGGACCTCAGCTGGACTCATTGTCCCCTGTATCATGAAAACAATATCAATCAAACTGATGTCATTCCGCGACGTAATGTACACACTCCTGAGAATGGCAATCTGATGGTATACCAGGAAAAATTTGTTCAGAAACTGGTCGCAGAGCTGAAGGATTTTAACAATATTTATTATGAAATCCAGAATGAACCCTGGAGTGACAACAGCGATAAATATTTTGCCATTAATCCGAATGATTCTGCTACTCATCTTTACTGGAGGCGCAAGGCAGACCTTCCAAATGCTGCTTCCAATACATGGCAGAAAAGGATTGGCGAGATCATCGCAAAAACAGAAAGTAATTTTGACCGGAAGCATCTGATAGCACAGAATTTCTGCAGCTTCATGTATCCGATAAAGGAAATCGATGATTATGTTTCCATTATCAACTTCCATTACGCCATGCCCCAGGCAGTCGAATACAACTATGGATATGAACTCCCTGTCGGCTTTGATGAGGATGGATTTTGTAGCAATAAGGATCACAGGTACCGTGAAAATGCCTGGAATTTCATTTTGGCAGGAGGTAGTATTTACAATAACCTTGACTACTCCTTTTTTGTGGGATTTGAGGATGGAACACTGGTCAATGATGCACCTGGCCACGGGAGTGCTGCACTGAGGAAACAACTGGCATTCCTTAAAAGATTTATGGAAGGATTTGAATTCATCCAGCTCAAACCGTCCAGGCATCTGGTTAAGCTGGCTCCGGGGACTGTCCCGCAGGTGCTTGCCAATGAGGGAAAGGAATATGCCGTCTATCTTTACGGCGGATCCCAGTGCGATCTGCAATTGTACCTGCCCCCTGGAAAATACAAGGCCACATGGTTGAATACGGTTAATTTTAATACCGAAAAAAGTGAAAAATTCGATCACACAGGAGCCGTAAAAACCCTTGCAAGCCCGGTATATAATGGAGACATCGCCCTCAAAATCATAAGGACGAATGGAGAATAAAACCTCTCCGGGACGAAGAAGATTTCTCCAGCAGGCAACTCTGGCCAGTGGTTTATTGTTCCTGCCTGCTGTCATCCTGCAAGCCTGTACAGGCAATGGCAATAAACAAAAACCAACCATCCTGATAGTCTCCGGATGGCAGGATGTTAATATCGGGGACATTGCGCATACCCCGGGATTACTTCACATATTGCAAAAGAATTTACCTGCTTGCCGTTTGATCCTCTGGAAAATGTCTAATAGCGAAAAGGTAGGCCTGATGCTCAAGGCGAACTTCCCCGATGTTCAAATCGTTTATGGGGGTGTGAATGAAAATGATGAAGTAGAGGCTGAAGACGTGCTGAAAGCATTTGATGAGTCGGATATCATGGTACATGGATCCGGACCGTCAGTTGTGGGAGAGAAATGCCTGAGGGCCTGGGATAAGACAACAGGTAAACCTTTTGGTATTTTTGGAACCACAATACAATGGGTGAACCAGGGTTTGAAGGAACTGCTTAACAAAGCGAGCTTCATTTATACCAGGGAAACAGCCTCTTTAAAAGTACTGGAAGCTGAAGGCATCAGCGGTCAGCAAATTTCATTTGCACCGGATGCTACATTCTATCTGAACATTTATAATGAAGAGAGGGCTATACGGTTTTTAGATGACCAGGAATTGGAAGAAGGGAAATATATTTGCGCCATTCCCAGGTTGAGATATACTCCATACCATAAGATAAAGAAGGTGAACTGGGATAAGGCCAAAATACGTGAGGTAGAGGAAACGAATGAACGATACAAAGAAGAAGACCATGCCAAACTCAGGGAGGCCATCATTACCTGGGTCAGGGCGACAGGACATAAAGTCCTCATATGTCCCGAAATGACCTATGAGGTAGACATCATGAATGAACTGCTAATTGATCCCCTTCCGGACGATGTTAAATCTTTTGTAGTAAAACGGGGATACTGGCTGCCGGATGAAGCGGCCTCAGTTTACAAAAGGGCTTTTGCCCTGCTAAGTTTTGAATGCCACTCGCCTATTATCGCCCTGGCCAATGGAACCATCGCATTTTACCTGCGCCAGCCACAGGATACCATCAAGGGACAGATGTATTATGATTTGGGATTTGAAGATTGGGTGTTTGAGATCGAGAAGTCCACAGGAGCAGACATATCAGATACTTTAATGTCAGTATTCAACGATCCTGGATCGGGAGAGCAAATGATTGATGCGAGCTTTAGAAAGATTCACTCAATCTACTCCGAAAGCTGTGAATTAATTGCAGACTTAATGTCCAATCATTAATTAATATAACCTATACTTTATGAATGTCCTTGAAAACGTCATTTCTATTGCTAAATCCGCCGGCGCTATCCTTGCTCATGAATATAGACACATTAATAAGTTCGATACCAAAGGTGAGCATGATATAGTGACACATGCGGATTACCAGTCGGAAGCCCTGATCATGAAAGAATTGCAGGCTGCTTATCCTGAATACAGCATCATCACCGAGGAATCACCGAATATTAAAGGGAAAACCGAATACTGCTGGTATATCGATCCCCTTGACGGCACCAATAATTTCATTACCGGCAGTCCCTATTTTGTCGTTTCCATCGGGCTGGCCTTCCAGGATGAAATTTTACTTGGCGTGGTTTATAATCCCATAAGTGATGAACTATTCTATGCCGAAAAGGGCAAAGGGGCCTATCTCAACGGAGAGAAGATATCTGTCTCCGGGCGTGAAAACATATCAGGTTCCTTATTGGCCCTTGCTTATGCTCCTGAAGAAGTTGAAATACGGCAAGGCATTGCACTGCTGGAGTCACTCGTCCTGCAATGCAGGAGGGTCGTCATTAATTTTGCCCCGGCCTTTGATCTTTGCAATATCGCCAGGGGCAGGATAGATGGTTTGATCGACAATGGATCAACCCCGGAAGACCATGCAGCCGCGAGCATTATCCTTACGGAAGCTGGCGGAAAACTCCGCAACTTAGATCAACCAGGCTGGGATGTGAACCGGACAGGGATCATTGCTTCAAATAACCTCCTTCTGGATCAATTGGTGGATCAGACCAACCTTTAACAAAAACAAATGCCTGACAATTTACTGCCAGGCATTTATGTTCGATTGATGAATCTTTATTGCAATATTATCTTTCGGATATCAATAATCATATCCCCCGAATCTATCAGCTGGATAAAATACAATCCTTTACCGGACCAGGTTGACAGGTTCACCTGGTACAATGGATCTTCCACATTGGTCTCAAAGACTACAGATCCAAGCTGGCTTATAATCTTAAGTTTGTAGCCGTTCATCCTTGCATAATCACCTGTATTGATGTAGAGGAAATCCCTGGCCGGGTTGGGATAAACTTTCAGGGTATTGATATTATCTGGACCCAGGATACCTGTCAGCAAAGCATCGATGATCAATGTATCTGTTACCGAAATATGATTCTCAATGGTGGTTGTAACGGTATCATGAACTGTGACGATGTTCCATGTCCGAAGTGGGTAGGTGAATATCCCTGTCCTATCAACCTCTGAATCTATCAAGAACCACCTGGCTGAGTCATTTGAAACCAGTACATTGAAGGTCTGGTTCCAATTATCATACCCTTTGATGTTTAAATAGATGCTATCCAGTAGATAAGAATCCTGCAGATCGACGACGATGAAATGCGGATTAGCATAATCAGGCCCGACATCGTACCTGTTTGCTGACCACCTTGAATTATCACTCCCATCCACAGCTGAATAACTTCCCTGAGGAGTACTGTTAGCGAAAGATGATTTATTCAGCGCAACATTTATTCCTTCATCAAATGCCTGGATTTCATAGACATTGACCTGGTTCCGATCTTCAGAATAAAAAGATTCAAATTTTATATACTGGATGTCTCCTTCACGGTATACCGGGTACTGAAAGGCGGGAGTAGATTCATAAATTGTGTCATAGACCTCAACAATTACAGTATCATGTTGAATAACCTGATTGTTTACATAAGAATCATAAGTAAAAATTCCCGTTATCTCCTCCCCTTCTCCTATCAGAAACCAGTCAATTGAGTCTGGGGATCCATAAAATCCGAAAGTCTGATTCCAATTATCGAATCCCTCAATATTCAAAATAATACTGTCCAGATTGTATTCCTGGCCGAGATCCACAACAATAAAATGCGGATTAGCTAAATCAGGACCAGCATCGTTTCTGTCACTTGACCACCGTGAAGATCCTTCACCATCAACAGCAGGCCCTCCGCAATTTTCACCACCTCCCTCACAACTATTGGTAAATGTGGCTTCATTCAGTGCAATATTTGTACCCTGGTGATATCCTTGTATTTCATATACATTTACCTGGCCGGCATCTTCTGAGTAATAGGATTCGAACCTTAAATATTGCAAATCCAACCTGGCTTGGGTTACCGTATCGTATACTATCTCGGTAATGGTGTCGTAGTGAATTTTGGTCAATCCGGAACCATTATAGAGGGACATGATCTGCTCAGGTTCCAGTCCCCTGGCATATATCTTCAGATCATCCAATTTTCCTTTATAGAAATTATCAGGGTTATCCCATACATTTCTTGCCCCTATATATGATAATGAATCATGGTATCCCTCATTGGATCCTGCTTCGTTAATATGGGCAATTTCAATGCCATCCAAATAAATTTTTGAATACCCGGGTTGCATTACCCATGCTACATGTACCCATTGATTGACCAGGCCTAGACCAGTTAATGAAGCCGGACTTGAATACTCATGATTCAGAGATCTGCCTGATTTATCCGCCCTGATACCAATTTCATTTCCACGGAAATTTATCAGAAAATCATTACCTCCTGCTGAGGAAGATCCATCACAAAGGATGGTTCCTCTCCCGGTCACAGTCTCACTGTATGCCCAAAAGGAGATTGTAAAATCATTGGTAAAGGCCAGTCCCTCAGGAATGTTAATAAAATCATCCACACCATCAAATTGATAGGCCTGATCTACTATGCCATTCCTGTCTGTTGTGAGAACCGCTCCATTAATTACCCCATCCATTTTCCTTGACCCAAAATCATCTGCATTTCCATCGAATGGATAGTGCGAGACCAGGTCCTCACCAGGCACATCCGCATAAGTGCATACTGTATCGTAGACAATTTCTGTAATGGTATCATAGTAAATTTCCGAGCAACAATTTGCCCCAATTATCTCCATGGTATCCACCAGGGAATAGTGATCGTTAAACGCTTCAACAGAGAGGTAATTTATCGAATCAACCGGAGCATAAACAATATCCTGGGTAGTTTCACCTGTTGACCATAAATAATTAAAATCATCTGTAACAAATGCAGTAAGGTTATCAATATCCGGTCCGGAGTATTTACTTAATTCCCAGCTGCTTTTTTTAATGTTATTCTCAGTAGTTAGCTCTTGAACTGTCATATTAGCAGTACCTATATCACCCAGTGTCCTTTCAAATCTTCCGTCATCGAAGCTGGCATAGTATCTCAATCCATTAACCTGGTTTAATATTTTTTTGTCTTTTACTGCAAGGACTTGCTCATGTGTAAGTGGAAGGTCCCATAATCTGAATTCATCAAGATCTCCTTGAAAATCCGGACTATAATAGTAACCTGTTAAACCAGCTGTTATACATTTCGTATTAGTAGAGCAATGTGTCTGCCTGCCTCTAACTAAATCGCCATCCAGAAATAGAAAAATACTATCGGGACGATAGACTATAGCCACGTGAACCCAATCTGTAATAGATACCGTATAACTTAATCTTGATACCAGGATATTTGATGCATGTTCTCCAACCATTAATCCATTTGTTCCAATTGTCAGTCCAACACTCATCCTTCCACCGCCTAAAGCATTAGGCACAAGCGCCCAGTTCTGATTTGAGTTTGCCAGTGGTACGCTTACACCACCTGCACAAACATTGCTCTCACCAGACATGTTAATAGTACGTGTTGGTTTAACCCATAAATCATAACTGAAGGTATTGGTAATATCCTCAACATCATAGTCCAGTCCAAGTGCAAAATTTCCATTACCCCCCGGGCGGGTCCTGGCTGTATCCCGAAAGAGATATCGATTAGATGAGCTTCCTACTTCAGCCAAATATTGGGAATTTTGACCAATGCAAAGAGTATCCTCTCCGTTAATTGAGACATCATATTGTGCATTACACATCAATGATAAGACACTAAAAAGAAGTAGAATTATTTTTTTCATGAGATGGATATGATTTTGTCAGGTTCACATTATACAGTGATTCTTTGATTTTTGTTACAAATACCTTGGTTCCTAGCTGATTGATGATCTCCGAAGGATCAATACCTGTCAATGCATCAATACCCTTTTCGCGGGCCAAAGGTTTCTGTCAATTCTGTCATCTTTTTTCCAATGGCTTTAAATTGGGCTAATTTCAACGTGTATCTGAGCTTGGACATGGTGAAAAACAGTAGATTTGTGCTTAAATCCGTAAACCACATGAACTATTTTAATGTAAAGGACAAGGTTATTCTGATCACAGGATCCAGTAGGGGAATAGGAAATACACTGGCTGCAGGATTTGCATCTGCCGGATCGAAAGTGGTCCTGAACGGCATGGATCCCAAACGTGTGGATACGGCGTTGAACTCCCTGAAAAAAGTAAGTTCAACGATCTATGGTTATCCTTTTGATGTTTCTGATTATGATTCGGTAAAAACCATCATTCCAAGAATTGAAGAAGAAGTCGGCCCCATTGATGTGCTGGTAAACAATGCTGGTATCCAACGTCGAGCACCACTTTCTGAGATGACCATGGAGGAATGGACACAGGTCATACAGATAAATCTGAATGCTGTATTTTACGTATCTCAGCAGGTGGCCAACAGGATGATCCAACGAAAAAAGGGGAAAATAATTAACATCAGTTCTCTAAATGCAGAAGGCGCCAGGCCGACCATAGCCAATTACTGTTCTGCCAAGGGAGGCCTCAACGCACTTACCCGGTCGATGGCCACTGAATGGGGTCCCCACAACATACAGGCTAATGGAATAGGTCCGGGGTATTTCAAAACCGAGCTGACCCGGGTACTGGCAGATAACCCTGACTTTGACGCCTGGGTCAAACAGGAAGTCCCATTACAGAGATGGGGCGATCCCGAGGAGCTGATAGGTACCGCCATTTACCTGGCTTCCCAGGCATCGGATTATGTGAATGGATTCACGATATATGTCGACGGTGGGTGGCGAGCTTCACTATAGGATCAAGGGATGTAATTATCTTATAAGTATCTTTGGATTCAATTCAACACACAAATGAAAAACTTAATAAGAACCACCTCGACCACAATGTTGATCACGGTTTTATTTTTCTCCGGGATCAGCCTGAAGGGACAGGATTACCCCACACTTGAGATCGGCCAGGCAGCACCTGATTTTCTTTTGCCCGGGGTTGACGGGAAAGACTACAGCCTGAAGGATTTTCATGACAGTAAAATCCTGGTTATCATGTTTATCTGCAATCATTGTCCAACCGCACAATCTTACGAGAAAAGGATGATCCAACTGGTTGATAATTACCAGGATAAGGGCGTAAGCTTCCTTGCCGTATCACCCAACGATCCACTGTCCGTTCGGCTTGATGAAATGGGATATACAGACCTTGGTGACGATCTTGAAGACATGAAGATAAGGGCGGAATATATGAAATACAATTTCCCCTATATATATGATGGTGAGACACAGGAAATGTCAAGGAAATACGGTCCCGTTGCTACACCTCATATATTTATCTTCGATCAGGAAAGGATACTCAGGTATGCTGGCCGTATTGATGATTCAGAGATTGCTGTCCGACCGGATACAAAACACGATACCCGGAATGCACTGGAAGCCTTACTTGCAGGAAACCAGGTACCGGTCGCAAAAACCAAAACCTTCGGCTGTTCTGTGAAATGGTCCGATAAAAGGGAGGCATCTCAAAAGGCTTTCGAAAAGATCCTGCAGGAGGAAGTAACACTTGAGGAGATCAATACCAATGAAGTGAAAGCCTTGGTTCAGAACAAGCCGGAAAAGCTTACCTTGATCAATGTCTGGGCTACCTGGTGCGGTCCATGTGTGACTGAATTCCCCGACCTGGTTGAGATCAACCTGATGTACAGGAACCGTGATTTTGAGTTTATATCCATCAGTGCAGATAAGCTCGCAAAAAAGGAGAAGGTCCATGAATTCCTCAAGAAACAGCATGCATCAGGCAGGAATTATATTTTTAATGGGGCCGATAATTATGCCCTTATCGAGGCCGTCGACGAGAACTGGCAGGGAGCAATACCTTACACCTTGTTAATAAGGTCAGATGGAGAAATAATCTATGCCCAACAGGATGCCATAGATCCCCTGGAGGTAAAAAGAAAAATTGTCGAAGTGCTCGGACGGGAAAAGGATTGGTAAATTCTTAGTCCAAATTTACTGTTACACTATTCCCTGCAAAACCTCCGGTAGGTAAATCTACCCGCTTGTTATGAACACTTCCCTTTCCTTTTCTCAGGGAAATTGAGATTTCTTTTAATGCAGCTGTTGGATCGCTAACTGTGATCACTCCCTCATTTATCAATACCAGGCCGGGATGGTTAAGGCCAATAGTCAGATCCTTGCCAACAACAAACTCTCCAGCCTCGTAAAAAACGATCCCTGTAATTCCTAACTTCTCATGCAGAACAGCCTGTATCTTACTGGTATTTGACAGGACTGTGACTGGTAGGTTCTTAGCATACTTTGCCAGGTCCTTTGAATTTATTCCCGGGACTACAATGTACTGATAGGATTTATTTTCTGGCTTTAGACCATGATCAAACCATAAAGAAAAAACCTTGTGAGCATAAACAGTATCTTTTCCCAATCCATACATCCTCTGGATATTGCCCTTTTGGACATCGGCTTTGATGTGAACCGGTTGACCTGCTGGGAAAAGATAACCAACACTGTCATGCAATATCCAAAGTGGATTTTCTAACATCTGCTTTCCCTTGTTCAGTTCTTTTCCATCTATCATCACCTTTCCGTTCTGGTGGGCCTGGTTTATCCCGGTCACAATGCTTGCTTCATGACTTGAAACTATGCCTGCACCCAGGGCCACCCATTCCTTGTCAAACCAGAACCAGGCTTTTTTTGCTTTTGTTCCCTGCTTAGAAAAATCCATGGCTGAGACCCCATATTGCCCGTCACTTACCCCACCAACAAAAACTGTTTGTTGTGTACGGGATTCACTCTTCTCATAATCTGTTACCTCAACGTGTGGACTGGTGACACCGGGTAATAATGCCCAATCCCAAACAGGAAAAATGGCAGTGTATTCATCACCACGCCGATAGATATATGTTAATCCGTAAGGCAGCCAGTAGCCCAGTTTATTCTCTGAATTCATGTTCAGTTCTATACCTACCGTTCTTTTTGAACACATTTTCAGGGAAGTGAAATATTCCGGTCTGTGATGTGCAGTATAATCTGATCGCCAGAAATGTTTGTGTCCTTCTATAGCCTGGGGCATTTTATTTTCTATCTGCTTTTTAGCTTCTTCGTAAGCATGACGGTATTCGGGATCTGCAATCATAAAATGTTCCAACTGCTGCAGGAGAACCTCTGCATAAAGATGCAGGCCAGTTTCCCGGCCTACATGCCTTCCCCGGACATTGTAATCAAAAAGATTGCCCCGGAGCATCCACCTGGTACCTTGCAGAAAATAATCCCTTAAGATGCCTATTTGTTCTTCTGAATATGCAAAACTGGTTCCGTGCACAATGGTGGCCATCCAGATGGATTCACGCAGGAAATTTGAACCATAACTTCCATTATAAATAAAATGGCCATGCTGATGAAAGCTGTAATCTGGTTGTACTCCCTCTTCTACCGTAATTATTATCTGGTCAGTCACTCCAATTACTCCAAGGTTGACCATTTCAGGATCATTTTCCAATACTCCACGGTAAAATGTAGAAATGGCAAGCAGTGTTCGGTTTGAACCAGTCATCGTAGGATTTTCAGTAAGGTCACTGACCATTTTGGAATGGAGTGAGTCATTAATCTTTCCCTGTAATAGCAATCCAATAACATTGAAATAGAATTGTTTAGCTATCCTGTTTTTGTACCAGTTGTCGCAAACTGGGTTTACTTCATACCAGTAATTGAGGGATCTTACCAATCCTTTCAACAAAGCATCATCCTGGTAAAATGCTGAAGTATTATCCGAATAATTAATTGTCATTACCAACATTTTATCGAGATGCCGGAGTGGTGACCAATTGTTGTCCCTGTCCAAATAATCAACATCGGTCCAACTCCCATCTGGCTGCATACTGGTCAGGAATTCTCCTGCTTTGTTGAAATCAGATGCAATATAAAATCCTGTTCGCGGAGAAAACCCGTGGCTCTGCAGGGCATCATTTATCAGGTTGTTTCTGAGGATCTGAATATCATTATCCTGGGAAAATATTGTAAGCGATATAAGTAATATAAAGACATTTGATACTAAAATCTTTTTAGGGATCATAACAACCGGTTTAGATAAATTACTATTCTTTGCCTGAAAGTTAACATGGTTTCACCGGCTAACAATAAAAGTGTTCAATAACTTCTCCGGGCAAGCATTTTTTTAACGCAGATGATATATATTGTGTAGCCAAATTCAGACCTCATCACAAACAGAATCTTAATGAAAACTTATCATGCATCCCAGGTATTAGTCTCACTGACAATAGCTATTGTGGTAACCTTATCCTGTTCACGCTATACCGATTATGATGGTATGGAATTTACTGAAAAAACGCCGAGGGATTGGGAAAATCCAGCCGTATTTCAGATTAACAGGGAGGCTCCAAGAGCATTCTTTATTCCTTATTCCACTGAAGCAGAGGCCAGGGAATATCCTATCAGGGAATCATCCATGCTGCTATCTTTGAACGGGGACTGGCAATTTCACCTGTCGCAGAATCCGTCAGAACGCCCGGCTTATTTTTTCAAGGATGATTTTGATACGAGGGACTGGAAAACTACACCTGTTCCATCCAACTGGGAAATGGAAGGCTATGATTATCCCATTTATACCAATTCAAAATATCCGCATGCCCAGACACCTCCTACCATACAGGAACATTACAATCCTGTCGGCTCATATAAGAGAACATTTACCATTCCCGGGGATTGGGATGATCGGCAGATTTACTTACACTTTGGAGCAGTAAGCTCAGCCATGTATGTCTGGGTGAATGAAGAACTGGTGGGATACAGTGAAGACAGTAAAACACCTGCTGAATTCGATGTTACAGGGTATCTTAATCCGGGTGAAAACACCCTGGCGGTCGAGGTTTATAAATGGAGTGATGCCAGCTATCTGGAAGACCAGGATTTCTGGCGCCTGGGTGGAATTACCCGGGATGTATACCTACTTGCCCGCAATCCGCAGCATATAATAGATTTCCGTGTTTTCGCAGGACTCGACCCAACTTATACAGATGGCCGGTTGGAACTGGAAGTTGAAATTGCCAACACTTCCGCTGGCAGCAATCCCTCGCTGGTCCTGGAGGCTATCCTGTACGAGGCTGAAAATCCAGTAAAAAGCTTAAGCAAAGAGGTGGCTCCAGGTGATAATAAATCGGTGCTGACATTTATGGAGACCATTCCCTCAGTAAAAAAATGGTCGGCTGAAACACCTCATCTCTATGAATTAATCCTATTGTTGAAAGACAATGAAGGCCAGGTGATAGAAGCATTGCGGCAAGATGTTGGGTTCAGAACTGTGGAGATCAGGGATAAGCTTTTACTGGTGAATGGCCAATATGTTTACCTGAAGGGTGTAAACCTTCATGAACATCATGATGTTACAGGCCATGTGGTGAATGAAGAAACCATGGTAAAAGATATTGAATTAATGAAGAAGCATAATCTCAATGCTGTGCGCACTTCCCATTATCCCCAGCCTGAAAGATGGTATGAACTGTGTAATAAATATGGCATATACCTCATAGATGAGGCAAATATTGAATCGCATGGCATGGGTTACGAAGAAGCATCCCTGGCCAAAGATTCTACCTGGTTGACGTCCCATCTGTACCGGACAGAAAACATGTTTGAGCGTGATAAGAACCAGCCTTCCATTATTATCTGGTCCCTGGGTAATGAAGCCGGTAACGGCATTAATTTCTATGCTACATACAGCTACCTTAAAGAAAAGGATGCAACAAGGCCGGTTCAGTACGAGCGGGCTCTACTGGAGGAGAACACGGACATATTCTGTCCCATGTATATGAGTATTGAAGAAATGGAGGAATATGCCACTGGGGCACCTGAGAGGCCGCTTATCCAATGTGAATATGCGCATGCTATGGGAAACAGTGTTGGCAACCTCCAGGATTATTGGGACCTGATCGAAAAGTACGATGTACTCCAGGGTGGTTTTATATGGGACTGGGTGGACCAGGGGATACTGACGGAGACCGGTGAAGGTGAAGAATACTGGGCTTATGGTGGAGATTTTGGACCCGACACTGTACCATCAGATGGTAATTTTTGCAATAACGGCCTGGTTGATCCACAGAGGGGTATCAAGCCGACCTTGCTGGAAGTCAAGAAAGTATACCAGAATATTGAATTTAAGCCCGTTAACCTTGCCCTGGGAATAATTTCTATTGAAAACAAATATGCTTTCCTGGATCTCGGCAGGTTTAATTTCCAATGGGAAATCAGGGCGGATGGTAAGAGCGTGAAAAAAGGGACCATAGATGATGTAATGATGAAACCCGGTGAAAAAAGTGACTATCAACTGGATATTATGCTCGAACCTGAACCTGCCACTGAATATTTTCTGACTATCCAGGCTGGGTTAAAAGAAACGGATGGACTTGTTGAGGCAGGAACCATGCTGGCCAGAGAACAGTTTGAGCTGCCATTTTATAAAAAGACAGTACATTCAGCAAATGAGGATATACCGAAACTTACATTCACCCGCGAAGAAAATTCAATATCGATTGAAGGAAAGGAATTCAGCCTGGTATTTGACACAGGGGCAGGGATGATCACAAGTTTCAGCGGTAATAACAAAGAATTTCTCCAATCAGGTCCGATCCCAAATTTCTGGCGCGCACCTATTGATAATGATTTTGGCAATGACCTGCATATCAGGTCCCGGGTCTGGCGTAAGGCAGGCAAAAAGAAGGAAGTTGTAGATTTCGCAATCAGGCAGAAAGAGAATACCTCCCTAACCCTGGATTTTGCATATATTCTTAAGGATGAGAGCGGTACTGCCATTGCCGATTATCATTCCAGTTATACCATTAATGGAAATGGAGATGTTCATGTATCAAACCGGTTAAAAATAAAGGAAACTGAAACAGCTGAAATTCCCCGGATGGGCATGAACCTGGTAATGCCACGTGAATTTGACCGTATCACCTGGTTTGGCAGAGGACCGCATGAATCTTATTGGGACAGGAAAACATCTGCTTTTATTGATCTGTATTCAGGAGCAGTTGCCGACCAGTACTGGCCCTACATACGGCCCCAGGAAAACGGCAACAAAGAAGATGTTAGATGGATGGCTATCACAAATAGTGAAGGTCAGGGTTTATTATTCACAGGACAACCTTTGATTGCAGTTTCGGCCCACCACCATGTCATGGAAGATTTTGAATCGCCGGAAAGGACGGACGGGCGGCACATAGACAGGGTAAAACCTCTGAACCGTCATACAATAGATGTCGAGGAACGG
>CAZXOJ010000065.1:0-17501 GCA_964642325.1 uncultured Bacteroides sp. | reverse complement strand
TATGCCTGCGGTTAGCGGAATCAAAAGGGGACAACCGGACAAGCCGGTGTACTCCGTTTTCGCTTTTCAGGTAACCGTAAGCAAAATCTCCCGTAAATTCCAGCGTAACGGTTTTGATACCCGCTTCTTCACCCGGGAGGTAATCCACTTCCCTTACCTTGTAATTATTTCTTTCCCCGTATCGAATATACATGCGCATCAACATTTCTGCCCAGTCCTGGCTCTCCGTTCCTCCGGCACCGGGATTGATCTTCAGAAGGGCCCCCAGGGCATCTTCCTCATTTCCAAGCATGTTACGCAACTCAAGGTTTTCTATCAGAGATAGAGCAGTCTCATATTGCTGGTCCACTTCTGCTTCTTCCGCTTCTCCCTCATTAAAATAATCGTATAGTACAGTCAGGTCCTCCACGGCTGACTTGACTTCATCATAGGCGCTGGTCCATGATTTCATCCTGGAAATTTCTTTTAATTTGGTTTCTGCTTTCTGGGAGTCATTCCAGAAGTCGGCTGCCTGGGTTATCTTCTCTGCTTCGTTGATCTCGTCCAGCTTCTGGTCAACGTCAAAGATGCCTCCTCAGCGCCTGCTCACGCTTCACCAGTTCCTTCATCTGTTCTGTGGTGATCATATTGAATTAGTTAATGAATGTTAGGTACGTAAAAATAATAAAGATCGAAAAATAATCATTCTTTCTTCATCTCATCCAGTACCTGGAAGATTAATCCGGATTCAAAACCTCGTTGCTGTGCGAAGTGGGCCAGTTTATTGCGTACCTCAAATGGATTTTCCGCTTTGACCGATTTTTGTTTTTTCGATAATTCTTCTTTCAGGATTTCCAGGTAATTTTGATCATCTATACCTTCCATGGCCTCGCAGATGATCTCATCAGGGATTCGCTTGGCAGAAAGCATGTATTGGATCTTGATCTTTCCCCACCGGTTAATTCGCAATTTGTCGCGCACGAACATCCCGGCGTATCTTGATTCATCAATGAACCCTTCTTTTTTCAATGTTTGCAGGACTTTCTCAACAGCTGCTTTTTGGACCTTGAATTTTTTCAATTTCTCCCTGATTTCACTGCTGCATTTTTCCTGGCGGCTACAGAGATCCATGGTATATGAAAGTGCTTCCTTGTAGTTCATGGGTGAATGGCTTTTAACATCCTGTCTTTTCCGTTTATATCGTGTCGCAGTTCCACACTTTGGAACCCATGTTCATTCATCAGATCAGCGGCTTGCTTCCCGAATTTTTCATGGACTTCCAGGTATAACGCTCCGCCTTCCTTTAATTGCCGTTTAGCAAAGCCGGAAATGGATAGATAGAAGAGCAAGGGGTTTTCATCTGGAACGAACAAGGCTCCCGGTGGTTCATGGGCCGTAATATGGGAAGCCATGGTTATTTTCTCACTACCCGGGATATAAGGTGGATTGCTCACTAGAATATCAATCTTGGGCCAATCTTTAGGTGGATCATTTTCCAGGACATCATGCTGGTAAAACTGCAGGTCAAGATCCAGCTTAGCGGCATTCCCTGAGGCAACATCCAGGGCTGCAGCGTCCACATCCGTCGCCATTACCTGTGACCGGGGGATATGTTTTTTTAGGGCCAGGGCAATACAGCCCGAGCCGGTGCCGATATCCATGATCATGGGCCGGGGATGCGGTATTCCTTCAATGATCCACCGGACGAGTTCCTCGGTTTCAGGCCTTGGGATAAGGACATCCGGTGTGACATCCAGTACCATGCCATAAAATTCAGCCTGCCCGGTGATATATTGAACAGGGTATCCGGACTTCAGTTTCCTGATAGCCCTGTCAAACCATTCCTGATCCGATGGGGCAAGGATTTTTTTTCTTTTTAACCCCACCTCATGTTTTTTAAGTTGCAGCCTGGTCCCGAAAAGAATATCGATTATGGCATCGATTTCCCTGTCAGGATAATGTGCTTTGAGCTCTTTTTTAATATTTTCGCGTATGATCTGTATGGTGCGGGATTCTTCGGCCATGTGGTAAAGTTAAAAATTCCGGCGTTCATGAAGGCTGAAAATCAAGATAAGGAGTTTATGGACAGGTGCCTTGAGCTGGCCCTAAAAGGACTTGGAACCACAGCCCCAAATCCCATGGTTGGGTGTGTCCTGGTGGCGGAGGGGAGGATCATTGGCGAGGGTTTTCACCGTGAATATGGCAAGGCCCATGCTGAAGTCAACGCCATACAATCGGTTAAGAATGCAGAATGGCTGGCCTCTTCCACACTCTATGTGAATCTTGAGCCCTGCTCTCATCATGGAAAAACACCTCCCTGTTCAGATCTGATCCTGGACAAGGGTATACCCAGGGTGGTTGTGGGGACCAGGGATATTAACGAAGTTGTCTCAGGAAAAGGGATCTCCCGCTTGCGTGATCATGGAGTGGAAGTCAAAGTTGGTATCAGGGAAAAGGAATGCCTTGAGCTAAACCGCAGGTTTTTCACCTATCATGGAAAAAGGCGGCCCTTTATCATATTGAAATGGGCTGAGACAAAAGATGGTTTTATTGATCGTGAACGAACACCTGGAAGCAGGGGCAGTATAAACTGGATCACTGGATCCATGGAAAGGCAGCTTGTCCATAAATGGAGAAGCGAAGAACAGGCTATACTGGTTGGTACCAGAACTGCTATAACAGATGATCCGGAGTTGACGGCGCGGGACTGGCACGGGAAACAGCCACTTCGCCTGGTGATTGACCGCAAGGGGAAACTTTCTGGCAGCCTGAAACTCCTGGATAGCAAAACCCCGACAGTAATTTTCTCAGAAATGGCCCTTGAGCCGGTGGAGAATATCAGGCAGGTAAAGATCCCGGGTGACCATGATATGGTGGATGGTATTTTGGACTTTCTCTACCATAATGAAATTCAATCCCTGATTGTTGAGGGGGGGAGGGCAACGCTGGAAGGATTTATCAAACGAAACTTGTGGGATGAGGCAAGGGTGTTTACAGGGGATCAGCTATTCAGGAGCGGTATCCGGGCACCCCATTTAGAAGCAAACGAAATAGAGAAACGCCAGGTAGCTGGCAGCATGCTCAGAATTTTCAGAAATCAAACATTAAACCTTCATGTTGAATAGTTTGGCATGATTTTTAGTACAATTAAAATGTGAATTCCATATCTTTGTGTAGATTTTCCTGATTATCTGGCAGATATTAATTTTTGGTTTAATGAAAAATTTTGCTTTTTGTATATTCGCCCTTCTTCTTTTAACCAGCCTGAATACCCAGGCCCAAAACCCAAAAAGATTTTTCAAAGTTGGTGAGGACTTTATGCTTGCTGGAAATTACCAGGATGCTGTTGATCAATTTACAAGAGCAATTGATCTGCAACCGGATTATGATAAGGCTTACCTGGCCAGAGCGGATGCATACGAGAAGCTGGGACTGATCAGGGAAGCAGCGCAGGATTTTGACAGGGCAGCCACTTTTCTTGATAAGGACCAGGAGGTATTTTACGAGGCAGGAAGGCTGTACTATGAGCTGGCAGAATATGAGAAGGCAATAGAAAGACTGGATAAATCCATCTCCCTTAAGCGGAACTACGTCGAGCCATACCAGATTAAGGCAAATGTGCTGATGGCCCAGGAGTTATATGAAGAAGCCCTGGAAGTAGCTCATAATGCCCTCACCCTGAAGGAGACTACATATAATTTCTACCTGCATGGAACGGTGAATAAAAAAATGGGCAACATGGAGGCTGCCGAATCAGATTTCGTGAATGCAATCTCAAAAGATCACCAGCATGTACCTTCTCTGCTTGCCCTGGCGGATGTCAGGCTAAGTCTGGGAAAAACGGATTTTGCCCTCCAGCATGCCAACAGGGCCATACAGTTTGATAATGACAACCAGGAAGCCTATGTGATCCGTAGCAGGATATATGTCAGGAAGCTTGATTATCCGAATGCCATAGATGATGTTTCAAAAGCCATATTGTTGAATCCTGACGATACTGGCATGTATTTCCTCAGGGGCGTATTTTACCAGGATTTTACACAGCATGCCAATGCAGTCAATGATTTTACCAAGGTATTAATGTTGCAACCCGATAATGCTGATGCATTGTACAAGCGCGCCTGGTCATATGAACAGGTTGGCAACTACCGGGATGCCATTAAGGATTATGAAAAGCTGGTCAGCCTGTCGGAATTTGATGGACAGGCTCAAAAACTTCTGAAGGAAGCCAATGTCAGGTTATTTGAACTCTATCGGGAGGGAAACAAGCCCGACCTGGTTATCCTGAACCCGGAACCACGCGACAAGCAATTATTACAGTACCCAAAAGACTCAAAGGTCGTAAGCCTGAAGGGACGAATCATCGATGAGAGTGATATCAAATCCTTGAAGATAGAAGGAATTGCATATCCACTTATACAAACAGAAGCGGGATGGGAATTCCTGGCAGCCCTGGATATAGAAAACAGGGGAGATATTTTTATTCAGATCACTGATGTTTACGATAATGTTTCAACCATCCGGTATAGCATATTACTGACCGAGGTAAATGCTCCTTACATCACCATCCTCGCTCCTTATGCTTCTGATAACGGAGAAATATTCCTTGATTCAAATGATCCGGAGATATATGTTGAAGGGAGGGCACAGGATGAGAGCCTGATCCAGACCATCATGATCAATGGTGTACTGGCCTCCTATTACCCCGATGAATTAAATCCCAGGTTTTCGGCAAACCTGAACATCCTGAACCAGAATCGGATCATTGTCACATCAGAGGACATTTACGGAAACCGGGTTGAGCAGGAATTCCAGCTGAACCGGGAAGCTGCACTCATTTCTGAGAACAATCCAATGGGTAAGACATGGGCCATTTTTATTGAAAACTCCAACTATGAAACATTTGCCAGCCTGCAGGGTCCTTCCAGGGATGTGACCCTGATGCGTGCAGCACTGGCTAAATACCAGGTCCACAATGTCATTCACAAGAAGAATATGACAAAGAGTGACATGGAAAGGTTCTTCTCCATTGAATTGCGCGACCTGGTCCGAAGCAACAGGGTGAATTCCATCATGATCTGGTATGCCGGCCACGGGAAATTTATCAATGAATCAGGATACTGGATCCCCACCAATGCCAGGAAGGATGACGAATTTACCTATTTCAACATCAACGCCTTAAAGGCATCATTGCAATCCTATTCCAACTATGTAACCCATACGCTGGTGATCACCGATGCCTGTGAATCTGGCCCCAGTTTTTACCAGGCCATGAGGTCAAGTCCAGAGGAAAGAAGCTGTGATGACTGGCAGGCTACAAAATTCAAGTCATCACAGGTGTTTTCATCAGCCGGATACGAACTGGCAGTGGATAACTCCCAGTTTACCCGGACCTTTGCCAATTCCCTTGCTAACAATCCAAATGCCTGTCTGGCTATAGAGAACATTGTTAATAAGGTGACAACTGCCGTTGATCAAAACAGCCAGCAAGAGCCTAAATTTGGGAAGATAGATGGACTGGAAGACGAGGACGGCACATTCTTTTTTATCTCCAAGGAGTATTAGCAATGCTCAGCTAGGCCGGGGCATATTTGATGGCTGAACCATCCCATACCGGTGATCGGTTTATGGCTTTAATCACATCATTCGGATCTTCAATGACCTGCCAGATATCCTGGTGGACCTCTCTCATAAACCTCTCTTCAACCATTTTACGGAGCATCTCAAGGAAGGGGTCGAAGAATTGATTTGTATTGATGATGATAATGGGTGCCAGTAACTGCCCGAGCTGTTTATGTGTCATCATTTCAAGCAGCTCTTCCAGGGTGCCTATCCCACCTGGCAGGGCTATGAATGCATCGATGTTTTCCGTGAGTTTTTTCTTTCGCTCATGCATGTCCTTAACGATGAGCATATCTTTCACAAGCGGATGATTCCAACCTTGGTCCACCATAAATTCCGGGATGATACCACGGATAGATCCTCCTGCCTCCATCATGGTATCAGCCAGGGTTCCCATCAGACCAACTCCCCCTCCTCCATAGTTGGCAGCAATGCCATGTTCGGCAAGGACGAGCCCGAGTTTGCGGGCCGCATCAAAATAGATTTTATCTACCTTGTTGCTGGATGCACAAAAGACGGAGACCCGTTGGTGAATCATTTATTTCTAGAATAATGCTTCGAGCTTGGTAACCAGGTTGCTCTTGGGTACTGCCCCAACCTGTTTGTCTGCCACCTCACCATTCTTAAAAAAGAGAACAGTGGGGATATTACGGATACCATACTTCCTTGTGACATTGGGATTGCTGTCAACATCAAGTTTGCCAACAACGGCTTTATCGGTATAATCATTCCCTATTTCCTCCACGATGGGCCCGACCATGCGGCAGGGTCCGCACCATTCAGCCCAAAAGTCAACAATTACTGGTTTGTCTGAATGAAGAACAACTTCTTCGAAATTCTGATCTGTCAATTCTAGTGCCATTTTCTAAATGTTAATATCAGTGATTCTGCAAAAATAATGCATATTCACCAAACGATTTGTTAATTAAGTTTAAAATCTATTTCCGGCTGTTCCTGAAGGTACTTGATCAGCTCATCGTCAATAAGGATCCTTTTTGTCCTCGAGAACATCTCAATATAAATATTCTCTTCCCTGTCGTGAACCATGAATTTCAGCCGTGCCGATCCCTTTTTCTGTCTTGAATATTTATCAATCTCATTGATCATGCGCTCATCAAGGCTGCTAAGTGGGACAGTCACCAGGAGGCTGCTGATCATTTCTTCCCTCACATCAGCCAGCATCTTGATCTCTTTAATTTTTAATTCATAGTCGACGGTCCCATTATTGAAAGGCCTTGGTTGTACCTGTCCCCTGATCAGCAAAGCGTAACCAGGGGTAAAATAATTCTGAAAAGCAATATAATCCTTATTGAACAACATAAGCCTGAAGGAATCCGTGTAATCCTCCAGTATGATGGTCCCATATGGCTTATTGTTCTTGGTGTAAGCCGGCTTGTGTGATCTTACCAGTCCCGCTACCATCACCTCCTGTCCGTTCAGGGTGCCAAGGTTATCCAGGTTGGACAAGCTATGGGTACAGAAATGCTCGATCTCGAGTTTATAGCTGTCCAGTGGATGGGCTGAGAGATAAATGCCGATCAGTTCCTTTTCTGTATCCAGCTTGAACAGCTTTGGCCATGCTTCTTCTGTGGTTATGATGGGTTTGCTGATTTCCAGGCTATTTCCTTCACCAAACAGGGATTGCTGTGTGGTCAATTTTTCACCCTGGATCTTATGGCCAAACCGGATCAATCGTTCAATAAAACTGATGTCCTTTGCATCAACTCCAAAATATTGTCCCCGCATGATATCCCCAAGGCTGTCCAGGGCACCGGAACCTGCCAGTGCTTCCAGGCTTTTTTTGTTTACCGCCTGTAGGTCTACCCGCTCAACCAGGGCATAAATGTCGGCAAAGGCTCCGTTTTCGTCCCTCTCTTGTATGATCCGGGATGCGGCTGCTGCACCAAGTCCCTTGATGGCACCAAGTCCAAAGCGGATATTGCCTTCCGTATTAACCGCAAACTTGATCCGGCTTTCATTGACATCCGGTCCGAGTACCGACAATCCCATGCGACGGCATTCATTCATGAACTGGGTGATCTTTTTTATATCATTGATGTTCCGGCTTAATACCGCGGCCATGAATTCTGCCGGGTGGTGAGCCTTTAGCCAGGCTGTCTGGTAGGATACCTGGGCATAGCATGTACTATGGGATTTATTAAAGGCATATTCTGCGAAGGCCATCCAGTCCTTCCATATCTTATCGGCTTCTTTTTGTTGAATCCCGTTATTCGCACAGCCTTCGAGGTACTTTTCATTGAGCTCACTCATCATTTTCCTGTCCTTCTTTCCCATGGCTTTCCTGAGGCTGTCAGCCTGTCCTCCGGTAAACCCTGCCATATCCTGGGAAAGGAGCATCACCTGTTCCTGGTATACAGTAATCCCATAGGTATCTTTCAGGTATTTTTCCATCTGGGGCAGGTCATACTGTATCTTCTCCCTGCCATGCTTCCGGTTAATGTACTGGGGGATGTAATCCATGGGACCCGGCCGGTAAAGTGCATTCATGGCAATCAAATCCTCGAATCGGTTTGGTTTTAACTCCCGGAGATATCTTTTCATCCCGTCGGATTCGAACTGGAAGAGACCGGTAGTCTCACCCCGGCTGTATAATTCAAAGGTCTTCACATCATCCAGGGGGATATCATCGATGTCAATAGCTAAACCTTTTGATTCATTGATCATTTCAACCGCATCCTTGATAATGGACAGTGTTTTGAGTCCCAGGAAATCCATCTTCAGCATGCCGACAGATCCAACATGTTTCCCATCAAATTGGGTAACCCAGAGATCTGTATCTTTGGACTTACAGATCGGGATATGTTCCATCAGGTTATCCTTGCCGATAATGATCCCACAGGCATGCAGTCCTGTGTGACGAACAGAACCTTCCAGGGTTTCGGCGTACTTCAGGGTACGTCGGGCCAGTTCTGTCCCTTTTGTTTTTACGTCATTCAGTTCCCTGACCTCTGCATAGGCTTTTTTCAGTGTGGTGCCCGGACGCTCGGGTACCAGCTTGGCAAGCTTGTCGGCTTCCGGCAGGGGCAATTTTTCTATCCTGGCCACATCACGTATGGCCATCTTGGCTGCCATGGTACCGAAGGTGATGATATGGGCTACCTTGTCTTTCCCGTATTTATCAACCACATATCTTAGAACATCTTCCCGCCCGTCCTCATCAAAATCAATATCAATATCAGGCATGGATATCCTGTCAGGGTTCAGGAAACGTTCAAACAACAGATCATATTTAATGGGATCGATATCTGTGATCCTGTTGCAGTAGGCTACCACAGATCCCGCAGCACTGCCTCGACCGGGACCGACACTCACATCCATCTTTCTCGCTGCATCCAGGAAATCCTGTACGATCAGGAAGTAGCCAGGGAATCCCATCTTTTTTATGACTCCTAATTCGTAATCAATCCTGGCCTGCAAATCATCGGAGATATCACCATATCTCTTCCTGGCACCTTCCATGGTCAGGTGGCGCAAATACTCATCTGCGTCCTCAAACTCATCAGGGATGGGAAAATCAGGCATTATCGGATCATGGTTCAGGTCGTAGTATTCAACCTTGTCTGCTATTTCCTGTGTATTTTCCAGTGCCTGGGGTATGTCAGCATAGAGTGTTGCCATTTCCTCACGGGTCTTGAACCATTCCTGCTTGGTATACCTCATCCGTGTCGGATCGTCAAGATCTTTCCCTGTATTCAGACAGATCAATCTATCATGTGCTTCCGAGTCTTCCTCGTTAACAAAATGCACATCGTTGGTCGCTATCAGCTTTACCCCTTTATCGAGAGCGATCTCCATGAGCCTGGCATTTACTTTTTCTTGTTTTGCCAGTGTGTCATCGTCAAAATGCGGGTCACCTGTTGGATGACGTTGCAGCTCCATGTAGAAATCATTTCCGAATGTTTCCAGGTAATACGCCAGGGAATCCTCCAGTCCTGATGCACTCTCGTTTAAGATCTGTGAAGGTATATCCCCGCCCAGGCAGGCAGTTGATGCTATGAGTCCCTCGCTGTACTCCTTCAGGATCTCCTTGTCGATTCTTGGTTTGTAGTAATGCCCTTCGATCCATCCGGTTGATACAAGTTTAACCAGGTTCTTATAACCTATACGGTTTTTTGCCAGCAAGATCAGGTGATACCCTCCCCTGTCTTCTTTGCTTGTATTTTTAAAACGGCTTCTGCGTGCCACATAGACTTCACAGCCTATTATGGGTTTAATGCCGTGTTTTTTGGCTTCGTTACAGAACTCCTTGGTGCCAAAAAGATTCCCATGATCCGTTATGGCGATGGCTTTCATTTCATCCTCTTTGGCTTTCTTCATCAGGGCAGGTATACTGGATGCACCATCCAGGATGGAATACTGTGTATGTACATGAAGATGTGTGAACCCCATCGTCTAACTATTTGAATCTGTGTGGATTGAAAAAAGCCGGCAGTTGGTAAGCCTGCCTGTCAAAGTTACAAATTTGAGGTCTCGGGCATCAATGTGTTAATAATTATTTTAAAAGTTTCATGCCAGCACTCCAATCATCACAGCAACAGGGTCAATAAGAGGGTACTAAAAATTAACTAAAAAGGCTTTCACGAAAAGATTAATTATTTATCTTTGCACCTCCAAAATAGTAGGAGCATTTTAATCAATTAAGATTATGCCAGTTAAATTAAGATTAGCAAGACATGGTAGGAAGAAGTTTGCATTCTATCACATTGTAGCTGCAGACGGAAGGGCGCCACGGGATGGCAAGTTCATTGAAAAACTGGGGATTTATAATCCCAATACAAATCCGGCAACCATTGAGCTGGATTTTGATAAATCTTTGAATTGGCTTGAAAAGGGTGCACAACCTACTGAAACTGTAAGAGCCATACTCTCTTACAGAGGAGTACTCATGAAAAGGCACCTTATGATAGGTGTCAGAAAAGGAGCTTTCTCAGAGGAGGAAGCAGAAAAAAGATTTGCAGCATGGATGGAGGAGAAGGAAGGCAAAATACAGGCCAAAAAGGATGGGCTGGACATGGCCATTGAGGAGGATATCAGGCAAAGGCTTGAAGCTGAATCTAAAATCAGTGAAGATAGGGCTGCAGAAATATTAAAGAAAAGATCTGAGCTTGCAGAGGAGGCGGACAAGGAAGCATTAGCTATAGTGGATGAGGATGTTGCTGAGACAGCTGAAGCTGATGAAGCAACAGTCGAAGAAACGCCAGCAGCAGAACCTGTAGTAGAGGAACCTGCCGCAGAGGTGGAAAAAGTGGAGAGCAAAGAAGAAGAGAAGCCTGCCGAGGAACCTGTAGCAGCCGAACCTGTAGTAGAGGAACCGGCCGCAGAGGCTGAAGCAGTGGAGAGTAAAGAAGAAGAGAAGCCGGTTGAAGAATCTGTTGCAAAAGCAGATGCCGTTGAAGAGGAAAAAGAGCCCGAGCAAAAGGACGCCAAGACAGAAGAAGAGACGGTGGAGAAGGAAGCAGGGAAAGAGTCTGGAGAGAAGAAGACGGACCAGACCAAGGCTACGGGTAAGAAGGCAGAAAAGCAAGCTAAGGAAGCACCCAAAGATTCAGGGGAGACAGGAGAGAAGTCAGAATAGTAAAACAGCAATAATGACCAGGGATAAATGTTTGCTCCTTGGGACTATTTCAAAAACTCATGGAGTTCGTGGTGAATTAATCATCCGGACTACCAACCCTTCCTTTGAACCAGATGAAAACTGGGAATCACTATTCCTTCAAATTGATGGAATTTTGGTTCCTTTTTTTATTTCATCCCTTCATGCCCCAAAAGCAGACGAATGGTTCATCTGTTTTGACGATTTTGACAACAAAGATAGTGCACAAAATCTTGTGGGATCACCTGTCTGGATCCAAAAAGAGATCATGCCAAATGTCAGGGAAGAAATTTATATGGATGAGCTTTCCGGGTATGTATTAATCAATTTATCGACAGGAAGGATGGGCTTGATCACAGACTTCATGGATATACCAGGCAATCCGGTATTCGAAGTCACGATAGAAGGGAAAAAAATATTGGTGCCTGCACAGGATGACATGATTGAGGAGATCGATCAGGAGAACCAGAAACTTATCATTCGCCTTCCGGAAGGAATTATGTAAAAACATTCATGATTTTGCAGCAGCCCTACAATCAAATCGTCTTTGTACCGATAATCCTTCACTAAAACTTATAGCCTTATGAAAATCAACATGCTAAAATTCTTATTCTCCATATTCCTCGTTTCAGCCACCCTGATTGCCTTCGGCCAGGGAAAAGAAGAGCGGGATGTATCATCTTTCACAGGTGTATCACTTGGTATCTCAGGAGATCTTTACATTACCCAGGGAAGTCCCCAAAAAGTAGTGGTCCAGGCAGAGAACAACATGGATGAGATCGAGACCGTGGTCAAAGATGGTGTTCTAAGGATCAAGACAGATAATTGGAACTCAAAAATCAAAGGAGCTAAGATCTGGGTCACCATGCCAGAAGTGGAATCACTGAATGTTTCAGGCTCCGGGGATATAGTGGCAGAAACACCTATCAATGCCGACGAGCTTGAATTAAAGGTGAGTGGCAGTGGTACCATAGATATTTCTGAGCTCAAGGGAGATGAAATTGGAGCTGCCATATCCGGATCAGGTGATATCAAACTGGCAGGATCGGCTGATGAAATGGAATTGCGCATCAGTGGTTCAGGGTCTGTTTATGCCGATGGATTGAAAGTGAGTGAATGCGGCATCAAGATCAGCGGATCAGGCAGTTGTAAAATTGATGTCACTGGAGAGTTAGATGCCTCCATCTCAGGCAGCGGTAGGGTCACTTACTATGGTAATCCACAAATTGATGCCAGGGTATCAGGTTCTGGAAGAGTCAGAAAAGGAGACAGGTAAGCATTGCTGATCACTTCCTGATCACTTCGATCTCGCCATTAAGCTTAACCTTCAGGATACCTGAAGGTTTTCTTTTAGCACGGTCATTCTGCCGCCAGGCAACGGTATAGCCAACCTTGGCTTTGATTTCTGCAGCTATATCGCTGAAATAGGAAGGGGCTGGTTGGCCGGCTATATTTGCCGAGGTCGAAACGAGCGGTTTACGATAACGGCGGATTAATTCCTTACAGAACGGGTCTGAAGTGATCCGTATTCCGATCGTACCATCCTTGGGAAGTAGATTTCCGGCCAGGTTCCTGCCTGCCGGGTAGATGATGGTAAGGGGGGCATCATTGTTCTTAATAATTTCATCGGCCATGGCCGGGATCTCTTCGACATACCTTGATAACATATCAGCAGAATTAACAAGTACCAGCATGGCTTTTGCATCCTCGCGTTGTTTCAACTCGTATACTTTTTGGGTGGCGTCGAACTGGGTGGCATCACAACCTATCCCCCAGATGGTATCGGTAGGATACAAAATTGTTCCGCCGGCTGCCAGAACCTCAATGCATTTCTGTATATCCTGGTGCATCTAGATTACCTTCCTGTAGACTTCCATTAAATTGTCGGCTATGATCTCCTCTTTGAATTTCTGAGCGTGTTCATACCCCTTTTCCTGCATTTCTGATCGCCGTTTCTTATCCTCAAGGACAAGCCGGATGGCATGGATCATTTCATCCGTATCATCCGGATCAATATACATAGATGATTTGCCTCCGGCTTCATCAAAACAACTTCCGCTGGAAGTAATCACCGGTGTACGGGAAAAGAGGGCTTCCAGTATGGGAATGCCAAAGCCTTCAAACCGGGAAGGGTAAATAAATGCATCTGCCAGCTGGTATATCCCGGGGAGGTCCTCATTCGGGACATCCTTAAGGAAAGTGATGTTTTTCAGAGAATGTTCGGCAATGTATTCATGGATCTGCTTAATATAAGGAGTACTACGACCGATTACGATCAGGGGGATATCCAAGTTCCCCATGTGCCGGGCTTTTATTAACTGGAGCAGGTTCTTCCGTGGTTCAATGGTCCCAACATAAAGAAGATACGAAGAAGGTAGGTGATATCTCAAAGAAAGCTTTTGTTTCTCTGCTTTGTCCCATTGCGAATAAAATGCGGGATCACAGCCCTGGTATACCACATTGATTTTTTCTTCGGGGATCTTGAAATAGTGAATAATGTCAGACCTGGTCTGTTCGGAAATGGCTATTACCCTGTCTGCATTCATGCAGGAGAATTTTGCCTTCCTGCCATAAATTTTCCTGTCAATTGGATTATACCATTCAGGGAAGCGGAGGAAAATCAGGTCATGAACGGTAACAACAGAAGGCACATGGTTTCTAGTAAGATCAAAGGGGATCTCATTGCTGAGTCCGTGATACAATTCTATTCCGTCCCGGATTAGTTGTTCCCCCAACCAGTAACTGCGCCAGAAGGAGGAAAATTTCCTTTCTTTCCAGGATTGCGGGTAGACAAGGGTGTGATTTTTTAACAGGCCATTCGTGATCTGGTTCTTCGTCCCCGGTATGTAAAGGTAGTATTCATTATCCGGGAATTTATGGCTGAGGTAGCGAATAGTATTCCTGCTGTAGTTACCCAGTCCACTATTATTGAAATAAGCCCGCTTTGCATCAAAACCAATCCGCATATGCCCGTGTTGTAATCAGAATGCTATATTATATTCCCTTAACGCATCGTTGAGGGAAGTTTTCTTATCGGTCGATTCCTTCCGTTTACCAATGATCAATGCGCAGGATACACCGTATTCACCAGCCGGGTACTCCCTGGGGTATGTTCCGGGGATTACCACCGACCGTGAGGGGACCATACCTTTATACTCCACAGGTTCTGACCCGCTGACATCAATAATCCTGGTGGATTTCGTGATGACAACGTTGGCGGCCAGGACAACCTCTTTTTCCAGGTAGGCACCCTCCACGATTATGCACCTGGAACCTACAAAACAATTATCTTCCACAATGACCGGAGCGGCCTGAACCGGCTCCAGTACTCCTCCAATGCCCACTCCCCCGCTGAGGTGAACATTTTTGCCGACCTGTGCACAGGATCCAACCGTTGCCCATGTGTCGACCATGGTCCCTTCATCCACATAGGCCCCGATGTTAACATATGAAGGCATCATGATCACTCCTTTGGCCAGGTAAGATCCATGCCTGGCAACTGCATGCGGAACTACCCTTACCCCGAGGTCTTTGTAGTTTTTTTTCAGTCCAATCTTATCGTGAAATTCAAAAGGCCCCACTTCTGTCACAGTCATCTGTTGGATGGGGAAGTAGAGGATGACTGCTTTTTTAATCCAATCATTGACTTTCCAGCCATCCGGTCCTGGTTCTGCTACACGCAGCTTTCCTGCATCCAGTTCATCAATGATATAGCGGATCGATTTCTGAACATCGCCGTCCCTGAGCAGGACCCTGTTCTCCCATGCTTCCTGAATGACTGTCTGGTGAATTGTATACATCTTAAGGGTTTTGGTACAAAAGTAAAATGATTTTTTAAAACCCAAAGAGGAGTCCTGCTATTCCAACAATCAATCCAAGCAAGAGATTGACCCCTTTCATGCGCAGAAAATCTTTTCTTGTCTCTGCCAGCAATGGAAGCGATCCATGTCCATCCTGCGTAATTGAGCTGGCCAGTAAGATACTCAGCGGGATAATCCCGGTGGCATAAAGGGTGATAAACAGGATATGCGGTCCCGATTCAGGAATGACCCCAACCAGTACGGCCAGTAATAAAATACTGAAGAGGTTCTCCCTGACCAGATCTTCCAGGTGCATGAATTCGAGTCCCACATGAATCACAAGAAACGCTCCGAATGTCCAGGCAAAAACACGCAGGAAATGTTTGCGGATTACATGTCCCCACAGGTGCTTTCTAAGGAAATGATCGGGAACAGTCAGGGCGATGAACAATTCGAATGAAGTGACAATGAGGAAAATGATCCTTTTCCAGTTCCATGTATCGGGTCCGAGATCACCGCTCAATAGCAGGACCAGGAAAACTAATCCACCACTGATCAGTACTGCCCGTTCAAAACTGATGTGCCGGATCTGCTTGATCACCTGACCGGGAATGAGAACCTGGCAGTCATCCTCATGTTCATGAAGCTGCATATGGTTTTTTGCCAGTTTCATCCTGCGTTTTCCCAGGGGAAACAGATAGAGTAGTAATCCCGAGATGAGGGCAAGTACAAATAATAATAACATGACGAAAACAGCCTGTCCCGGAATCATTGCAAACATAACAAATGCTTCATCACCTGATGTTGCAACCATGGCCGTGGTGAGTGCTGCAAAATGAAATATCCTATGGACATAAAGCGAAACAACCATGTATACTCCAAGGCAACCAGGTGTGAGCCCCAATAATGCGGCGATCAGGATCTGCAACAGGGGATATTTCTCAAATCGTCCGTGCCACCTGCCCCTGGATTGGACTGTAAGGTATTCAATCAGCAGCATCATGATGATTACAAAGACAGTAATGGCCAGTGCATGTTTAAATATATCCACTCCGAATTGGAATATATTTGTATAATGGATCTCACCGCCAAAAAGGCCTAAATTATGATCTTGATCATGCATGGCTGTGGCTTGTTCAGATTTTCATTTTTCTGGTCTTGATAATCCTGTAAGGCTTCGGAGGCACGGGATCGTAACCATGGCTTCCCCATGGATGGCATCGTAAAATTCTGTGGGCGGCCAGGTATGTCCCCCGGAAAATACCATGCACCTTAAGTGCTTCGATGGCGTACTGGGAACAGCTGGGCACATGCCTGCAGGAAGTGGGCAGCAAGGGGGATATGATATACTGATAAATCCTGATAGGGATGATGGCTATCCAGATCAATGTATTGCGTATTATTTGAATCAGATTTTTCATTTCTCTATGCTCAGCACATGAGGCTTTCAAACGCTTCCCGGATGTCCTCATGGGGTATTTCTTTCCCGATGAAAATCAACCGGTTAATGCGTTCTTCCCCAACCGCCCAGAATTCCCATTCTTCCAACAGATATGAACTGCGAATTGTCTGAAGGATCATTTTATGCGGGTTCTCAGCAAAACTGAGAATGCCTTTTATCCTGAAGACATTGGACTGATTAATATATAAAAAATACTCGATCCAGTAGGAGAATTTCTCAATATCAAAATTTCCCGGGAACCGAAAACTATAGGAGGAAATGGAATGATCCGGCCCGGGGTCCCGGACCAGCAATTGATCCGTACTATCCCCCTTATAGTATCCGGACCGGTCCATGGCTTCCGGAATCATTGTGATATATCCGACCCTGTCTGCCCTGTAAGCCTGCCTTTCAAGTAAGCGTTGATCCTTTATGTCTGCATGATTGGTTTGGATTATCTCGGCATGAGGATTCAAAGAATGCAGTACTTCCATGATGTCAGACAAAGATTTTTTATCAGCCTCTCCAGCTTTATTCAGGAGCATAAGGTCGGCCATGGCCACCTGCCGGGGCACTTCGTCCTGCTGCTTGAAATAATGTTTGAAGTGAAGTGCATCAATCAGGCAAATTACACTGTCCATGATGAAAGAGGAACGGATATCCTGATCGGAAAAGAATGGCTGCACTACGGATGATGGATCTGCAATACCGGTAGTTTCAATAAGGAGGTAGTCAAAAGGCCTGCCTGTATGTAAAAGGTCTTTTACCAGTCCCGCCAGATCTTCATTTAAAGAACAGCAGATACATCCGTTGGCGAGTTCACAAATATTGCTGTTATCAACGTTCAGGACCAGCTCACTGTCAAGACCGATCTCTCCGAATTCATTTTCAATAATGGCAAACCTTTTAGCAGGATACTCCCTGATGAGGTTATTCAGGAGGGTTGTTTTTCCCGCGCCCAGAAATCCGGTAATTATCCCAACAGGTATTTTATCTATCGAAAGCTCCATAATTATCTATGCAAAAGTATAAAAACGTCCATTTT
>CAZXOJ010000064.1:0-17595 GCA_964642325.1 uncultured Bacteroides sp. | reverse complement strand
GCTTCATACAACCAGAGTGTCTCAATCACTTTTTCATCGGTAAAGTAGTTCTTGATCCAGGTTGAAACATATATCAAATCACGAGCATGGGCAAAGCCAGCTACCAGATTTCCTCCGGGAATCACCCGACTGATCTCAGCATGCTTAATTTTTCCCAGGGGGACCTTTCCTTTGAGTTCACCTAAATCCACTACCCTTCTGGTCATTACCGAAGCACTGCTTACAGCATCTGCCTGTTTCAATCCTTCTTCCTCAAAACTTAACCAACCGATCTTTTTTGCCATTCCGAAAAAGGCACCACCAAAAAGCGGCACAACCGCCAGGTTTTTAATCAACTCTCTTCTGGTGTTTATACCGGTATCCAGCATTTCATGATTATCCTTTGCAGGAAATTGCTTTTCCTTTCTTTTCTGAAAAAGCGTTTTTAACCACCTATCGAGCCCCCAGGTAAAGTCTGTCCGGATCGTTGCAAGAACAATTAAAATGCCCGCCTCGATCATATCCTTGTTGATAATGAAATAATGTCCTTCCGGAGATGCCGTCGAGGAGGCAAAGGGTGGATTTGCCATATAATACATCAACAATAAAAAAGTTCCTGAAATACTGGCGACACGCGTAAACATGCCCAGGAACAAACCCATACCGATCAGTATCAATCCCCATATATTTAAAAAATCAGCAACAGCCAAAGCTGATTGATTGGCGGTGATCCAATGAAAAAATCCCGAGAACAACCATTTGGATTCCATTAAATAATGATAGGATGTCCAGTCCGGCATGGCCAGTTTGATGAAACCTTCGTATAAAAAATGCCAGCCTATTAAAATCCTTAAAACGGTTAATATAACTGGTAAAAAGTTAATCTGATCTTCCCTCTTCATATGGCTATTATTTTTGTAAATAATCTATCTATGTCCCGATCACAGGTACCGGGAGTACTTCAGTACTCTGGTTTATGATGCCAATTTTCAATGTATTGTCCAGTTTTAACCGGTACCTGAGATAATCAGGCAAGTCCTCTCCTCTCAAATAATGGAATCCCATGAGATTGGCCAGCATGGGATCCATCATGAGTGTTGCTTTAAAGTTATTTTTGATATGGTTAAGATACATATTTTCTGATGCGCTCAACGGATCTTTAATCTTCCCCTCCTCAAGCATGGCCCATAAAGTTGCATCATCATACCCTGCCAGTCTGACCATCTCCTCGCCATGCGTGGGCGCGATACCTTCTTCGCAGCGGGACAGTAGCATGATCTCACCTCCCATTTTTGTGGCCACCTCTGCTGAAAAGAGGCCTTTATCACTCTGGGTCAGGTCATAACCAACAGGATGGGTGCTGCTCAGGGTAATATCTGCAGGTTCCTGAAATGTCGCTCCAAATATCTCAAATCCCCAATTCACCGCTTTTCTATGGGCTTCGATGAAATGGCCGGCAGCCGATTTAATAACATTCCCATTTTCATCATGGATAACATTTACGATAAAATGCAATCCCACTGCCTGGGCAAAATCTTCCATTTCCTTGCGGCAGGGGGTGAGTATTTTTCCCAATTGAGGTTCATTGGCTCCCAAAAGATGCATGGCTCCGGTGGTTTCTTCACCGGCTACGCCAGGCAGCAACATTTTAGCCCCGCCGCTCCAGCCGGTTGGATGATGAGGGACCACACTCCCAATAGCAATTCTAATATCCGCATCCAGCACCTCCTTGTTGATCATTATCCTTGTCCCCAGACTGGTCTTTCCTTTGTCTAAGAGATTATTTGTATCCAGGCAGTCATGGCCAACGATCTCAACGGTGGAGATCAATTCCGGACCAAATTTCTCCCTGATTTCATCTTCGGTCATCGCCCGATGAGTACCATAGGCGATAATGATCTTAATTTGATCATTCTTAATGCCCGCTTCATGCAATTCTTCCAGGACAATTGGGATTATTCTATTCTGTGGGGTCACCCGGGTCCGGTCGTCCGCAATAATAACAATAGAATCATTTGGTGAGACCATGTCCTTTAGCCGTTGTGAACCCACCGGGTTATGGAGGGATTCTCGCACTACTGTGGCTTCATCTCCGGGATATACAAACTTTTTGGCGCTCAGATTAAAAGCGAGGTTATTCGAGGGTATGTCCAGTTCCAGAACCGATGTGCCTATATGTACTGTCTCCATATTTAAGTTTTTATTAATTCAACGAGGCCATGAATGGACGCGTATGATATCAGTAAGGAAAATACGATGGTTCCCAGGAGGCCTAGATTCATAAACGGGCCAGCCTTGTGTTCACCCATGGTATTTTTATTATTCAGCAAAATGATAATGGCAACAGAAACCAGGGTGACCGGGAAAATTTGACAGGTCTGGCTGAGAATCATGGCCCAGACCGGGTTGGCACCTGTTACCGGTACTATTAAGCCGCACAGGACTACTACACCAGCCAGGATGCGAAATAATTTGCCTTTCATATCCAATAGTTTGCCACGGTAGTCACCAATTAATACCGGAGCCAGCATGGCGATGGGTATGATGGATGACATGGCTGCCCCGAATATTCCCAGCGTTAAAATAGAGATGGCAAAACTGCCGGCCAAAGGCTCAAGTATCTGCACCATCTGGATAACAGATTCTACAGGTTGGGATTTCACAAAAAGAGTTCCGGCAGCGCATACCATTATGGAACCACTGACTAAAAACATTAAAACGGCTCCGGTGGCTGCATCTATTTTCTGAACCTTCAGATCTTTCAATTTCCATCCTTTTTCTTTTACCAATATGCTCCGCATTACAAAAGTTGGCGCAGTCAGTGTTGTCCCTACCACGGCAGATAGAAGCAGGATGCCGCTGACATTTTTTGGTATGGCTGGAATAATTTCCCTGACAAGCTCTTTTGGAGAGGGTATGACAAGGAACATGCTCAAAGTAAAACTCAGGGTCATTATCGTAACGAATACGATCAGGATTTTTTCGAATATCCTGTATTTACCGGTCCATAAAAAGAAATAGGATACCAAAATAATGCCTGCCGCAATCAGCACACGGTTCCAGCCATTCTCAAGTTTAAAAACCATTTTAACCCATTCACTGAGCAAATCAGATATTATTCCCACAATGCCAATCAATGCCACCACCTCAGCGATAACCAGTGCAATGAAAGTGATCATGGCTATTGTCCGGCCGGCGGAAAATCGCTTTTTGTAGGCGAACAGAGCGGTTTCTCCTGACACAATAGTATATCGCCCATATGCCTCCATCATCACAAAACTGAATACACAGGCTAATACCAACAACCAGAGAAGTGACATTCCATATATCGAACCCGCCGCAGACATCGAAACAATGCTGCCGGTACCGATGGAATATCCAACACAAAAAATGCCCGGACCAATGGCAATGAGTATACGCTTAATCCTCAAACTGCATACTGTTTAAAGTTTTTTCAGCATTTCCAATATTTTCTCCTCATATATTTCTTGCCATTCAGGTGCTAACAGGCAATTGGTATCTTCATATGCTTCCCCCTTAAATTGTTCAGCTGTTGGAGCATAATGGATATAGCCATTCGTATAACCTGCAGCAAAAGTGAATTCATAAGGTGATATCTTTTTTATGTTGAGGCCAACCTGGACAGAAACTTCTGCCGGAAAAGTAATCAGTACAAAATCCCCTATTTTCATAGCCTGAATTTCAACATCAATGGTTTCTTCCCCTGCGGCCATATTGAGCTCATTGAACTTGTTTAAAAAGAACAAATTCTCCTGTATTCTTGCCAGTTTCTCCATAGCATAGATGTTCCTCAGGTATTTATCAATGTTTCTCCTGTTCTCGGCATCCAGGTTTTCCAGGTCATTCCTTCCCATCATTTCATCATGCATATACCTGTGAGAATAATAGGATGGATATTCGCCATTTAAATTGTATTTGATATACAGTGGGATAAATGTCTTCAGGTTAAGACTTGTTGAGCGCAGGGATTGAAGCAGCTCTGCCTCTTCTGCTTTCAAAGATTCAATTCGTTCAGGCAGATCCGTCCTTCTGGGCAGTTTGATAATTTCAGTGATGAGATTCAAATCCCCACCCTTTCCTGTTTGTATCTCATTTATTGCCTTCAGGGTGCTGATACCCAGCATATCTCCCAGCATTTCTGCATCCCGGGGACTATTCACATCCTTATATAATACGGTAGAGATATCCCCCGAAAATCCCTGTATAAAAAAGGCTGTTGCTCCATAACCCAGGTTATCTTCTATCAGTTTTGTGGCAAAGCCGGGAAAATCTGCAGTACTTGTTTTGCCTGGCACACCCTGGTAGGGATGACAGGTGAAATTAAATACCACCGCCAGGGTTTTCCCGTTTTTCCTGTCCAGCCGCAAAATCCCTATTTCCGGATCAACCGGTCCAATACCCACCACTTCATCTTCAGGAGGTAGTGGATTCGCATGACGTATGGTCCATTCCTTACCGTTTTTCAATTTGAGCCTGCGGTTCTCCATGATCCTGTCTTCATATCCTGCCCCTACTCCGACATTAACCGGGACCATACTTTGCCAGGCTTGTTTCACCGCCTGTATGGTCCGGGATTCAACATCTTCGCATACCAGGTATCCTGCCCCATGAACGTGGGTGGAATTGATCATGATATTGGCTGCCTCAATATTCAGATCTTTTTCTATCTGATCGCGGACATTTGAAAAATAGTCTTCTTCAATCGAGCCAATCCCACCTATGGCTATGGCATCTATGGAAAGAACTACAATGGTTTTGGCCCCTTTCAGAACCAATGCTTTGACAAACAAAGAATCATTAACCTGCTGTCCTGATCCAATATTGGTTATGTTTACTTTTCCTACTCCTGCCCGGAGATTTTGTGCGGATGCAACACCTGCCTGGAACAGTCCAACAAGCAGAATGATTGAAATTGTAATGTATTTCATGATATTTTGGTTAAAGAATCAGATTTTACGAATGAATGACTCAATATTTTCCCGGCTTTTAATCGCAGCCTGGTCAGGGTCAAGGGTATAATCCCAACCCAGTTCTACAGTTAAAAATCCATCATATTTACTTTTTTTCAGCTCACTCAAAAAGGGCAAAAAATCCAGTTCACCCTCCCCCGGAATTTTATGCTGGTCGGATTTACCGTTGTTGTCATCAATATGTATATGATGAGGAATACCATCCAGCAGGGAAACACAGTCAACCAATGATTCGTTGTTTACAAAACAATGGCCCGTATCCAATACTATTCCCAGATCTTCCAGGTCAAGTTTTGATATGAACTCAATCCCATCTTCCACGGTGAGTATCAGATCGCTTTCAAAGCGGTGAGCAGGTTCAATTAGCAATTCCACATCCATGGGATATGCGAATTTGTGCAACTCCCTGATACTGGCGGTTAATTGTGCCATACCGTCATCGTATCCCTGTCCATGCAAGGTATGACCCGGACAAAGGCTTACCCGGGTACAACCCAATTCTAAGGAAGTACTTATACTGTCTTTAATATATACCACACTATCTTCCCTTATCCTGGGATTTGGGCTGCAGAGGCAGGTGGGATAGCGAAACTGGGCCGGTATGAATGCTGAGATCTCTATGCCTGATTGCTCCATTAGCCGGCGAAGTTCTGACACTTCCTCCCCGGACAGGTCATTGCGATAGGCATGTTGCCTCCCTCCCCAAATTTCAATGCCATCATAACCACAATCCACAACCCTCTTCACAGTTTCTTCCAGGGAGTAGTTATAATAAACAAAAGTTGAAATGCTAGTTCTCATCATCGATTAATTTTTCTAACATGATCTTCATCCTGGCCGAATTATCTAAAATATCTTCTATACCGCTGATATCGACAATAACGTAACCGGAATATCCTATGCTTTTAAGCCTGCCTATGATCTTATCAAATTCAATGACACCCTTGCCAGGCATCAGGTGATAAGCCTGTGTACCATCATTATCTGAGAGGTGGACCAATTTAATATACTTCCCAAATTTAAGGATAGCCAGCTCAAGGTATTCCTTGGTGGCATGTATGTGGGCAACATCCAGTACAACACCCATGTTTGGCATATTACATTGCTCGAAAATATTCACCAAACCGTCGACTGAGGAAACTATATCACCGGCTCGCAGTTCCATGGCAAAATCGAGATCCCTGTCCTGGGAAATAACAGCACATTCGGTCAGCTGTTTAATGATCACTTCATGTAGCGAATCCCATGTAAACCCATCCGGAATGGATATGTTTTTTGGTGGCCCCCCATGGTAAAGTTCGGTTTTCACAGCAGGTGTCAACTCGGGAGGGAGATAAAAACAATTGGTCACCAGGCCGGCACCTATTTCATGGACCATATCACAAATTTTTGTGAAATCAATGATGGATTGTTTTTGCTTACCAGGATCGAGTGAGAACATATCATATGTAACAGCCATTATGCTGGGAATTTTCAGGTTCAATTCTACACCCTTCTGAATTACCTGCTTCCATCCCTGTATGTATTCCTGATTGCCCGCAATCAATTCCATCTCCAATGCAGAAAAACCAACACTGGAAACCTCTTCCATTGCTTTAAGATTATTTTCTAAACTGGGCGGGAGACCATACTTTGTAATTGGGATGGTATAACCACAAGCTACCTGCATCTTCGCATCTTTAGTATTCATTTTTCGTTTTCCTTTTTTAATTATATAATTGATTCAAGTTTTTATACAGTATTGGGAATTTTCCAGGGGGCCCGGCCACCATCCGGACGTGACAACAGTTCGTTTGCTTTCTCGTTTTCAATAAATCTTTCCCTTTCGCCATCTATTTTCAAAAGTTGATTTCCAGTCCGGTATGATATGTACGCCATATGAGAAATGGCCTGGGAAATATGTGCCTTTTCAATGTCTCCATTAGGCATCTGGCGGCTGCGCACACAATCCAGGAAATTAGTAACATGCACTTTCGCCGGCATAATTCCCCCCAGGGATGGTCCAGGTTCACGGGATGAGTTAAAGGTTTGCCAACCACCACCATGTCTTCCCAGGTACATCATGCCCTCTGTTCCATAGATCTCTATCCTTGTACCTGTGAATTGCCAATCGGGGAAAAGTTCACTGCTCCACCTGGTTTCTTGGGGGACTTTGATCATGTAAGGTGTCCACCAATTCACCTCAAATGAAAGTGTGATGTCACCATAATCAAAGATAGTTTTCATAGTATCCGGGATGTCGGCAACCCTATCGGGGAATCGTACTGAACCATTTGAATATACAGAGTGTGGATATTCCTGTCCGCTCAGGGAGGATATTACCCAGCGCGCAACGTCAAGCTGATGAATAGATTCGGAATCGCCACCAGAGTAATCCCAGAAATACCGCCATAACCTGGGGACTGTCTTGTTTGTATTGTAGGGTCTTTTGGGGGCCGGACCACACCACATGTCATAGTCAATTTCCTTGGGAACCGGCATCCCGGGATAGGGTCCCGGTTTACCCAGCACACCGTCCAGCATATTGAAAACACGTACATAATGAATCTTGCCAAGTGCTCCAGAACGGAGAAGCTCGATGGCTTCTACATGGTATTGACCACTCCTGTTCTGGCAGCCCACCTGTACAATCTTATTGTATTTCCGCGCAGCTTCAACCATCTTACGCCCCTCATAGACATCATGTGAAAGGGGCTTTTCCACATAGACATCTTTTCCCGCCTGGCAGGACATGATGGTTGCCAGCGGAGCCCAGTGTGTGCCCGGTGCAATGACCATGGCTGTAATGTCTTTGTCATCCAACATGCGCCTGAAATCCTGTACGACTTTAGGAGATTTTTTCTGAGCCTTGCAGGCATTTAAACCATCCACATAACGTCTTGTATCAACGTCGCAAACATAGGCAACCTCTGCACCCTGATTAATGAACTCTTCGATAAGGAATAAGTTCCTGGGTCCCAATCCCATAACCCCAAGGATGATCTTATCATTGGCAGCAAGATTCCCTGTTGGAGCTGATTGGGCCAAAAGTCCGGCGGTACCAGCAATTATTCCGGCGCTTCCCATCAGGCTTTTTTCAACAAATTGGCGTCTCGTAAAATTTGATCCGACTGGAATTGTTAAATCTGTTTTCATGAGTAGTATTTTCTATTATTTAGATTATATCATGTTTCCTGGCTACAACTGCCCCATAATAAGCAATGATCACAAAAGCTATGGTAGGAACCCAGTAAGCATATTTAATACTGCCGGACTGGTCCGAAACGATGCCCTGGATCTGTGTCAGGAAAGCAGCCCCGGCAATGGCCATGATCATTCCAGCTCCCCCGATTTTTGTATCATCTTTTAAACCGGCTATTCCCAAACCATAAATGGTCGGAAACATGAGTGACATGCAGCCCGATACAGCTACCAGTGTATAAACTCCGATGAATCCCTTTCCATAGATTGCTGTCAAACAGCATACTACAGCGATAAGCGCCAGGGCTGTCAATAAATTTCGCGGTTTAACAAATTTCATCAGGGCCGTACATATAAACCGGCCGAGCACGAAAGCTATCAGTGACATAATATAATAGGTAGCCCCTGCCTGCTCAGCTGTTCTTGGCAAGAGTACATCGAGCCCTATCCACTCACAAATATTGTAAAATCCTGCTGCTATGGGTTCAACATTTCTCAATTCAGAGATTATTTGTGCAGTCGTAGGGCCATCTCCCAGTTGAGCTATAATGGCATCAAAATGAAGCTGTTGCATGGTGTACCTGATAATGAATGACCAGACAGCAATCTGGGCCCCTACGTAGAAGAACTGTGCAGTCACAGCCCATACATAGTTCCTGTTCTTCTTTAACCTGCGAAAAGTCCCTGCAAAATCCAGCTTTTTGTCATCTTCCTTCAGCCTGGGCATTTTGGTAAACAGTATGGCAAGTAAAAGAACAACCATCACCAATCCCAGTACCACATAAGTCATCGTGACAGCATTTAATTCCATCCCCTGGATCCTGGTTAACTCTTCAGAGGGAATGCCCGCTCTTTCTCCAGCTGTCATGGTGTTGAGCTGGGAAAGGACAAATACCTGGCTGATAACTACTCCCGCAATGGCTCCAAATGGATTGAAGGACTGGGACAGGTTTAGCCGCTGGGTGGCTGTCTGCTCATGTCCGATGGCACAAACATATGAATTGGCCGAAGTCTCCAGGATTGAGAGTCCCGCGAAAAGAATCAATATCGCAGCCAGGTACATCATGAAACTGAGGTTGATGCTTCCGGCAGAAGTCAACATGGCCGGATAAAACAAAAATGCCCCCAGTGCATAGAGTCCCAGGCCAAGTATAACACCTGATTTATAGGTATACCTCTTTATGAATAATGCACCCGGAATGGCAAAACATCCATAGCCTAGCAGGTAGCAGGAAACCTGTATCCAGGCTGTCTTGGTGTCGGTCAGGCTCATGATCCTTTTGAATGCCGCGAGCATGGTATCAGTAAGGTTGTTAGGGATGGCCCAGGCAAAAAACAAGGCCGTAAGCAGGATAAACGGGAGTACTATTCCTTTGGGGACCAGGGGATGTTTTTCCATTTGATATCTGTTTGAGAATCCTCTATTGAAATTTATTAATTATGTCGTCAAGGTCAAGATTGAACAGTTGGCGGACAATCTTCGCCAGTTTTTCCTGGTCCCCCTGAAAATGCATGATCCTCTGGGTGTGTTTCATTGTTTCCGATGGCTGTAGTGCAGCTCCGGGAGAGGAGGTTTCAATCTCATAAAATGGGCCCATTATAGATCCATCCTCTACAGGGCCATCATTGTATGAATTGATAACATCTCCATTGTAGTGATCTTCCTGGTCTCCCCATTTTGAATTCACATAAGATTCAGGTTCCGCAGGAATTGAACACCATAGCAATGTCAAGGCCGTTTTTCCAGAATCATAGCTTCCACATAAGGATGTTGCCCTCTGATAAGGCAGTCCGATTTTACTGCGGAACTTTCCATCAATTTTAAAAAAGATCACTCCATCTTCGACAATAAGCCTGTTTGAGGGGACTTTGCCGAAATAATCATCATTCACGATTACTCCTTCCCCCTCTTTCTGATAGGGAATGAAAACCGTTGTTCCCGGTGTTGGATTGAACATACACAACATCCAAACGGAAAGTAATCCATCTTCTTTTGTCCAGGCAGCCTCCCCCTTGTTTTGAATGATATTGTCTGTCTGGTAGGCCACTCCCTGAAGGTCTTCAGGTATATCCACACCAAGCAATTCCGATACTGAATTCATTGATAAAAGGGACACAGTCCTCCGGATACCAACGTGGAATTCAGTCCCCGAAGCATTGCTAAGCTTCGCATTTTTAACGAATTCCACATGCCGGGGATCACTTTGTACCACTTCAAAACTTTCAGTATCAATCACTGGAGGAACCACCCAGTTCTCAAATTCTTGCTCATCCCCCGCCTTAAAGTAAATGGAAAATGGTCCGCCTTCCGGCCCTAACCAGAAACGCTCTTCTCCGCCATAGACATTTATCTGGGGATCCTGTTTCCCTGATTCAATAAATGAATGATTGATCCAGCCAAAACTCAATCCATCCTCACCTCCCGCTGTTGAAGTCATCACCCTGCCCTGGTAAGCAGGCACAAGCAGCAGTCTGGCGAGGTTATTCTGATCTTTCAATTCTATGAAGTCTATGCCCTGATCTTCAAAGAATGTTTTGTCATATCCATATGTGCCCATCTTTTTATTATTATCTTTTTGACAACCCGAATTGAACAATAGCAGCGAGGCTATAATCATCAAGTATCTGATATAGTGTATCATAATTTTTAATGCATATGAATCGATTAATTTATCAATTAAAAATGATAATAACTACCGGAATCGCATGTAGATTCTGTTAAAGCAATGATCATAATTTGTAGTTATCGAGATTCTCAATTTCCAGATCATCAGGCAATATTCCAATGGTCAGAATAAAGAACGTAAGCGCTTTGGTCCCTGGTTCCAGATGTCCCCCAACTACACTATTTTCATCAGATAATGTGATATGCGCATGGATCCTCTTATTCATAATATATCCCTGCATGGCTATCAGATCCATGGCAACGGAAGCTTTGGGATCTTCTTCAGCTGGCGGTAAATTCTTATCGCTTACAACATGGTAATGATAATCCGTTACCGATCCAATTCCGGTCAGAATAACAGCATTTTTAATGTTTTTCTCATTTATAAATTTTTTCAGACCTTCCAGCATGTCAGTGCCAGGTTTCATTCGAACTATCTCAATCCGGTCAAAATGAGATGTCACAGAATAAACATCCGGCAACTTTTCCTGGGCATAGATGGAAATGGATAAAAGAATAAATGCCATAAAAATTAATTTTTTCATAGAATGGAGTTTTAAATTATACTAATAATTAATAACCATGCTCGCCTGTTCAGTCACGTTCCATTAAAAATGACACTGTAATCAATTGCTGACGGTTTACACTGCTTTCCAATGCATTATTTATAATTTCAAGATCTTTAACCGGGGTTTCCAGATGTGTTAATTTTTTCGCTGCTATCATTTTTCCAGGGGATGAGAGAACGAGATTCTCTTCCTGATCGCTTAGATTCCAAACCCTTGCCACCAGGCCTTCATTTGCATATCCTTCTTCTGCAGGTTTCAAGGCCCAGAGCAGCATATCAGATTTGTCAATCTGTATCAATGAATAAGTGTTGGCAGGGAAAGTTTTGCCACCATGCACTTCGCCGCAAATCAAGGGATTCTGGTGTTCAAGTGAAAACCGCATGGCATCCGGCTTCCGAAATCTATCATGGGGCATAAGGCCAAAACGTTGCAAGAAATGGTCTGCACCACCCTGGTTCCTGATGTAAGGCCTTGGTGCTGTACCAACGATTGAGTCTGCCCCTGCCAGTATCCTTATTTGGGGAGTTTTTGTATCCAGTTTGTTAACTGTACTGTTCCCCAATTGCATGAAATTGCAATCAGGACTGGAAATGGTTACCCCGGAATTTCCATCACTGATATCTGCAAAATGGCCAATTGTCAGCCAGTCATACCTTGCATTTCGGGAAGATAAATAACCTCCATTTTCGAATAAGTCTGCTTTGAGGACTGCGCCCACCTCCTCGTGCCATACCTGGGGAGAGTTTAGATTGAAGCTGAAAGCCCAGTCATAATTGCCTTCGAAATTTTCGGTGATTTCATTGCTGATATCTATCCTGGGAATATCCTTATAGAATGTGATCCTGGTAGTATGTTGTAGAGGCGAAGTAGCTTCAATTTTTATGGTTGCAGAGACGCAGCCGTTATTCTCCAAAATTACCTCTCCCTCACTCGTCCCCAGGTCATTCATTGTCCGTCCGTTAATAACCTTAACCCATTCTTTGTTATTGACTTTTTCAATAAGGGATTCAATGGCACCATTGCCTGAAAACCTGGCTTTGTAGAACCTGGTTTCCAGCTGCCCGCCATCCCATTTTCCTGTAGGTTCAAATGAAGTCCCGGTAATTTCCTGTACCTCGAAGATTTTGTACCCTACAGAAGGGATCCCTTTTGCCAGGATACGGATCTGCGTTTCACTACCGGAATTTATTATCTGGGAGGGGATTTCTTCCCCGGAGGTAATATCCACAACCTTCCCTTCAGCGTTTTTCTTATATGGCAGATCTACGTAGTCATCCCGTTCAAAACCAAGGGGATTGAACACAAAATAACGGGGGTTTTTCCCATTGTTTTTTATCAGGTGGCCCAGCCTGTTTAATGCATCCTCATACAGATGGTCGACATAGCTTTCAACCTGTGTGGTGATATCATTTTGCCACTTTATCCTTTCCGGGACAAAAAAATCCATGTGAGCCATCCCCCAATCGTGCTCCCAGAAAAGCCCGATGTTCATCCAGGCCAGGTCGCGGGACTGGGTATAATTATCCATGAATCTTTTATCCTTAATAGAAACCATGGCAGCCAATGCTTCAGCACTTCTGAGTTTTTCAATGCTCCGGAGTATCCTGGATGTCGTTTCCTGCATATAGGCAGTATACATTTCCCATTCATTCCCAAAACCCAGTGACTGGTTCGGTAATATATCACCATAGTTTCTTTCAAAGTCCTGGAAAAAATCTATTTCGTTTGAGACAATGTATTTTATGCTGTCTTGCCGCTTATATTGTGACACTATCATGAATTCCCTGGTCATGGTTTCCAGATCATCCCAGCCTTTGCCAAATAATCCGATTACATTATAGGGATGTTGAGCCCGGAAGACCGGATCTTCTAAAAATTGATTTACCCTCCCCAATCGCCTGGCTTCTGCATAACTTCCAAAACTCATCCCTCCCAATATCATAGGATACCATTTCATGAGGATCCTGCTGTTATCTGGTCCCAGCCACCAGTATATGTAATTTTCCCGCTGGTCAAGATCGCTGATCCGGGTATCGCAATTGCATACCCCCATCCAGCTGTATTTTGCCCCGGCACCTGCCCATAATGAGCCCAGACCGTATGCCAGCGTCTGGTTTTCTATCTGGTATGCCAATGGAAACTCAATATTATATTCTCGCCCGATTCTACCCGGGTAATACATGCCCCTTATCACACCTTCAGCTGGAGTGGATCCCAGGCAAACTGACAGGGCAGTCAGGGGTACACTGATATGCCCATCTTCAATTTTCGATATTAGGCGTTCAAATTGTTTTTTGGAGCGGTTTTTTTCATATATCCACATCCAGTAACTGCCGTCACAATTCCACCGGCTTTGTAATTCGACTGGTTCATTTTCTGTTTCATCCGCCAAATCGATATAATAATCCAGTGTTTCGAGGAACACCTTGTGATATGTCTCTGCATTGGCAGACCAGAAGAAATCAGTATGGTCATCACTGGCCAGATAGATCCTGATGTTTTCCTGCGCCATTAGAACTTCAGCAAACAGAAAGTTAAGAGATAGAAATAGAAATAAACGGCTGATGATCATTTCAAATGGATATTTTAAATGCTAAAATTCCCTGAACAGTCTGTCAAAATAAAGATGATTACTGAAAAATAACTATAAAATTTGATATTGTACTTTAGGATGACAATTATCTAAAATTTGAAGAAAATCCTTAATTTCAGGGATCGATGGAACCGAACCTAAATATGTTCCAATGAAAAAGGTAATATGACACCAAGAGAAAGATTAACAGCAACCTTAAAAGGCGAGAAGGTTGACAGACCCGCCGTAAGTTTTTACGAAATCGGAGGTTTTAATATCAATCCGGATGATCCGGATAAATATAATGTTTATAACTCCCCATCGTGGAAGCCCTTACTTCAGCTTGCCAACGATCATACGGACATCATCCGCCTGGCAAGTCCTGTCAGAGCAGAATCACATTCTTCATGGAGCGGAAATTCGAAAGCAGATTCCGGAAACCAAATTGTGGAGCGGAGTGAATGGGAAGAGGGAAATGACCGTTTTGCAAGGTTGACATATAATATCAATAACAAAAAACTCACAAGCCTCACCAGGCGCAACAAGGAGATTGATACCGTATGGACGATTGAACATTTACTAAAGAATACCGATGATGTCAAAACATTTCTTGAACTTCCTGACGAGATCTTTGAGGAACAGATAGATGTAAAACCTTTGTTTAAGCAGGAAGCAGAACTTGGGGATAAAGGAATTATTATGGTAGATACGGAGGATCCCCTTTGTGCAATGGGAACATTATTCAGTATGGATGATTTTACCGTTTTTGCCTTTACGGAAGAAGACTTATGCCACCAACTTCTTGAAAAACACGCCCGCTATATCCATAAACGTACTGAACAGGTAGCCAGGGAATTTCCAGGAAGGTTATGGCGTATATATGGACCGGAGTTTGCTTCAGAGCCATTTTTACCACCTCATTTATTTAATGAATATGTGGTTAGATATGATAAGCCCATGGTAGAAATGATACAGCAATACAATGGATTTGTCCGACTACATTCCCATGGGAATTTAAAGGGCATACTTGATCACATAGCAGGGATGAAGGTCGATGCCATAGACCCGATTGAACCGCCACCACAGGGCGATGTAGAACTTGAATATGTCAGGCAAAAGTATGGACATAATATGGTATTGTTTGGCAACCTTGAAATAGCTGATATTGAAAATACGCCATCAGATAAGTTCCGGCAGGTTGTCAGGCGTTCGATTAAGGCAGGCACAGACGGTGATGGCCGGGGCTTTGTATTAATGCCTTCATCAAGTCCCTGTACCAGGGAAGTAGCAGAACTAACTTTGCGGAATTATCAAATCATCATAGAGGAACTACAAACCTTTTCTTAGGAATAAGCTGATTAAACCTGAGAAAAATATCGCAAAATACAAATCCTTTGCGATGGAAAGAAGACTTGGGCACGATAACCTTTTAAGCACGGATTCTCTCTGTATTATTGTGATCATCTATTATTCAATTTTAGCAATATTTTGTATCAAATCTTCAATAATATTTGCTCTTTCATCACCAGAACCATAGGGTAAAGCACTTTCAATGCCTTCTGTTACAGCAATATTCTTTAGAAGATTTTGGCATTCGTTTTTTAAATATTCTCTTATACCATCATTTGACTTAGTAATATCATTCAATAAATCTTTACAGTTATCGAGGATATAAACAAGATCTTCGAAATCATGGCTTTGCCTCAGATCATTACCTCCTCGGTTCTTATGTGCTTCAAACTTTGTTCCTAAAAAATATTGAGGAGGGAAAATAAAAATTTCGGTTCCATTAGGTAATGCTTTACCTATTTTGTTCTCAATACCCTCTAAATACCATCGATTGCTAAATCCTAGAATTTTTTCATCCGTTGGCATTACATCTACTTTAATATTCTTATATATCCATCTACAGATTGGAGCTCCAATGGATGTATCATTAACAAATCCTTTTGCGCGAAGCCTCTCTTCCAGTCTTGAGTAGTCCGTTCTTGAATACAATTCAATAAGACAATCAATATCTGTAGTTGGTCTGATATCAGAAGAGGCTGGATCACTTGCATATAATTCTGCAACTGCACCTCCAACAAAAACCAAATCATTTTTAATTTCTTCCAATCCTATTGCCACAATTTGCAGCATGTCAATATTTGCGCTAGCCATCAGATAATCGTTTTTCCAGTTCTTCAATGGCTATTTTTATTTCACGGACACGACCTACTCTAATAGTGTCAACAATAACAAGTAACTCATAAAATAAATTATCCTCCTTAACAATAGCGGGAATGGTTTTGTATAGAGGTTCAATAGCTTGTCCGCGCATATTGCCTTTTGAATACGGCCAAACATAAACATCATCTCCTGCAGAAATATGTTTACTGATAGGCAATGCAGAATGAGCTGTTGGCACTCCTCTGACAATAGCTCCAGGTGCAATGGGGAAAACATATTTTATCCCATAAACTAGAAACTCTCTGAATGAATTCAGGTGAACTTTGCGTTTTTTGGTATCAATCAATCCTGCGATCTTACATCTGTTAAGTGCTTCTGTAATCTCCGAAGCACTGATTTGTAAAAAGATTGCAAGATCCACATACCTCCATTCAACATCCTTTAAGGCTATAATCTTTAATAATACAACAATGTCCTGGGGACGCATCCCGCTGTGTTTTTTCATGTCAGATAGCTGTTATTCGCGATTCGCGAATTGCGAATACGTAAATATAAATAAATAAATTTTCATAGACTAGAGTTGGGAGAGGTATTATTTTTAAATAGGAGGCACCAATTTGGCACCTCCTATTCAGATAAGATGGATCTCTGGGTTCCACCAATTGTCTTCACTTCCACTTCCCAGGCAATCAAAATCAATCCATCCCCCTGTGATAATTAATGGCTTGCCATATAGTCTTCATAGGCATTGCAAGGGATGAACTATAGAGGTCGCGGTGTCGCAGCTAATGAATCCTTAAAGTCTGTACTTTGAGGATTTCTTAATGCCCATCTGCTCAGAACATTCTCAAAACTCACAAAAAAGCTCAAATTCCCTTCAATTGTAATTTAGAAGTTATTTATACGACAATTGCACATATAAGTAATTAATTATAAATAATTTAGAACAATCAATAGTATTCATTTCAACCCAAAATGTAACAAATCTTGCACTAAGAAGATGCAAGAAAAAAAGAATGATAGTCTGTGTTATTCAGCCAATGAAGTCAGGGTAGCTATACTAGGTGTATTTATACCAAAGTTAGTGGCAATTAAAAGTAATTAATATTTTAATAAAAGATATATTATGAAAGTAAATGCGTATGCGGCTTTAGAGCCTAAAGGAAAATTAGAACCTTATTCTTATGAATTGGGTGAATTAGAATCAGAACAAGTAGATATTAAAGTTTCCTATTGTGGTATTTGTCATTCTGATCTGAGTATGATAAACAATGATTGGGGAATGTCGCAATATCCAATTGTACCCGGTCACGAAATAGTAGGTGAAGTGATTGCCGCAGGAAAAGCAGTTAAAAATGTGAAAATTGGAGATAAAGTTGGATTAGGGTGGTTTTCAGCATCCTGTATGAGTTGCCAGGAATGTATGGATGGGTCACATCATCTTTGTGCACACAACGAATCCAACTTTAT
>CAZXOJ010000063.1:0-17645 GCA_964642325.1 uncultured Bacteroides sp. | reverse complement strand
TTACGTTGAGAATCCACTTGAATCCACCCTCCTGGTAATCAATTACAAGTATAAAAAACTGGACAAACGCAAAAAGCTGTTCAAAGCCCTTGAAAAAAACAGCATCCTGTTCGAGTCCAAGCGATTGTATGATGACAAAATTCCGCCATGGATTAACAGTTATCTGCGATCCAGGGGCAAAAAGATTGAACCCAAGGCTGCCGTCATTTTAACTGAATACCTCGGGAATGACCTTGGCAAGATTGCCAATGAACTGGAAAAACTGATCATTGTCCTGAAAGCAGAACAGGATACCATCACATCAGCAGACATTGAGCGAAATATCGGGATCAGCAAAGATTACAATAATTTCGAGCTGAATAATGCCCTTGCACAACGAAATGTATTAAAAGCCAATAGGATAGTCCAGTATTTTGGGGCCAATCAAAAAAATCACCCGATAATCCTGACCATAACGTCCGTTTACCAGTTTTTCAGCAAGGTTTTGAAGTATCATTTCCTGGCTGACAAATCCTCACGCAATGTTGCATCGGCGCTCGGGATCCAACCATTTTTCGTCCGTGAATATGAAACGGCTGCAAGGAACTATACCACTGCCAAAACTGTCCGTGTCATATCCCTCCTGAGGGAATATGACCTGAAATCCAAAGGTTTCGGTAATGTGTCCGCAGTCCCAGGAGAATTATTAAAAGAACTGATTTACAAAATAATACACTAATATGACAATTATTATAATCATAGTAACACTGATCATCACCGTGATTGCCTTCTACAGCGACGAAGTTTTGTCAAAGATGATGTTGAACCCTTACCAGGTTTACCATAAAAAAGAATGGTACCGTATGATCACCCATGGATTCTTGCATGCAGACTGGACACATCTGATCATCAATATGATTGTCCTGTATTCCTTCGGTTCAAATGTCGAAGCCTGGTTCGGAAAACTGAAGATGGGAGGTTATATTGACAGTGTTGCCATTACATACAGCCTCTTGTATTTCGGTGGCATCATTATCTCGTCGATGATCACCCTCTTCCGGCATAGAAATAATCGCTGGTACAATTCGGTGGGAGCATCTGGTGCAGTGTCTGCCATCATTTTTACCAGCATCTTTTTCAACCCGCTTGACAAGCTCTATTTCTTTGCGGTCATACCCATACCTGGGATTGCCTTTGCCATTCTTTATTTGTTTTACAGTACTTATATGAGCAGGCGGAGCAAGGACAATATCAATCATGATGCACACCTGCTAGGTGCTGTATATGGATTTGCCTTCCCCTTATTAATCGATTTTGACCTGATATCTCATTTTCTGCAGGGCTTTTCGGCTTATTAATGAACCAATTTTATAGGAATGAAAAGGGACGGGGGATTCTGCTGGTTTGACGGTTTTTTCCACAGGGAAATTGAGACCCCGGTTGATACCAGGTTATTCAATACCGGTATCATAGTCAGGGAAGAGGTCCGGACACGTGGTACCAGAATGGCTTTTTTCACTGAACACTATGAAAGTCTTCAGTCACGATTAAACATCCTGCATATAAGTCTGGAGGAGATCCTGGGAACGGAAGAAATGCACCAGCAAGCCATCAACCTGATTAATAAAAACAGGAATTTCGGAGGAAATAACCTTCGTATCACTATTATTCATGAACCGGGTCATGGTCCAGGGACTAACCACTGCCTTATGGAATGTTTAGCCCTTGAACATCCTGCCTATGTATTGAACCGGAAAGGTTTTGTATTGGGACTCTATGATGATCTGAATATCCCTCTTGACCGGCTCACGGGTAAGTTTTCCCGCCCCCCCCTGCTTGATTTTTTTGCCTGGCGTTACATGACTGCCAAGAGACTTGATGATTGCATCCTTTTCAATCAGCAGGGACATATTACCAGCAGCCTGTATTCAACGATCTTTTTCAGGATAAAAGATAGTATCCACACACCTCCTGTAAGGGACGGATCTCCATCCTCTGTTATGCGCGACAAGGTGATCAGGTTGCTGACAGCTGCCGGGGACCCGGTAGATGAGAAAACATCCCTCCGGGCCATGGATATTGAAAAAGCTGATGAGATCTTCCTGGCTAATACTTTGGACGGGATCACCTGGGTGGTGGCTGTGGACAGGTTCAGGTATTTTAACCACACCGGGGTGAAGTTGATCAACTGGCTAAATGAAAAAGCTTTAGGGAGTGATTAATTAAGGCCTGGATTTTCAGGGAAATTAACCCAGGTTTTGTATTTATCACCGGATTTTTTCAGGATATCCTTCCACAGGTTATTGTCAGGCCCCTTCAGGATCTGTTCGGCATTCATCTCGGATACCAACCAGGCATTTTCAGATAACTCATTGTCGAGCTGGTTAGGGGACCAGCCCGCATAACCGAGGAAGAATCTGATCTCGTGACCCTTTATCCTGCCAGATGTGATCATCTCCTTAACAGCTTCAAAATCCCCACCCCAGTAAAGATTATCCAGTACCTGGACCGAATTGGGGATGGCCATTCCCAAGGTGTGTACGTAATGGACAGTATTGGTATTCACCGGGCCACCAATTGATATCTCGGCTTCGATTTCGGGGAAGTCTGACAATACATCATTGACAGACAGATCTACGGGTTTATTTAATACAAAGCCTACAGAGCCTTCCGGAGTATGTTCGGTAAGGAGCACAACAGAGCGCCTGAAATAGGTATCATTCAGGAATGGTTCGGAAATCAGGACCCTGCCCTGTTTCGCAACCTTGTTGTTTTCTATGTTAAAAAAATCAATATCCAGTTCCATATCCTGCTGAATATTTGACCTGCAATATATCCAAATATTTTACAAATATAATACACAGGGCAAATGTTTTTTATTATTCTACGGAATTTTATAGTGAACGTTCGCTTCCATTCCATTAAAATCTTTTACTATCTTTCCATTCTGTTTTTCACAGCCATTGATGGATGAAGTAAAGAAAAGACCCACCCTGCTCCAGGCATTGATCCCCATAGTCTGCCTGATTTTCCTGCTATCACTTAACGTATTCATATATGGTGAAGATACTTTGTCGGGTGCCAACCAGATTGCTCTCCTCCTTTCTGCGGCCATTGCCGGGATCATTGCCATTCGCCTGAAACTGACATGGCCGGCTATCTTATCCCAGATCGTCACAAGCATAGGCTCAGCTATGCCATCCATACTCATCCTGTTGCTTATCGGGTCATTGGCCGGGACCTGGATGATCAGCGGTGTTGTCCCCGCTATGATCTACTATGGCCTGAAAATCATTCACCCCAGTATCTTCCTTTTTGCTGCAGTAGTCACCTGCAGTATTGTCTCACTGGCCACCGGAAGTGCCTGGTCCACCATTGCAACAGTGGGTATTGCATTACTTGGCATAGGACAGGCCCTGGGTTTACCTGTAGGACTCGTTGCAGGGGCTATTATTTCAGGTGCTTATTTTGGTGATAAGATGTCCCCGCTCTCGGATACAACCAACCTGGCTCCTGCCATGGCAGGCACGGATCTTTTCACACATATCAGGTATATGATGATCACAACGGTTCCTACTATGATCCTCACGCTGATCATATTCCTGGTAATAGGTTTTGTGTCCAATTTTGAAAATGACGGGGCCAGTGTACAGGCCGTTCTTGAACAGATCCAGCTTAACTTTTATATCTCCCCGGTGCTACTGATCGTACCGGTACTGCTCATCCTGGTCATTATAAAAAAAATGCCTCCACTGCCTGCCATCTTGTTTGGTGTACTCGTTGGTGGCTTGTTTGCCGTTTTATTCCAGCCCGGGATCATCCGGAATATTGCCGGTGATTCCTATGGTTTTCTCATGGGTTCATATGTTGGAGTCATGCAGTCCATGTTTGGGGAAATCAGCATCCTGACAGAAAATGATATCGTTAATGAACTTTTGACTACCTCGGGCATGGCAGGCATGCTGGACACCATATGGTTGATCCTGGCGGCCATGGTGTTTGGAGGTGTTATGGAATCAGCCGGTCTGCTTATGAGGATATCCGAAGCCATCATCAGGTGGGCCAATTCCACGGGGTCACTGGTTGCATCCACAGTGCTAACCAGTATTTTCTTTAATATCACCGCATCTGACCAGTATATAGCCATTGTAGTGCCCGGAAGGATGTATGCCAAAACTTACAGGGAACGGGGGTATAAACCGGAACTGCTGAGCCGGACACTGGAAGACGGTGGAACCGTCACATCAGTCCTGATCCCATGGAATACTTGTGGCGCCACCCAGTCCCGCGTCCTTGGAGTATCCACATTTACCTACCTCCCCTATTGTTTCTTCAATATTATCAGTCCTTTTATGACAATATTCATTGCCTCCATCAATTACAAGATCAGGCGTATAGACAAGGAGGAAGATCCGGATCAAAAAATACCAGGATAAGTATCCGGATTATATTCATGCATCATCCCATAAATGGTCTCGAAAACATCTTCGGCACTGGGATTGGAAAAATAATCACCGTCGGTACCATAAGCAGGCCTGTGATCCCGTTGTGAAATAGTCCTGGGTTGCTGGTCCAGGTACTCAAAAGCACCCTGTTCCTCGAGTACTTTCTGCATCATGTATGCCGTGGCACCACCCGGGACATCCTCATCGAAAAAAACGACCTTCCCCGTCTTCCTGACCGATTCAAGGATGCTATGTGGAAGATCAAAAGGAATCAGTGTCTGAACATCGATCACCTCTGTATCAATATTGAATTCCACCAGCTGTGCCGCCGCCTCTTCAGCAATCCTTACGCAGGAACCATAGGTTACCAAGGTGATATCTTTTCCGGTCCGGATAAGCTCCGGGATCCCCAGAGGTACCCTGAACTCACCCATATTTGTTGGTATAGGTTCCTTCAGGCGGTAGCCATTCAGGGGTTCAATGACCAGCGCAGGATCATCCCCTTCAAGCAGGGTATTATATAAGCCGGCAGCGCGTGTCATATCTCGTGGCACACATACATATACCCCGCGAATGGAATTGATCACCATGCTGAGGGGGGAACCCGAATGCCATATACCCTCCAGCCGGTGTCCCCTTGTCCGGATAATGACCGGCGCCGACTGTGCCCCTTTGGTCCGGTAATGCATAGTTGCCAGGTCATCACTTACTGTCTGGAGTCCATACAATAAATAATCAAAATACTGGATCTCTGCAATGGGCCTGAATCCCCTCATCGCCAGACCAATCCCCTGCCCGATAATAGAGGTTTCCCGGATCCCTGTATCTGTGATCCGCCATTCACCATATTTTTCCTGTAAGCCTTCAAGACTCTGGTTTACCCCCCCTATTTTACCGGTATCCTCTCCGAAAGTAACCAGCATTGGATATTTGGCAAACAACCGGTCAAAATTTTCCCTTAATATCTCTCTCCCGGTTGCCTCCTCCACCTCCTGTTCTGGATAGGCTGGCATAACCGGCCGGACATTCAATACGGACCTCTCACTTTCATTGTAGAGAAAAGCGCTGTACTGATCCCAGGCCTCATCATACCGCCTGTTAAGCCAGTTATTTATTTCTTTCTGCAAATCCAGCCTTACGGGGCAATCCATGCAGATATGGCGAAGCACCTTTTTGGCTGTCGAGAAATTATCCTTACGTATCGGATTCCTGACTCTTTGTAGGTTTTTCCGCAATATCCTGATCTTGTCTATCTCTTCTGAGAGGCATTTGCACTTTTTATGTACCAGGATATCAACTAGTTCCTCCCTCTCCTTGTTAATGGCTCCAGTGTAATTTGTCCAGGCTATCTCCCTTGCCTGTTTAACCCGCACAACTGCTTCCTCTTCAATAAGATCCAGCTCTTCCGAGCTTGCAAGGTTGTTTTCAAGTACCCATTCCCTCATCTTTTTAAGGGGGTCAAATGCTTTTTCCCAATCCAGTCTTTCCTTCGTTTTATAACGTTCATGAGAACCTGAGGTGGAATGCCCGAGCGGTTGGTTCATTTCATCTATATGGAAAAGGACCGGTATATGTTCATCCCTGCAACGCTGAATACCTTCCTCAAAAACCCTGCATAATTCAGGATAATCCCAGCCCCTGGCATGGTAAATCAGGATACCCTTCTCCTTATCATTTGCTTCGAATCCCTTAAGTGCAGCCGAGATACTCTCCTTAACCGTCTGGTATTCCTTTGTTACTGAAATACCATAACCATCGTCCCATACCGCCACAGCCATAGGGATCTGCATGACGGCTGCAGCATTCATGGTCTCAAAGAAATGTCCTTCTGATGTGCTCGCATCCCCAATCATTCCAAAAGCGACTTCATTCCCATTTTCGGTCAGTGATTCTGTCCCATTCAGTCCAGGGCTATGCCTGAACAGCTTCGAGGCATAGGCTAGTCCCACAAGCCGCGGCATCTGGGCTGCAGTAGGAGACAGGTCCGCAGCAGCGTTCTTCTGTTCCATCAGGTTCCTCCATGTACCGTCAGGATTTACATTGGCAGTGGCGAAATGGTTGTTAAAATTCCTCCCGGCATTGCCGGGGTTCATTTCCGGATCTGTGCTTCCGTAGACCTGTGAGAAGAAACTTTCCGGTGTAACAATCCCGGCAGCCATCATGAAGGTCTGGTCACGGTAATACCCCGATCGCCAGTCCCCTTTCCTGAAGTTCTTGGCCATGGCTATCTGCGCGACTTCTTTACCATCCCCGAAAATGCCAAATTTGGCCTTGCCTGTCAATACCTCTTTCCTGGCAACTACACTGCATTGCCTGCTTATACGGGCAAGGCGGTAATCTTCAAGCACTTCTTCCCGGAAATTATCAAAGGAGATCTTTTGTATTTCCTCCTCCTTCATAGGCTGAATTTAAATTGGTATCCGGACAAAAATACAAAACAATTCAGCCATTTAAATTGTTTCTTTTTAAAATGCTAACTTTGCAGACATCATGCTGAAAGTTATTATCATTTCGTTTATCCTGCTGGGAATAGCTTTCCTCGGACTTGCCTTCCGGGCACTGTTTGTCAGCGGGGGAAGGTTTCCACAAACATCCATCGGTAAGAACAAACAGATGCGGGAACTGGGCATAACCTGCGTGAAACACGATGAGCTGAACTGCCATAAGAATGGTGGCGGCGGCGGCGGTTGTGGCTGTTCCTGATTGCTTTATAACTCCTCTGACAGCGTTTTTTCCATCCCTGCGGTATACCATACCCTGTATTCCCCCATCTCATCATTAAAGATCAGGTAGGCATCCAGGTATGTATGTTCTTCAAGGAAACGGCGGGCTTTTTCATACCCCATTACCATAAAAGCAGTAGCATAGGCATCTGCCCGCATGCAATCGCTGGCGACCACAGTGGCACTCAATAAACCATGCTGTACAGGATATCCTGTGAAAGGATCTATGGTATGTGAGTACTTAATGCCATCTTCTTCATAAAACCTCCGATAATTACCGGAGGTGGCCAGTGACCTTCCGGATATCTGCACGATCGCCTGCAACTGCACCCCCGGCAGTTGGAGTCCGTCGATAGGCTTATCAATACCGATCCGCCAATCCAGGCCGAAGCGGTTTTTTCCATTGCACCTTACCTCGCCTCCGATCTCCACAAGGTAATTCTTTATGTTCTCTGCATCAAAAAATCCGGCCAGGACATCCACTGCATAGCCCTGGGCGATGGCATTCATATCCAGCATAATCCCTTCCCTATCCCTGACCAGCCTGTTATCCTGGAGGGAAACCATATTCATCCCCACAAACTGCAGAAGGCTGTCAATCAAGGCGCTGTCTACCCTGGACCTTTCAGTAAAACCAAATCCCCAGGCATTTACCACGGGTGCAACAGTAATGTCAAATGCCCCCCCTGTTGCAGTATATACTTCGGCTGCCGCCTGGAAGCAATGCCTGAAATAGTCATCGGCATCAACATCGGATATCCCCTGGTTCATGCGGGAGACAATGGAAGAGGGTAGATAGGTGGAAAGGGACTGGTCAAATTCTCCCAACAGTTTCTCCAACTGTTCCTGGTAATCGGTACTGTCCGGGTCCTGGTAGGTAATATTATAGGTGGTACCCTGCGTATATCCGCTGATCTTCAGCCAGGCACCCCGGTTGCCAGCAGCGCATCCGTTCAATAGAAGGGCCAGGACCAGGCCCCCGGCCCATAAAGTCATTTTAAACATTGGCTAGCCCCCGAAATCATCAAAATCAACCATCTCATCAGGAATGCCCAGGTTATACAGCATATCCTGTACGGCATCATTCATCATGGGTGGTCCGCAGAGATAATATTCAATCTCTTCGGGTTCCTCAACTTTGCCAAGGTATTCATCATATAATACCTGGTGTATGAATCCTGTCATTCCGTTCCACTTATCTTCTTCCAATGGCTCTGAAAGGGCAATATGAAACTTAAAGTTCGGAAACTTCTTTTCTATGGCCCTGAACTCATCTTCATAGAATATCTCACGCATGGACCGGGCTCCATACCAGTAAGATACCTTGCGACCGGTTTTAAGGGTATGGAATAAATGGAATATATGTGATCTGAGGGGTGCCATTCCGGCTCCTCCACCGATATATACCATTTCCTTGTCGGAATCCTTGATATGGAATTCACCATAAGGCCCTGAAACCATTACTTTATCACCGGGCTTACGTGAAAATATATAGGATGAACAAACACCGGGGGGTACTTTCATAAAGCCGCCCCTGGACCTGTCCCATGGGGGAGTGGCAATCCGGATATTCAGCATCACAATATTGCCTTCTGCCGGATGGTTCGCCATGGAATAGGCTCTGTAGGTTTCCTCCGAATTTTTCATTTTCAGGTCCCACATATTGAACTTATCCCACTCATCCCTGAATTCTTCTTCGATATCGAAATCCTTGAAGTTAACTTCAACCTTGGGTACATCGATCTGGGCATAACCTCCTGAATCAAAATCAAGGGTTTCCCCCTCAGGCAGTTTCACAACGAACTCTTTGATAAAGGTTGCTACATTGCGGTTGGAAATAACCTCGCATTCCCATTTTTTGATCCCCAGAACTGATTCCGGGACCCGGATCTTCATGTCACTGCGGATCTTTACCTGGCAACCCAGGCGCCAGTCAGTCTGCTGCTCCTTACGTGTAAAGAATCCTGTTTCTGTGGGAAGGATACTTCCACCCCCATCATAGACCTGTGCTTTGCACATACCGCAGGTTCCACCACCCCCACAGGCTGAAGGCAGGAAGATGCCTGATTCAGACATCGTATTCAACAATGTATTTCCGGGGGAAACGATCAATTCCTTATCATTGATCTGCAGATTGACTTCACCCTGAGGTGTCAGTTTTGCCCTGGCGTAGAGCAACATAAATACCAGCAGGATGATCACAATCAGGAAAACTGCTATACTTATCAGGATTACTCCGAGGGAGGATGTTAGTAGCACCATATCAGACGTCAGTATTTAAAGTTTGATACCCATAAAACTCATGAATGCAATGCCCATCAACCCGGTGATGATGAAGGTGATCCCGAGTCCACGCAAAGGAGCAGGAACATTAGAATACCGGATCTTCTCACGGATGGCGGCAATGCCTACAATGGCCAGGAACCAGCCCACCCCGGAACCGAGTCCGAATGAAGTGGCCTCAGCAATGGATGTGTATTCCCGTTCCTGCATAAATAGCGAACCTCCCAGGATAGCACAGTTCACGGCTATCAGGGGAAGAAAGATCCCAAGTGAAGCGTAGAGTGAAGGGGCAAATTTCTCCACGATCATCTCCACCAGCTGCACCATTGATGCGATCACAGCAATGAACATGATGAAGCTCAGGAAACTCAGGTCCACGTCGGCTAATGTGGGACTGAGCCAGGTCAGGGCGCCTGCCTTAAGTATGTAATTTTCGATCAGGTAATCGACAGGCACCGTAAAACCCAGGACAAAGATCACTGCAAGTCCCAGTCCGGTCGAGGTCTTTACTGTCTTCGATACCGCCAGGTATGAGCACATACCCAGGAAATATGCGAAGATCATATTGTCAATAAAAATGGACTTGACGAATATATTTACAAGATTTTCCATATGCTACAAATTTTCTAATTCTCTTCAAATAATTTCTTGTTCTTTGAACGCTGAACCCAGATAATGATGCCTACGGTGATCAGTGCCATTGGTGGCAGGATCATCAATCCGTTATTCACATATCCGGTATTAAAAATGCCCAGTTTCTCAAACAGGGGATAGTCCCAAATTGTTCCCGAGCCAAGCAACTCCCTGAAAAAGGCAACAATGATCAGGATGACTCCATATCCTGTAGCATTCCCTATGCCATCCAGGAAAGCCGGCCAGGGTTTGTTGGCCATGGCAAAAGCCTCCAGCCTCCCCATAATGATACAGTTCGTGATGATCAATCCCACAAAAACCGAGAGTTGTTTGCTCACATCATAGGCAAATGCCTGCAGGATCTCATCCACCAGGATAACCATGGTGGCAATGACCGTGAGCTGCACAATGATGCGGATCCTGGGCGGAATGGATTTCCTGAGCAGGGAAATCACCACGTTGGAGACAGCCATGACAGCTACCACTGATATTGCCAGTACAACTGAAGGTTTCAGTTTAACCGTAACGGCAAGGGCTGAACAGATCCCCAGGACCTGTACCGTAATAGGATTGCTGTCATTCAGAGGATCCCTGAGTAAATTCAGGTTCTTCGTTGAAAACAGCGGTTCTCTCTCTTTCATGATCAGTTGCTTTTAGTCTTAAAAAAGGTTTCATAATTGCCGAGGCATTCTTCCATCATCTCCTGGAGTGCCACACTGGTAATGGTCCCTCCTGAAATGGCATCCACGGCATGCGGATCAGCCGGGTCTGCGCCGCCTTTAACGACCCTGACCGATGTAAATTTCCCGGCATCATCAAATATTTTCTTACCCAGGTATTGAGCCTGGTACCAATCCGTATTGATCTCTGCACCCAGTCCGGGTGTCTCCTTGGCATGGGCAAAGATGGCCCCGTAAATCGTCGCCATATCTTCCTCCAGGGAAATATAACCCCATATGGGTCCCCATAGTCCCTTCCCCTGCAGTGGCAGAATATATATTTCTTTGCCATCTTCATCGACATAAACGAATACCGGCAGGTTCCGTTCCTCCTGAGATTTTGCCAGCTCTGCCTTCAGGTTTACTTTAAATGCTTCCACTTCCGTCTTCAATTCTCCTGCTGGATCGATGGTGAAGCTTTTGGTAATGTTCTTCCCATAGGCCTCTTCCACGAATGCATCTTTATCCTCAACATCATCCATGTCACGAGCGATACCGACAGAACGCAGGATATCCAGTTTCTTCTCGATCTCAACATTTTTTTCCTGGAATGGCTTGAGTTGCTCTGCTACAAATGACAGAAGTGTGGCAACAAACATCACCATCACCGCAGAGAACACGAAAATATATGTATTGCTAAAACTTTTCATAGGATTGGTCTCTTATGTGTTGATACTTATTTTCGCTCTTTTGAGCCTCTTCTTGATGTGGGATTCTATTATGTAATGATCGATAAGGGGTGCAAAAACATTCATCAGCAGGATGGCCAACATAACCCCTTCAGGGAAGGCCGGGTTCAGTACCCGGATGATAATGGCAAGGATTCCAATGAGGAAACCATATATCCACTTGCCCCTTTCTGTTTGGGCAGCGCTAACCGGGTCAGTGGCCATGAATACGGCTCCGAATGCAAATCCGCCCAGCATCAAATGTTGCCAGAAGGGGATCTCCATCAGCGCATTTCCTCCAAAGGCATTCAGGATCAGCCCCATTACCGTACCACCTGCAAATACAGAAAAGATGATTTTCCAGCTGCCCACTCCTGTAAAAATGAGGAAAGCGGCCCCGATCAGTATGGCAAGCGTGGAAGTTTCACCAATGGAACCAGGAATAAGTCCAAGGAACATATCCATTCCTGTCATGGGATCACCTGTGGTGTTAAGTATCTGCGGATCATTAACGGCAGCCTGTCCGAGTGCAGTGGCCCCGCTGAATCCATCTACGATCCCTTCCCCCTTAATCAGTCCATTTATCCATACTTTGTCCCCCGACATAAAAGTCGGATAGGCAAAAAACAGAAAGGCCCTGGCTGTAAGCGCCGGGTTAAGGATGTTCATACCTACCCCCCCAAAGACCTCCTTGCCGATGATCACAGCAAAAACTGTTGCCACGGCAACCATCCACAGGGGGGTGTCGACCGGGACTACCAGGGGAACCAATATGCCGGAAACCAGGTAGCCTTCACTTACTTCATGATGCCGGATCTGCGCGAATAAAAATTCTACACCAAGCCCGACTACGTAGGAGACAACGATGATGGGAAATACCTTCAGGAACCCGAACCAGAAATTCTCAAGGACAGCCCGTTCCATGCCAGTGGCCAGGGCATTCTGATATCCAGTATTCCACATTCCCAGGAGGATGGCAGGCACCAGGGCCAGCACCACCACTATCATGGTCCGTTTCATATCCATGGCATCACGGATATGCGAACCCTTCTGGGTAACATGGTTGGGTACAAAGAGGAATGTTTCGAAGGCCTCGAAGGTGGACTGCAAGGCGGCAAACTTCCCACCCTTTTCAAAATTCGGCTTGATCTTATCTACAAACCTTCTCAATGAACTCATATGCGTATGGGATGAATTTTATGTTGTGGATTTACTCTAATTCTTTGATCATCAGGTCAATTCCCTGCCGGATGATGGACTGGATCTCGGTTTTCGAGGGACATACGAATTCGCATAGGGCAAAATCCTCTTCTGCGACCTCGAAGATACCAAGCTGTTCCATTTTCTCAATATCATCCACAAGGATGGCCTTCAACAAATGCATCGGGTATATATCCATTGGCAGGACCTTTTCATATTCGCCGGTTACCACAAAGGGCCGTTCCCCGCCTTTCAGATTAGTATCCACCTTAAATTCCCTGCCAGGCGTCATCCAGGAGGGAAAACTCCGGGAAACACTCAACTTATTGAACCCGGGTAATATCCAACCAAACATCTCGAAATAATTCCCTTCGGGCAGGACAGTTACCTGGTTGTCATAATAACCCAGGTATCCAATCTTGTTTATTTTACTACCGGTTAGCGCATTTCCGCTTATGTACCTTAATTCTCCGGAGTTAACGTTATCCATCACATAAGGCTCAATACTTGTCCCGCTCAAAACCTTGAAATACCTTGGTTTCTTCACTTCAGAACCGGTTATGGCGATTACCCTGGTGGCATCATAGATCCCCTGTTCAAACAGGCGGCCAATCATGATCACCTCCTGGGGATGTAAATACCATACGACTTCATCCTTGTTGACCGGATCGATATGGTGGATCTGCACACCAGGATTCCCGGCCGGGTGCGGTCCCTTAAAATAATGCAAGCTTACACCATTTGCCTGTGTAAATACATCGGCAGCAGGATAGCTGCCGTTCAGTGAAAGATGAACTTCCCCCTTTGTGAGCTTATTCAGGACATTTATCCCGGTTTGAAAAGCGCTGTTGTTCCCCTTCACCATAAAATCCATATCTGGTGAAAGCGGAGCGGTGTCGAAACCTGAAATAAATATCGCCTTTGGCTCTGTTTGTGAACGAGCAATAACCGCATAGGGCCGCTGCTGGATGGAAGGCCACAATCCGGCATCCTGAATTTTCTTGATAATCAGTTCCTGGTCAAGTTTGCCAGGATCGGCGGCCCCGAAATCCTCAGATTCATTCTTCCCATCAGCTTCTACAACAACTTCCAGTATTCTTCTTCTTTCTCCGCGGTTGACTGCTTTGACCTCTCCGCTCACCGGTGAGGCAAATTTTACCTCGGGATGGACTTTATCAAAGAACAGGATGGACCCTGCTTTAACCTTATCTCCGGGCCTTGCAACCAGTTTTGGTACAACTCCGGGAAAATCGATTGGTTTGACAGCAAAGGTCGAGGAAGGTTGGACGTTGGAAATAATTTTTTCGGCGGCTCCTTTTAACTTTATATCAAGACCTTTCTTGATCTTAATTACCTTGGACATGGAATATTTTTTGGTTTGTAAAAGGCATTTGACAAAAATAGGTATTTTTAGTTTTCATACAAGATGGATTAGCTGACATTCAAACAATAAAACTTCATATGTCATGTTTTTAATAGATATATGTCAATAGTACATTCCATATACCGTCTCAAAGGCTTATTAATAGCTATTATTTTGCTGGTTTTTACAGGAGTTTTAGAGCTTGTGGGCCAGGAAGTATTTTATACTGACTGTACCTTCCGTCCCAGCATCAAATCCGTTCAGCTCCACAGGGCAGGTTGGGATATGACCTACCCAATCATTGAACTGAACAGTGCAGATCAACTGGAACTCCGTTTTGATGATCTCAGCGATGAGGTAAAAAACTATTCATATACAATAGAACACTGTGATGCGGATTGGATGCCCTCCAATCTTGCCGTGGACGAATATATTGATGGATTCAATCATCAACCTGTCCAGGACTATTCCCTTTCCTTCAATACCCATATGAACTATGTCAATTATAGTGTGGTATTACCAAACCAAGATATGGGGATCAAGTTATCCGGCAATTATGTCCTTAAGATCTTCGAAGATTTTGAGGAAACTAACCTGGTACTGACCCATCGTTTTTCAGTATCAGAAGCATTGACAAATATCCAGGGAGATGCCATAAGGCCGGTGGCAGATCCCTATCATGATGACGGCCACCAGATAAGTTTCAAGGTATTTCTGGGATCTGTCAGCATCAATGATCCCTACTCCGAAATCAAGGTGGCCATTCAACAGAACAATCGCTGGAACATGTCTATCAGGACCCTGAAACCACTTTTTATCAGGGATGGCATGCTGGACTATGACCATCAATCGGGCAATATTTTCAAAGGTGGTAATGAATTCCGCTATTTCGATATCAAAAGCATGCGATACCAGGCCGAAATGGTAAGGGACATCAAATACGAGCCACCCTACTACCATGTTTACCTTTTTCCTGACCAGCCCAGGTACAAGGGTAATTATTTTTACAGACAAGACCTGAACGGTCGCTATTATGTTGAAGTCCAGGAAGGTGTCAAAAGACATACAGAGTCAGATTATGTCTATGTCCACTTTACCCTATCCATGGATGTCCCCGTCATCGACGGGAAACTCTATATATGCGGTGCCCTTTCAAACTGGCAGTGCAACGAGACCAACGAATTGACTTATGATTTTGAAACCAAATCATACAGGCTTGAGATGCTTTTGAAGCAGGGATTGTACAATTATGAATATGTTTTTATCAAGGATGGATCAAGATTCCCTGATGCCACCTATATTGAAGGCAGTTCTTATGAGACCGAAAATGACTATGTGGTCTATGTTTACCTGACTACCAATACCTCCCGTTACCACAGGCTGATCGGTTACCAGATCCTGAACTCTATCAGGAAAAACTTTTAATTTACAGGCCGATCTCCTCCCCTATCTTTTTCATGGCATCCAGGCTGATCTCCGCAAATTCAGGAAGTGGGATCCCGATCTTTTCACATTCCATGATGATGTCCCTGTTCACAGAAGCAGCGAATGCTTTTTGCTTCATTCTCTTCACAATGGATTTCGGCTTTACCGATGCGATCTTCCGGTCAGGATATACAAGTGCAGTAGCGTAGATGAGTCCCGTGATAGTCTCGCCAGCGGCCAGGGCATGCTGGAATTCTGTTTCCCTGGCCTTGCCGGTAGCCATCTCATTATGCATGCTGATGGCATCTAGCATATCTTCCTCCAGGTCACAATCTGCCAAAAGCTCCCTGGCCTTCAGGGAATGCGTTTGAGGATCTGCATTGGTTACTTCTACATCAATATCATGAAGCAATCCCGCCATGGCCCATTTTTCCTCATCCCTGCCAAGTTTTTTCGCCAGTGCTCTTAATACCGCTTCTGAGGAGAGGCAATGATAGATCATCTTCTCATTTTTTATGTATTGCTGAAGCAGATCCAGACCTTCATCACGTGTTATCATCGTTTTATTATTTTTGTACCAAAATATTGAAAAATAACCGATGCTGAAAATGATTGATGAAAAGATTTCGATAGAAGAGCTTGTGGAAATTCTGCCAGCTTCAGTCACCTACCTCTCAAAAAAAGGCATCAAATGCATCGCCTGCGGAGAACCCATCTGGGGTACCCTCGAAGAAGCCGCCCGGGAGAAAGGATTTGGCGAGGATGAGATCATTGAGTTTGTCAGGGAATTGAATCAGATCTATGTTCCTGGAATTTAGTTTATCGAATTTTAAAGGATACACCAGTAAGATTTTCAGAGACTTCCCAGAGCTTTGTAGCATGTTCCATATTATGAGATGCTTTGTTTGACGCTACGCGAACCGGATAGCCGGTCATTTCATTGATTCCGTTATAGGGACCGTAATAATCCTTCCCCCTGACATCCGGATCTACCGCTGCACGAATCTGGGTTAGTGCTCCCATGGCAGAGCTCTGGCTGAAAGAATACATTATCGGTCCAAGCAAACGGAACCAAGGTTTCTTCTCCAAATACCTGCCAAGGTTTGTCTTTGAGCTCCCAGGATGAGAGGCGACCGCAATACTTTCCTTGCCATTTTGCTCAAACAATCTTTGAAGCTCGTAGGTAAATAACAAATTCGCCAACTTTGATCTGCCATATCCTTTGATCGGAGAGTAATCCTTTCCATTCTCGAATAGCAAATTATCGAAATCCATTTTACCAAATTTATGACCACTGCTGCTGACATTTACCACCCTGGATCCCGGCGTACTGACAATCAGTTCGAATAACTGGCCAGTCAATGCAAAGTGTCCGAGATGATTGGTTCCCATTTGACCCTCAAAACCATCTTTGGTTAAGAAGTAGGGGGTAGTCATGATCCCGGCATTATTCATCAGCACATCAAGCCGGTCATATTTTGCTTTAAAGTCAGAGGCAAATTTTGTGATGGAAGACAGATCCATCAGATCCAGCTTCATAACAAGCACTTTTCCAATTGGTTTATGCTGCATTATTTCAGATTTTGCAGCCTCTCCCTTCTCCATTGAACGACTGGCTAAAATCACTTTTGCTCCCTTTTCTGCAAGGGCTTTGACCGATTCATAACCCAAACCGCTGTTTCCGCCGGTTACTATTATGATTTTACCTGTTAGATCAGGTATATGATCCCAATTCCATTTCTCTTTTTTCATGATATGTCCAATTATTTTACCTGACTCATCATTATCCTGTCAAACATCCTGTCACTTAATCGTTTACGCATAAACATTAAAGGTTTGGCCATCTTTCCTGCAACATATCTTGTTTTAGGTTTCTTTGCGTTTATCGCTTTGGAAATCACATTGGCAATGACCGAGGGAGGAGATGAAGCTCCTTTTTTCTCATAGGATGATCTTGTAGCATTTGCCATGGATTGAGCGATGTGGCTATAGGGCCCCTCTCCCGACCTGGATAGCATTGGTTCAAGCATTACATCGCCAAATTCTGTAGCAATGGCTCCCGGTTCGACGATTACTACATCAATATTGAATTGTTTTACCTCTAGCCGTAAGGCATCGCTCCAGCCTTCAAGTGCATGTTTTGTTGCATGATACCAGGCTCCGAGCGGGGTATAGATCTTTCCACCCATAGAGCTGATATTGATGAT
>CAZXOJ010000062.1:0-17646 GCA_964642325.1 uncultured Bacteroides sp. | reverse complement strand
CGGATACATCTGAATCCGACATAGGATGTTGAACTATCCTGGTATTCATAAGACCTGGTACTCACCTGCAGATAATAAGCGATATCTTTCCAGGAACCTCCGCGAATTACCTTTCTTTTCATTACATGACTATCCTTCTCTGTTGCATTATATTTGTAATCAGGGTTCAAGTCATGCTGGAAGAAATAGGCAGATTCATCATAGGCATTGGCACACCACTCCCCCACATTACCGGCCATATCATAAAGACCGTATTCATTGGGTTCATATGAACCAACAGAAGTTGTTGTAACCCCGCCGTCAACAGCATAGTTTCCCCTCAGGGGCTTGAAGTTTGCGAGGTAGCATCCTTCACGATTTCTTGTGTAAAGTCCACCCCAGGGGTACATGGAATTATCCAGTCCACCACGAGCGGCATATTCCCATTCAGACTCAAGGGGTAGTCGGTAATCCTGAACATAAGCATCACCATCCCGGCTCAAGGCGTTGTTCAGTAACTGGGTCCTCCAGACACAAAATGCGGAAGCCTGTTTCCAGGTTACCCCTACTACAGGGTAATTGTCAAAAGAAGGATGCCAGAAATACATATTTGCCATAGGTTCATTATAGGAATAGGTAAAATCCCTGATCCAACAGAGGGTGTCTGGATAAACATTGACCACGTCCCTGAGGATGAATGCACCTCGGTTATCAATAGATTGCTCATTCCCTTCAGGATCTATGATGCTGCCAGTGTACTGACCTGGCTCCTGGTCGAGATCACCGATATCCTCCAGGTATGCATTCTCATATTTATTTCTATGCTTGGCAGCCTGCTGAAGATCAATCCAGAAATACCTGTAATTCAGTTTATGAACATTGATTTCTTTGCGGCCAAAGAACCGGTCCTCCACACTGTAATAGAGCATGTCCAGAGCCATTATGGCATCTTCATTGTCATTGAGCCTTTTCATCTCAAGCTTACTGTCCCAGTTCAACCTGTAGGCACGACCAAAAATGTCCTCTTCCATGTCATTGCCATATCCATCCACAGAGATCCTAAATTCCTCCTCCATTACTTCACCGAGAAGTTCCCTCTTGAGAGAATCCCGTACCCACTTTACAAATTGCCTGTATTCATTATTGGTGATTTCCGTCTCATCCATCCAAAAAGGTTCAGTTGTGATCGTTTTGGTAAAATGGTTTTGTGCGAACGGAACATCCTGATCGCTGGGCCCAACATTATAGCTTCCCTGTGGTACAAATTGCATTCCAAACGGATCTGGCTCAAAATATTTCTTCCTGCCAGGTACTCCTGTGAGTTCTCCGCTATAGTATTTTCCACAACTGCTAAACATAGCCACTAATAGGCCAAACGCAAGTAACTTTTTCATAGCTATTCAGGTGTTATAGTACTTAAATAATTTATCAAGTTTAAAATTTTTATAAAAACCGGATACTCCTGTATTTTTGTGGAGTCTTATCCGTACTCAGGCTAAAACAATAGCCTAAGGTAAATTCATGCGAACCGTCACTGTACTTACCAATAGATGATGTTGTAAAATCATATGAATATCCTACCCTGAGACCGTTGAACAATTCAAACCCGATAATCCCTGAAAGGGCATCTCCGGGTCTATAAGAAACGCCTCCCCAAAACCTTTTATTGTACCTAACAAGTCCACTTACATCAAAAGAATTTGATTTACCATCAGACTTGAAAATAGCTGAGGGCATTATCTCGATCAGGGGATTGGGAAGCTGGAACCTGTATCCGGCTACGGCGTAATAATGCCTTGCCAGGAATGGGCTTGCCTGCTCGTATTTGATCTGGGGCTGATTCAGGTGTGTTGTGGAGATGCCAAAGTAAAGGTTGTCAGTATTGTAAAACAGTCCGAATCCCATATCAAAGGCAATGGTGCTCTCACTCTCATTAGGGATGGATGGATCCTGGTCCGGTCCTACCATATCTTCAATGCCATCGGGGATATACCAGGTAGCTTCCAGGGCCTTATTATATAAACCAAGGTTTACACCGACACCAAGTGTTCCTGGTCCGATGGAGAAACGAGCTGCATATGCTGCTGAGATGGCAAGGTCTTTATTAAATGCGAGGTTATCACTGAGTATTGACAGACCCACTCCACTGCTGAACCCAAATGGTTTAATCGCAGCATTTGCATTGAAGAAGGAATATGATGGAGCACCATCAAATCCAACCCATTGCTGCCTGTTCACACCAGAGATACAAATCTTATCATGACTGCCTGTATAACCGGGGTTAAAGGCCGTCATGTTAAACATGTACTGGCTGAACTGAGGGTCCTGTTGTGAGTATAAAATCATAGTCAACAAACTCATTAATAATATGCCAATTCTCCTTTTCATATCTGTTTGAAAACCAGAGCGTTATAACGTTTTTTTGCGCTCTTTGAAATTAGGTAAAGTAAGTAAAAATATTGCTTTCAAACAAACCGTATTAACAAAAAACTGTTAATAACTACAGGGGTTTGACAAGCATTTATACCTCATTTTCTAAATAAGGTTACGGTGATCAGGCTAAAATATTGTCTGAAAAGGATTAAAATAGAGCAGTTGGGGTAAGAATCATCAATTCAGTTTCTGGAAAGCATTCAGCCAACGGTCTGGAATTTCATGGTTACATGCCTTCTGATAATCATCATGTGAACATGATATCAGTGCATGCCTGCTTCTGTTCTTCTGTAGTACCGGGACTTCAAACCACCATCTGTCAGTTTCCAGGCTTTTGTAAAATATGATGTCATGGTCCATATCATTCGAGCTAACTATGAACTTCTTAAATGAATCGGGGGAAGCATGTGGATTCTCTTCAAAACGCTGTGATACGCCATCCATAAAATACCATAAGAGTTGAGCAGCAAGATGGGTGGATTGTTCTCCGAGGTCAGCCACGGGAAGGATGTTAAAAACTCCGAAGGTCTTCATGCTATTGCTTAATCCAGCATTACGGCTGATTTGACAGATTTCCTCACCTGTGAACCCATTGGGAGAAGGTTTGATACAACCCGGTGAATCTGCCTGACGGATGGCATTCATATCCAGGCTTAAAAATGCCGCATCCCTCAAATAGGGTTCTACTTTTCCAGTATCCTGCCGGAATTCTCCCAGGCGGATTGAATTATGGAAATTATCCCGAAGAAAATCCAGGTCACCATGATCAACGAAATAGGTCTGATGTCCGATATTTGTATATGAAAATAAAAGTTCTTTTTTCCTCGAAAGAATGGGTATCAGATAGGATTCAGGTTTGATCTCGTCTGCAATAACACCCATATCCAGCCTGGAGTCAACAGTAGCAAAAGAAAATTTCCTCCCCATTTTCTCGTGGGCAAGGTAGATCCCATATGTGAGATCCTGGCTACCTCCCATACATATGGTGATCATTTTGTGTGAAGACATTTCGAGAATAACATCCCGGAGGGCAAAGTAGGTATCCTGGTTTGTGTTACCGGTTTTCAGGTTTCCCAGGTCGATGATCTTCAGGGTAGGATTTACCCTGAATAGCTGGTAGAGCTGTTGGCGAATCAGATCCGGTGCCAGGGCAGAACCCGACATACTGGCGGCACGGTCTTCAGGAACCCCCATCAATGCCAGTCCAAACTCCTCAAGTCGGGCAATAGGTGAATCAGGCGTATGTATATAAATATTGCGACAGAATATTGCCTTGTCAGACAAATAGTCATTGCTAGGGCTTTCAAGGCTGACAGGATCAAAATAATCATTCAGGTTCATTCGCCATAATGGGTTTAGGTCTTTTTCTTTTTAGCTTCTCTTGATTTTTCAATAATCTGGAGGCAATCTTCAAAGCTTAATTCCTCCGCTTTCTTATTTTTAGGGATCCTGAAGTTTTCTTTATCAAGTTTGATGTAGGGTCCCCACCTTCCATTGAGTATCTGTAAACCTGGATTTTCTTCAAACTTTTGGATGACCTTGTTCTTATCCTGTTCTCTCTTCTGGTTGATAATCTCAATGGCCCTATCAAGTGTGATACTGAAAGGGTCATCGCTTTGTCCGAGGGAGTAAAACTTACTTGAATGCCGAGCATAAGGTCCAAATTTTCCCACCCCTATCGTTACCTCTTCCTCTTCGAATTGACCAATATCACGTGGCAGCTTGAAAAGCGAAAGGGCATCTTCCAGGCTGATGGTTTTGATGCTCTGGTTCTTCAACAAGCCTGCAAAACGTGGTTTTTCTTCTTCGCTTGCCTCACCGATCTGTACCATGGGACCGAACCTGCCTACCCTGACACTCACCTGCCTGCCCGATTCCGGGTCTTTGCCCAGGATCCTTTCCCCGGTTGGTTTCTTGCTGTTCTGTGTGGTCTGGACCACCTGTTCATGGAAATCGGGATAAAACCTGCTGATCATCTGGGTCCATTCCATGTTACCATCCGCGATCTTATCGAATTCCTTTTCTATGTTGGCAGTGAAATTATAATCAAGGATATTGCTGAAATAATCCACCAGGAAATTGTTTACAAGTCCGCCAATATCCGTCGGGAATAACTTGGCTTTCTCTTTACCGATAACTTCAGATTTAAGCTCATCCCTGAGCTGATCGCCTGCCAGGGTCAATACCATATACTTCCTTTCAATCCCTGTCCTGTCCCCTTTCTCGACATAGCCACGGTTCAGAATGGTGGAAATGGTAGGTGCATATGTTGAGGGACGTCCAATACCCAGTTCTTCCAGTTTTTTCACCAGGCTGGCTTCTGTAAACCGGGCGGGGGACTGGGTAAAACGTTCTGATGCTTCCATCTGCAGAAGCTGCATTGGATCTTTTTCCTTCATTGGAGGCAACAAACCACGCGGTTTTTCATCTGTTTCTTCATCACTTGATTCCATATAGACCTTCAGGAATCCTTCGAAACGGAGCACTTCCCCGGTTGCCACCAGGTGATCCGGACGTGTTGAAATACCTATCCTGGCAGTGGTCCTCTCCAGTTCTGCCTCACTCATCTGGGAAGCAATGGTCCTTTTCCAGATCAATTCATACAATCGCTGCTCCTGCCTTTTACCTTCAATGCTTTTCTGTTCGAGATAGGTCGGGCGGATAGCTTCATGTGCTTCCTGGGCCCCCTTGCTCTTGGTGGAGAAATTTCTGGTACGGGAATATTCCTTCCCATATTCCTTTTCAATTACATCACGTGCCCCGGCAATGGCTGATTTGGAAAGGTTCACAGAGTCAGTCCTCATATAGGTAATCTTCCCGCTTTCGTATAGTCGTTGAGCCACACTCATGGTCTGGGCAACCGAAAATCCAAGTTTCCTGCTGGCCTCCTGCTGGAGCGTAGAAGTGGTGAAAGGAGGGGCTGGTGATTTTTTAGCAGGTTTCCTGGTCACATCCAGCACGTGGTAACCGGCACCCTGGCAACTTTCAAGGAATTCCCTGGCTGATGCCTGATCTTTAAGCTTTGCAGGAAGCTCTGCCTGGACTGCATGTGTTTTACCATTACTATCCTTGAATTCAAATTGGGCAACAACCCTGAAGAAAGAACTGGATTGAAAGTCATCAATGGCATTTTCCCGTTCGACGATCAGGCGGACAGCCACCGATTGTACCCGTCCGGCGGAAAGAGACGGTTTTATCTTTTTCCACAACAGGGGGGAAAGTTCAAACCCAACCAAACGGTCCAGGATCCTTCTGGCCTGCTGGGCATTTACGAGGTTTTGATTGATATCCCGCGGGTTTTCGATTGCCTCTTTAATGGCGTTCTTGGTGATCTCGTGGAAAACGATCCGCCTGGTTTTCTCAGGTTCAAGTTTAAGGACTTCTGAAAGGTGCCATGCGATGGCTTCTCCTTCCCGGTCTTCATCAGAGGCTAGCCAGACAATGGAGGCTTTCTTGGCAGATGCCTTTAAATCTGCCACTATTTTTTTCTTGTCCTCAGGAATTATATATTCAGGCAGATAGTTATTCTCTATATCAACACCATAATTTTCTTTCGAAAGGTCCCTGATGTGACCAAAACTCGACTGTACCCTGAAACCTTTTCCCAGGAAATTGCCGATGGTTTTTGCCTTGGCAGGTGATTCTACAATAACCAGATTCTCTTCCATCTAATTGCCCATCCGTTTGGTAAAAACACCACAAAGAAAAACAAATCGTGAGCATACTTCAAAATTTTAATTCAAATTATTATTATTTTAGCCGCAAAATTGGCCCCTATGTCAACATATAAGCGGAAATGGAAAAAGTACCTGATTATCTTCTGGTCGCTCCTCTCCATCCCATTCCTGGTAATGATCCTGCTCTTCTTTCTGCTGTCCAGCGGCAAACTTGGATATGTCCCGACATTTGAGGACCTGGAAAACCCGAAAAATAATCTTGCCTCTGAGGTTTATTCAGCAGATGGAGTACTGCTGGGTAAGTTTTACCTGGAAAACCGGACTTATGTAAATTTCGATGAACTTTCCCCCAACCTGGTAAATGCCCTGATAGCCACAGAGGATATTCGGTTTCACAGGCATTCAGGAGTTGATGCCAGGGGCACGGCAAGAATGTTTGTCAAGTCCATTGTATTAGGACAGGATGCAGGGGGTGGAAGCACCATTACTCAGCAACTGGCCAAGAACCTTTATCCCCGCGATACTACCTTCTATCGCCTGAAACTCAGAAGAACGCTCAAACTGGGTGTGTCAAAATTCAAGGAGTGGAACACTGCGGCCAAGCTGGAACGGAACTATACCAAGAACGAGATTATTGTGATGTATCTGAATACAGTATCCTTTGGTCACAATACTTATGGCATAAAATCAGCCAGCAAGGTTTTTTTTGATACTTCACCCGATTCACTAAAGGTGGAACAGTCTGCTGTCCTGGTAGGCCTGCTGAGAGCACCCACCAGGTATAGCCCGGTAAAAAACCCTGAACGGTCCAAGTTTCGCCGGGATATCGTATTAGGCCAGATGCTGAAATATGACTTCATTTCCGAAGAGCAGGTTGATTCCTTATTTGCTATGCCGATCGATATCAAATACCGGGTGCAGGATCATAATGTGGGACTAGCAACCTACCTGCGCCAGCACCTGGATAAGATCATGAGAAAATCATATCCGGAGCGCAAAAACTATTTTCTCTACAGCCAGTATCTGAAAGATTCTGTTGAATGGATGGAGAACCCGCTTTTCGGATGGGCCCGTAAAAATCTGAAACCGGATGGTTCTCCCTATAATATATACAGGGATGGAATAAGGATTTATACCACCATAGACAGTAAGTACCAGCAATATGCCGAAGAATCAGTCCAGGAGCACCTGGCAGGCTTCCTGCAGGATGAATTTTTCAAAGAAAAAGAAAGGTCTCGAACAGCTCCCTATTCCAAGGATGTTGAACCTGAGCAGGTGCAGAGTATGATCAACCGTTCAATGCGGAATTCAGAAAGGTATCGCCGCCTGCGTAATGCCGGGATTTCATTGGATTCCATCAAACGGGTTTTCAACACAGCGATTGACATGAATGTTTTTACCTGGCATGGGGAACGTGATACGGTCTTAAGTCCTTTGGATTCTATCATACATTATAAATTTTACCTTCGTGCGGCCATGATGGCCATGGATCCTACAACCGGGTTTGTAAGAGCTTATGTAGGCGGACCCAATTTCAAGTATTTCAAATACGACCATATTTCCATGGGTGGCAGGCAGGCAGGTTCGACTTTCAAGCCATTTTTATACACCCTGGCCATGCAGGAGGGGTACACTCCTTGTTACAAGGTACCCAACGTACCCCAGACTTTTATGGACCAGGATTCAACCTGGACACCCAGAAGTGGTAGTAAGAGATATGAAGGAAGGATGGTGACACTTAAATGGGGATTGGCAAACTCGGTGAACAATATTTCCGCCTGGTTGGTGAAACAATTCCCTCCGCAGACCATTGTGGACGATGTCATCAAAAAAATGGGAGTGAAGAGTTTTATCATGCCTGTGAATTCAATCATATTTGGGACCTCTGATGTTACGCTGTATGAGATGGTGGGAGCTTACAGCACCTATGCTAATAAAGGGGTCTATATTGAGCCCATTTTTGTCACCAGGATAGAGGACAGGAATGGCAATGTGCTGTCTACATTCCAACCCAAACAGAGTGAGGCCATATCTGAAAAAACAGCCTACCTGATGCTGAGCCTGCTGAAGGGCGTGGTGGACAGGGGAACTGCTACCAGGCGGATACGACATGTGTACGAGCTGACCTCGGAAATGGGTGGCAAGACAGGTACCACCCAGAATCATTCAGACGGATGGTATATGGGCCTGACCCCTAATCTTGTTGGGGGTGTATGGGTAGGTGGTGATGACAGGTCCATTCATTTTGACAACATGAGTCTTGGTCAGGGAGCCAGTATGGCCCTTCCTATTTACGCCCTATTTATGCAGAAGGTATATTCAGACAGCACCAGGGGTGTCCTGCTGACTGACGTTTTTGAGAAACCACCGAACTTCAACCTTATGATTGATTGCCCGGAAGATATAGCCGGCGCAGCAAATATATCCGATGTCGAGCTCTGGGAGGAGGATTTCCAGCGTCCCTGACAGCCGCTTCAAGGCATTGAGTTATGGTTTATATCAATCCAGAATAGAATCCAATAATTCCCGGGTGTAATCGGACTCGGGGTTCTGAAAAAGTTCATTGGAAGGGCCCTGCTCCACCAGCTTTCCGTCTTTCATTACCATAATCCGGTCGGCCATATGCTTTACCACGGCTAGATCATGAGATATAAACAAGTAGGTAAGCTTCAGTTCTTCTTTCAATTCGTTTAACAGGTTCAGTATCTGTGCCTGTACAGATACGTCGAGGGAGGAAACTGATTCATCACAGATGATCAGTTCCGGTCCCGTAGCAAGGGCTCTTGCCAAACCGATCCTTTGTCGCTGTCCACCTGAGAACTCATGAGGATAGCGGTTGAAAAAACCACCTGGTAGTCCTACATTATCCAGCAATCCCAAAGCTGCTTTCTGTCTTTGCTTTCTGCTGGAATGCATGCCATGGACCCGCATAACCTCCATGATTGAGGGACCAATTTTCAGGGTAGGATTGAGGGAGGAAAAAGGATCCTGGAAAATAAACTGGACTTTCTGCCGGTATTCATTTAGTTGCTTTCCTTTCAATTGTGTGACAGATTCACCCCTGTATTGTATCTCTCCTTTCCTGGACCCGATCAACCCAATGAGGGTACGGCCAAGGGTGGATTTTCCACATCCTGATTCTCCAATGAGTCCGAGCGTTTCCCCCTGGCATACATGAAAACTGACATGGTCAACGGCCTCCAGGCTGCTCAATGTTTTGCCAAAAAAGCTCTTTTTCAATATATAACTGGTATGAAGGTCACTGACCTTTAAAAGGGGGATATCGTCCATCTGAAGTTCCTGCTGCATGGCTGTCCGGGTACCAGGTCTATCAGCAGAATACCCCTGATCAGGCTTTTCCTGATCCGGTTCTCTAGCATCAGGGCCGGGGGAAATAAAATCTGCCAGGGTAGGGAGTCGGCCGGGTTTGGATCCCAGCATCGGCCGACAGGAGATGAGTCCCCGAGTATACGGATGCTGAGGATTATCGAAAAGATCATCCACCCTGCCGGATTCGACTACTTCCCCCTGGTACATCACCAGGGCATTGTCACATATCTGGCGGATTACTCCCAGGTCATGGGAAATAAACAACATGCTCATGCCCCGCTTCCTGCGGATTGTATCCAGCAGATCGAGGATCTTTTTCTGAACCGTTACATCCAGCGCAGTGGTGGGCTCATCTGCGATTAATAAAGAAGGGTTTCCAGCCAGGGCCATGGCAATCATGATCCGTTGTCTTTGTCCCCCACTCAATTGATGAGGATATTTATTGTAAAATGCCTTATCGGTCGGCAGCTGAACCTCTTTCAGTAATTGCAGGGTCCGGTTCTTGGCCATTTTAGGAGATTCTCCCTGGTGAAGGCTGACAGCCTCGCTGATCTGCCATCCACATCGAATGGAAGGATTCAGGCTGGTCATGGGTTCCTGGAAGATCATGGATATTTGCCTGCCACGTATCTGCTGGATTTCCTTATCATCCAGCACGGCCAGATCCACATCCAGCTCATTTGAACCCTGCCAGCTGATCTGTCCATCGCTTATATACATCCGGGGTGGGAGTAATTTTAACATGGACAGGGCCGTGATGGTCTTACCGGAACCAGATTCACCGACTATACCCATGGATACACCAGGCTCAAGTGAAAAGGAAATATCACGAACGATTATACGGGAACTACTTTCCTCCTGGAGCTTTATGGTAAGGTTGTTTACCGAACAGATCATGACTTCAACCTCCGGATAATCACTTTGTTTCCTTCTAGTTTAGGTTCCCAGCTTTCATCCAGGCATCTCTCTGCATACCGAAAGTACAACCTGGAACGTATGGACGCTATCTGGGTATCACGGGTTTCCTTGAATTCACCTGTAAATTCATATGTGTCTGAATGAACATGGTTCTCATGATATATCCGGATGATCTCGATGATGGTGGATATAATACGGTAGATCTCTCCTCGGTTTGTCTCGGAATATTCGTCTTCGAATTCTTCACTCAGCACACTGAAATTAATGATGTTCCCAAGGAAATTGTCGCGTTTTTTCCCAAATCTTACCTGGTATTGCAATCCGCTCTTCGTTGTAAAATAATACGTATCCCCGCTCTGGATCTCCGGAACTTTTATGGGATAAGGTTCAAAGATTAATTTATAGTCCCCGTTCAACAAAGGATCCGGGCTCATGATTGGGTTCCTTGTTTAAATAGTTGTTTGAAAACTTCTTCCACCTTACCAGCAAATGTTATTCCTATCTGGTATTTTGAAATATCCAGGCCTTTCCGGTTGTATTTGGAAACAAAGATATGCTGAAATCCAAGCTTTTCAGCTTCAGCAATTCTCTGGTCTATTCTGCTGACCGGCCTGACCTCTCCCGATAGTCCCACTTCCGCTGCAAAGCAGGTATCTTTCCCCAGGGGAATTTCCAGGCTTGAAGAAAGGACAGAGACGATAACACCCAGGTCTATGGCCGGATCATCCACCCTGATACCTCCGGCAATGTTCAGGAATACATCTTTTACGCCCAGCCGGAAACCAGCACGCTTTTCCAGGACGGCCAGTAACATGTTTAACCGGCGGGTATCAAAACCGGTACAGGAACGCTGGGGTGTCCCGTAGACGGCTGAGCTGACCAATGCCTGGACTTCGATGAGAAGTGGCCTGTTACCGTTCAGGGTGGCAGAAATGGCTACACCGCTCATCGGTTCATCCCTGTGGGACAATAATATTTCGGAAGGATTCAGGATCTCTTTCAACCCTGCACCTGTCATTTCAAAGATACCCAGCTCAGAGGTAGCCCCAAACCTGTTCTTGGAGGCACGTAGGATCCTGTAAGCATAATGTTGTTCCCCTTCAAATTGCAGGACAACATCCACAATATGTTCCAGTACTTTCGGACCGGCCAGGTGGCCTTCTTTGTTGATATGTCCGATCAGGATAACCGGGATCCCCTTGTCCTTGGTGTATTGCAGGATACGCGAAGTACTCTCACGTATCTGGGTTACGGTGCCTGGCGAGGACTCTACCTGGTCGGTATAGATGGTCTGGATGGAGTCTATGATGATCAGCTCAGGCTCAACATGAGCTGCATGGTTGAGGATATTTTCCAGGTAGGTGTCGTTCAGTACCAGGCAGTTTTCATGCCCTTTGCCAATCCGGTCAGCCCTTACCCTGATCTGTTCGGCGCTCTCTTCCCCGGACAGGTAAAGAACTTTTTTATCGTTGAGCAACAAAGCGATTTGCAAAGCCAGGGTGGATTTTCCTATGCCCGGTTCACCCCCGATCAAAACCATGGACCCTGGTACAAGTCCCCCGCCAAGCAAACGGTCAAACTCCTGCAGTCCCGTTTTCATCCGTTCCCGGCTGACCGGGCGGATCTCGGTTATGGCCTGTAGTTTCGAATCAGTCTTAAAGGAACTTTTTTGCCTGGGACCGGTCCCCTGGATGATTTCTTCAGTATAGGTGTTCCATTCACTACATGCCGGGCAACGCCCAATCCATTTGGCAGATTGCGCCCCGCATTGCTGGCATATATATTGTGTTTTCTGCTTGCCCATTTTGGGATCTCAGAAGGGGTTTTAATTATCAGCCTGGCCCTGGATTTTCTTATAAATATCAGTTGTAGAATATCCTTCCACAAAGGAAATTAATTTTACCTTGCCTCCTGTTTCCATAAGAGCCCTGTACTCAGGGAGTTCTTGATAATGTTGATAGTCCCCGCCTTTTACCCAGTAATCTGGACGGATCACCCTGATGAGGTCCGAGGGGGTATCTTCACCGAAGAGTACAACATAATCGACAAATTCAAATGAAGCTATTGTCAAGGCCCTGGATTCCTCATCAATCGCAGGACGGGATTCACCTTTCAGCTCGCGAACAGATTTATCGTTGTTAAGTCCAATCACAAAGCAATCTCCCAGATCTGAAGCCTGGGAAAGGTATTCAATATGCCCCCTGTGCAGGATATCAAAACAACCATTGGTAAAAATGACTTTGAGTCCCGCTGACCTTTTCTTTTCAAGGATGTTGCCCAGGGCTTCCCTAGAAACGATTTTGGATATTATCCGATCAATTGATTTCATTCTCCGACACCTGTTTAGGATTATCCTGAAGTTTTGATCTCCTGCGTTGAACTGCAAATAGCATCATGAAGGAAATAGTACCCAGCACGATAAGCATAATCATCTGTGATCCGTGGCTGAGGGTGGCATAAGTTAAGCCTGCTTCCCGGGGTATTTTATAGAGGGTAAAGCCCAGGGTTACCATATAGTGATAGGCGCCTATCCCTCCCTGGACAGGGACAACCCATCCCAGGGTTCCAACTGCCAGCAGGAAAAGTGCATCAATCAATTTCAGCTCGGAGGTCTCGGGCAAGGCAAATAAAGCCACATAAGTCATCAGCCAGTAGCAGGCCCAGATCAGTAGGGAATGGAAAATAAAGCTCCACCTTCTTTTAAGGGTGTAGATTGTTTTTAAGCCATCCAGGATTCCCTTGATGAATGATTTGATCTTCTGAATCAACAGGATCTCTGATAACCTTGCCCGAAACATGAAATATACTATGACAATGATCACAGGTATGCTCATGATTATAAGCAACAGTACCCAGGTGCTGCCAAATGATTCATTTACTCTTTCAACCAGGGGAGTGTAGATATTATGTTGGATAAAATTCCCGAAATAATCAAAACGTCCTATGATCAATATCAGCAAGAGCAGAATGAGTATCACCAGGTCGATAACCCTTTCTAAAATGACGGTACCGAATAACTTATCTACAGGTATCTTTTCAGCTTTTGACAGGGAACCGCAACGGGTGATTTCTCCCAGCCGGGGAAAGGCAAAATTTGCCAGGTAACCCGTATTTAAGGAATAAAAACTATTCCAGAATGAAACTCTATGGCCTAATGGCTCAATCATGATCACCCAACGATAGCTTCTGCTTAGAAGGGAAATAAATCCAATAAGCAGATACAGGAATACATAGCCGTATCTTGCCTTGGCAAAACTGTTACGGAGTTCACCTGCATCCACCCCCCTGAATGCAAAGTACAGCAGAACCAGTGCAATGCTAAGGAAGAGCAGGAAACGCAGGATTTTGAAAATCTTTTTTTTCAAGGAGGGTTTTTACTTGAAAGGTTTGTTGGTTGCGGTGTCAGGGAAGATGATGGTCGGTTCGAAGGTTTTCGCCTCTTCGAAGTCCATTGAGCCATACGAGATAATAATTACAATATCACCTACGGCTACTTTTCGTGCAGCAGGGCCATTCATACAAATAATGCCCGATCCCCTTTCTCCCGTAATCACATAAGTTTCAAGACGTTCCCCATTGTTGACATTAACAACCTGTACCTTTTCATTGGCAATGATATTGGCAGCGTCCATCAGGTCTTCATCAATGGTGATACTTCCCACGTAATGGAGCACTGCCTCTGTTACAGTGACCATGTGGATCTTCGATTTGACAACCTCGATATTCATATCGCGGCAAAGTTAAGAAGAAATATTAATATTATCTATTAATCTAACCTCCCCAATTTGCACAGCTATACATCCTATTTTATCACCAACTCCGGACCAGTCGCTGACCTGCTGCAAATTCTTTTCGTCTACGATCTTAAAATATTCAACCTCAACCAGCGGATGTTTACTGAGCTCGTGAATGATCTTTTCCTGAAGCCTGTCCACCGGTAGTGTTCCAGCCAGGTCCCTTGCCCTGAAAAGGGCTTTTGAAACACCTGTGGCTGCAGTTCGCTGTTCGGGTGTAAGGAGTTTGTTTCTGGAACTCATGGCCAATCCATCCTCCTCCCGTATTATCGGACAACCAATAATCTGTACGGGGATGTCCAGCTGATTAACCAAGGCTTTAACAATAGCTAGCTGTTGAAAGTCCTTTTCGCCAAAATATGCCCTGTCTGGATGAATGATATCAAAGAGCTTGCTGACCACCTGGGCAACTCCGTTAAAATGACCGGGCCGGTGCAGTCCTTCCATGGTTTTATCCAAGCTCCCGAAATCAAAGACCCTGGTATCAGGTTCCGGATAGATTTCCGATACCCCTGGGGCAAAAACCAGATAAACCGGTAAAGATGCGATGAATTCCAGGTCTGTTTCCAGGTTTCTGGGATAATGATTAAAATCATTTTTCTCATTAAACTGGGTTGGATTCACGAATATGCTTACAGCGGTGAATTGATTTTCATTTATGGAACGGCGGATCAACGTTAGATGCCCTTCATGCAGGGCCCCCATTGTAGGGATAAATCCCAGAGAACCTTCCTCCGGGCGAAGAGATTTTAGCTGTATTCTGGCTTCCTGAATGGTTTTTGCGAGCGCCAACACGGGTTGAGTTTCTGCAAAGATAGAGATTTCCTTATCCAAACCTCAGTGTTAATAACCTGTGCATAAGTGCCAGAAATGAAGATTTTTTAGTAATTTTGTGGGGCGTTTTTCATTCGAGCTCATGAAACAAGCCAAAATATTATTCATCTCTCAAGAAATCACTCCTTACCTTCCCGAATCAGAAATGTCGAAGATTGGGAGATACCTCCCACAGGGGATACAGGAAAAAGGAAGGGAAATCCGGACCTTCATGCCCAAGTACGGTTCCATCAATGAGCGAAGGAATCAATTGCATGAAGTGATCAGGCTTTCCGGGATGAATCTTATTATTGATGATACGGATCATCCGCTGATCATCAAGGTGGCCTCTATTCAGTCGGCAAGAATGCAGGTATACTTTATTGATAATGAAGATTACTTTCATCGTAAATCTGTACTTGCTGACGAGAACGGGGATTATTTTAAGGACAACGATGAAAGAGCCATCTTTTTCGCCAGGGGTGTGCTGGAAACAGTCAGGAAACTTCGCTGGTCACCGGATGTTGTACATTGCCATGGCTGGATTACAGCTTTGGTACCACTGTACCTGAAACGGTCATTTGTGGACGACCCCCTTTATAATAATTCAAAAATTATTTATTCTGTTTATAATGACGATTTCAATAAGCCTCTGAATAAGGATTTCAAGGTTAAACTGAAAATGGATGGGATCAAGGACGATGATGTCATTGACTTGACGATCCCCAGTTTTGAAAATCTTACCAAGATGGCCATTGAAATGTCAGATGCAGCAATTATCGGCAGCAATGAGATTAATAAATCCATCCATAACTATATCAAATCCCTTAAGAAACCCGTTCTTGATTACAAGCCGGAGGAGGAGTACATAGATGCCTACTCGGATTTCTATGATGAAATATTAATGCAAAAGGTTAATGAGGACTGAGTTTCTTCCTAATTTTATTTTTGGTCTGGTGTTTTTCATGCTTTTGAGTGGGTGTGAATCTAGTCCAGATTATCTTGGCAGCGATCTTCTTCCCAGCGGAGATAATTTTAATGTAGTGTTTGATTCAATAGAGGTTATCAACGGTTATACAAAATTGGGTGATTCACTGGTCGGGAGCAATAAGAACGTTCAGTTACTGGGTAGTATGATTGATCCGTATTTCGGATTTTCCAAGGCAGGGTATGTTACTCAAATGGAACCAACCACAAACACTGGCGGTTTTGGTCCCAATCCCAAAATAGATTCCGTCATTTTAACCCTGCAATATGAAAAATTTCAGGGTGAAGACAACCTTTCTCAACAAATAAGGGTATATGAGTTCATGGAATATATCCGAAAAGACACCACTTATTATACAAACCAGGATATTACAGATCTATATCGCCAGCCTGAATTAGGAAATGGGTGGATGTCAAAGGATGATACGATAATTAAAATACAGATCACAGAGGAAACATTTATCAATAGATTCCTGCAAGCGGAAGATTCCATCCTGTCAAGTACCGAATATTTCCAGGAATTGATGTATGGCCTTTATATCACAGGTGATGATGTTGCAACAGAGGGTGGCATCGCCACCATAAGTGCGGATGCACCTGGTACAATGCTTAGGTTTTATTATGCCAATGATACAGTGGATTCAATTTCTCAGAGTTACACAATTACCAGGACGAAGTGCCAGCAATTTAACCTGTTTTCGCATGATTATACAGGGTATCCCATCGAGGAATTCCTAGTAGATACCTCCCGGAATGACAGCCTGCTGTTTATCCAGTCTATGGCCGGGGTGTTCCCGAAAATAAGGTTCCCTGGATTTTCCAATTGGATTGATTCCATGCCTGTGGCCATAAATGAAGCTAAATTGACTTTCCTGGTGGCGGATACCCTCCTGACCCAGCAAAAAAATGAGAACTTGCCTCCCAAAGTGGTAATGTACCTGGAAGAACCAAGTGGTAGATATAATTTCGTATACGACCAGGTGGTCTCACCTGAAACTTTTGGAGGGGACTATCAAGATTTCTCAAATTCCTATAACTTTACCATAAAAGTGCATCTTCAAAGCATTGCCACAGGGGATGTGGATAATCTGGAAATGATCATCCGGCCTTCTCAGGGGAATGAAACCGTCACACGGGGGGTTCTTTACGGGTGGAGTAAGGATTTCATGAAAAGGATGAGACTGGAAATCACTTATACAAGATTATAAATGTGTGGGATTGTCGGTTATATCGGGGATAAAAATGCTTATCCCATTTTGATTAACGGATTGAAAAGGCTGGAATACAGGGGTTATGATTCAGCAGGCATATCCATACTCAAAGATGAAATAAGGGTCTACAAGAAACAGGGGAAGGTAGCAGAACTGGAGCAATATGTTTCGGATAAAGATGTCACTGGTACCATTGGGATAGGACATACACGATGGGCCACCCATGGGGAACCCAATGATACCAATGCCCATCCACACACCTCGGCGAATGGTCATTTCGTTCTGGTCCATAACGGGATCATCGAAAATTACACCAGCCTTAAAGACAAGCTTACAGGGCGCGGATATACCTTTTACAGTGAAACCGATACTGAGGTCCTTGCCAACCTGATAGAATATATTTATCTGAAAGGGAAAGTATCGGCAGAGGTTGCCGTCAGGTTAGCCCTGACCAAGGTGATCGGTGCCTATGGGCTGGTCATTTTATGCAAGGATGAGCCGGAC
>CAZXOJ010000061.1:0-17788 GCA_964642325.1 uncultured Bacteroides sp. | reverse complement strand
TCGTCAAAATATTCATACTGCTTTGTTTGCTCCAGGGAAATATTACTCGGCTGCCTGTATATAGCCCGCATGGGGTTGTCGGGAGTACCACCGGAGGCCAATCTGTTGTCAACCCGCTGGTTGAAATATGTCAGTTTAGTATCAAAAGAGAATTTATTGGTAAGGTCTCCATCGATGCGTAAGTTGAAATTGTTTCTTCTGAGTTTGTTGTGTTCCACTATACCCTGTGAAATGGTATTGGTGTAAGAAAAAAGACTTCTTACTTTATCATTCCCGGCAGTTAATGCCAGTGTGTTAGCAATGTTATAACCGGTCTGGAAAAAATCTTCAAAATTGTTATGTGGAAGATAAGCGTATTGCGACGGGCCTGCAAAATTTGGGTCAGGTGACCAGTGATCTACCATCTGCCCTTTCATTTTGGGGCCCCATCCTTCTTCACTGTTCGGATAATAAACTCCGCCGTTCCCCTGACCATATACATCCTGGAACCTGGTTAAGATCAGTGCCCTGTCCATTGACAAGTTGGTATTGAATTCAACGCCAATACCATTTCCGGCAGATCCTTGCCTTGTAGTAAGAACAATAGCGCCATTAGCTGCCCTCGCACCATATAAGGCAGTGGCATTAGGTCCTTTTAATACCGTTATAGAAGAAATATCGTCCGGGTTTATATTACTGATACCATCTCCCCCTTGCAAGCCACCATTTTCACTGTCGGGTGTACCCCCGAATAAATTTCTGAAGGTATAACCGCCAATATAGTTGTCTGTACCCCAGGAAAAATTTTGGATGGGAACGCCATCAACAATATACAGCGGCTGGTTGTTTCCGTTGATGGATCTGTTTCCCCGGAGAACTACCCGGCTGGCAGATCCAAGTCCAGCACTGGATTTTATAACATCCAGACCGGCCACCCTGCCCTGCAAAGAGTTTGCTACATTTAATTCCCGTGCCTGGGAAAGTTCATCCGCTGAAACATTCTGGGCAGAATAAGTGACCCTACTTTTCTCCCTTTTAATACCAAGAGAGGTTGCTACCTCCTCGTCTAATGCTGTTAGACTCGGCACCAGGCTTACATCAATAACAGTAGATGTACCCACCTCGACAACCTGGACGGTGTAACCGGTAAATGAAAACTGAAGTGAAACATCCCCGGCAGGAATTTCCAGGGAAAACCTGCCCTCAGTGCTGGTAACCGTTCCAGTAGCAGTGCCTTTAACAGTCACATTTACACCCGGCAGTAGTAAACCGTCTGAACTGCTGGTAACAGTTCCGGTAACGCTTCTTTGCTGTGCGTAAGAGACAGCACTCAGAAAAAGCATTAAAAAGGCTACGAAAAGTATAAACCTCTCGAACCTTTTTAACTGAATACATGAGGTATTTATTCCCATAGGATAGTACTATAAAGTTCGGTTATATAAAATTATACTATCCTAATACCAAAGTCAATTATATTCTTCGTATCATAAAAGAAGATTTATCAGGATGCAACTTAGTGCAATCAACTGTAATATAATCAACTTATTACCTAGTTTTTGAGAAGACGAAGTATAAGAATTTATGGGCAACAGAATGGAGAATTCCACCTCCTGCATTTACCATGTCTTGGTCTTTCTGCTCACAGCAGAGGGGTATCTGTAGACTGTGGAATAAGTATTACCTTGTGTTGAAGTTCTCCACGCCAAGATCCAGCCAGGTCCGGAAAGCCGGGATGTCTAAGTTATGTCCCCTGGGCTCAGCGAGGGGCTTGCCATCTGTATCAATCAGCACATAAAACGGCTGGGTATTTGTGCTGTAGAGGGATATCTGCAGGTCCAGGTTCTTCTTCCCAAGGGTCTTTTTCACCTTGCCGTCAAATGAGGAGGTGAGCCATTCCGACTCCGGTAACTTGGTCCGGTCATCCGTATAAAGCGCAATGATGATGTAATCATTCTGCAGGCGCTTCAGCACCTCAGGGTCAGACCATACCTTCCCTTCCATTTCTTTACAATTACTGCAGGCATGCCCCTTGAAATCGAGCAGTACCGGCATGTTCTTCTCCCGAGCACAGGCCATTCCCTCTTCGTAATCGAAATACCCGCTCAAACCATAGGGCAAGTGGAGAAAATCTGCATGGCTGGGGATACCGCACAATTCATCACCTCCATCAGCCCTGGTAGCATTACCCGTGATTCCACCCGGACTCCCAGACATGGTCAGGTCAAATTGCTGGCTCGATTTTGGCGGGATCAGGGCAGATATACTGGAAAGGTTGGCCCCGAATAATCCAGGCAGCATATACAACACAAAAGTAAATGATGCGATGGCCAGCACCAGCCGTGGGACGGTCACATGGGGTATATCCGAGTCATGGGCAAACTTGAGTTTGCCTAGGAAATACAGGCCAAGCATGGTAAATATCACCATCCAGATCGCCAGGTAAACCTCCCTGCTCATCAGGCCAAGGTGATAAGTCTGGTCAATGGTACTCAGGAACTTCATGCCGAATGCCAGCACTACAAAGCCCAATACCACCTTTATTGAATTCAGCCATCCTCCGGATTTGGGCAGGCCTTTCAGCCATGATGGGAAAATGGCAAAGAGGGTAAAAGGGAGGGCAAATGCCAGGGAGAACCCGAACATCCCGAGTATGGGCTTCAGGGCCAGGCCACCTGCAGCCTCCACCAGCAGCGCCCCAACAATCGGTCCGGTGCAGGAGAAGGAAACCAGGACCAGGGTAAGTGCCATAAAAAAGGCACCCAGGTATCCTCCTTTGTCCACCTGCTTATCAGAAGTATTGACCCATTTACTGGGCAATACCAGTTCAAACATACCCAGGAAGCTGGCTGCAAATATCATGAACAGGACGAAAAATATCAGGTTGGGTATCCAATGTGTACTCAGGCTGTTTGTCAGCTCTGCACCGGCACTGGAAATGGAAACGACCACACCGATAGCAGTATAAATGGCGATGATGGAAAAACCAAATATCAAGCCCTTCAGAATGGCCTTCCCCCGGTTTTCACTGCCCTGCATAAAGAAACTGACCGTCATTGGGATCATAGGGAATACGCAGGGAGTGAGTATGCCTGCCAATCCGGCCACAAAGGCAATTAAAAAGAATATCCACAGGGAAGCGTTTTCTGATTCAACCGGTTCAGCACTTATGGTTATGGAAGCCTCATCTTCTGAGGTGACAGCACCCAGCTCAAGCTGGCTCTCTGATTTCTGTATTCCTATCCCTTCCCGGGTTTCCCCGGCCGCATCTTCAGTTCCGGACTCCGTGGCAGGAATTAAGAATTGGAATTCTTCTTCGGTTGGTGGCAGACAGCGCTCATCATCACAACACATGTATTCAAGGCTGCCCTCAATGGTAAATCCCTCCTGGGAAATAACTTTTATTTTCTGCTTGAAAATGGCTTCATGGCTGAACATGGTCAGGTCCATGTTAAAACTCGGGTCAAATTTTACCTCGGGTTTCGTGATTTCTTCCACCTCACCAATATTTTCATAATCCCCGGATTCAGCGAATTGGAATGAAGTGGGAATGGGACCTCCCTCAGGTAACTTCTGTGAATAGAGATGCCATTTGTTTTCAATGCCTGCAGTGAATATTAGGTCGTATTCATTTTCACCGGTTTTTTCAATGGAGAAACTCCAGGATACCGGGTCCAGGATCTGTGTAAAAGCTGAGCTTGTGGCCGCCAGGAAGAAAAGAACTGCCAAATACCTGAAAAGTCTATATTTCATGTTGATGGAAAATTGTTATTATACAAAGATAATCAATGAAAATATCAACGATCAGGGTCGGCTGTTAATAATAGGTTAAAGGCTGGGCAAAGCAAGCATTTCCTACACCGGGATCTCCTCGCCCTGTTCGGTGAACAGGCTGTATTGAAGCAATTGGAATGAAGTCAGGCCTTTAACAGTTATTTTACAATTCAGATCTTTTGACCATTGTTTCCGAACGGAATTCCATCCCTTGTTAAGATATGCCTCAACAAAGGGATGAACGTGCAGATCAAGCTTCTTTAACTTGTATTCCTCAAGCCTGTCCTTGATCTGGTTTCTCAGCTCATCCAGGAATACCAGACTTGGACCAATTTCCCCGCTTCCTCTGCAGGTAGGGCACTTTTCTGAGACATCGATGTTCATTTCCGGCCTGACCCGCTGGCGGGTGATCTGCAACAAACCAAACTTGCTAAGTGTCAGTATATTGTGCTTGGTAGGATCCTTTGACATTTCCTCCTTCATGCGGTTGTAGAGCATCTGTCTGTGCTCCTGGGTATTCATATCGATAAAATCGACAACAATGATCCCTCCCATGTCTCTCAGGCGGAGCTGCCTGGCAATCTCATCAGCAGCAGCCATGTTGGTTTCAATGGCATTGGTGGCCTGGTCACTCACAATCCTTGAACGGTTCCCGGAATTCACATCTATCACATGTAGGGCTTCTGTATGTTCTATGATCAGGTAGGCTCCGTTTTTAAAAGAAACCGTAGTTCCAAAGAGTGTCTTGATCTTTTTGTCTATCCCAAAATGTTCGAATATGGTAGACTTGCCATGAAATAGCTTGACTATCTTGGCTTTCTCCGGTGCAATGGTACTGATGTAATCCTTGATCTCATGGAAGAGGGTATCATCATTGACCACAATGCTGTTGAATGAAACATTCAGTACATCGCGCAACAATGCGGTTGTCCTGTTCAGTTCACTGACGATAAGCTTGGGTGGTTTTGCATCATATAGTTTAGGGAAAGCTGATTCGAATTTTTTAACCAGTCCCCTGAGCTCAGCATCAAAAGTCGCCACCTTCTTATCCTGGGCAACAGTCCGGACAATAAGGCCATAATTTCTAGGCTTGATACTCAGGAGTAAGCGTTTGAGCCGGTTCTTCTCTTCCTGGGATTCGATTTTCGAAGAAATGGATACTTTCTCTGAAAATGGTATCAGCACTACATTCCGGCCTGGGATAGATATTTCGGAGCTAAGCCTCGGTCCTTTGGTTGAGATGGGCTCTTTGACTATCTGTACCAATACCTTTTGCCCTGATTCCAATACATCCGAGATCTTTCCGTCCTTGTTGATATCCGGAATTCGTTTAAACTTTTGAAACCCGGGTTGTTTCCCCCTCTTATCAAAAACCAGTTTCAGATACCTGGTGAGGGAACTGAATTGGGGTCCGAGATCCTGGTAATGCAAAAACGCATCTTTCTGATGTCCGATATCCACAAAAGCAGCATTCAATCCGGGCATAACTTTTTTTACCTTACCAAGGTAAATATCCCCGACTGAAAATTCAAGGTTGCTTTTTTGCTTGTTTAACTCGACTAATTCCCTGTTTTCCAGTAAAGCAATTGAAATCTCCTGGGAGGCTGCATCAATAATCAGTTCTCTAACTACTTCCTTACTCAAGTGTGCGTTGCATTAGTAATCTTCAATGGTTGCTTATGAATATATAGCATAAACCTAAAGACCTGTTATCAGATCTTTAGGTTTACTATAATTATAAATCCATTAAAGATTTTGTGGTAAGAATCAAAAGGCTATTTCCTCTTCTTATGCCTGTTCTTTCTCAAACGCTTCTTGCGTTTGTGAGTAGCCATCTTATGTCTTTTTCTCTTTTTCCCGCTCGGCATAATGGTCCTATCGCTTAACGTTATTCTTAACCTTGTTTACAAATGACTTAGCAGGCTTAAAAGAAGGAATGAAATGTTCGGGAATAATGATAGTTGTGTTTTTTGAAATATTCCTTGCAGTTTTCTTTGCTCTTCTCTTTACTATGAAGCTCCCAAATCCCCTCAGGTAAACATTTTTGTCTTTTACCAGTGAGTCTTTTACAGTTTCCATGAAGGCTTCAACAGTTTTCTGCACGGTTACCTTTTCAATACCCGTATTCTTTGAAACTTCGTTTACGATATCAGCTTTAGTCATTTTTAAAATCTTTAATTATCAATTAATTACAATAGTATTTTCAATTTTGAATTGCAAATATATATGTTTTCATTTGATTTATGAAATCAATTCGGTTAATTTTCTTTATTTGTCTATTATTTAGACTGTTTGAGGATTTCAGGTGTGAAAATAAGTGATATTTTAGCCCGTTGGTACGATGACCAAAAGAGAGACCTTCCCTGGAGGCTGACAAAAGATCCATATGCGATCTGGGTATCGGAAATCATCCTCCAACAAACAAGGGTGGGCCAGGGTATTGATTACTATCAAAATTTCATGGCCCGCTTCCCAAACCTCCAAAGCCTGGCCGAGGCTGAAATCGAGGAGATACTGAAGGTATGGCAGGGTTTGGGTTATTATTCCAGGGCAAGGAATATGCATGCCGCTGCTGAACAGGTGATCGTGGATTACGGCGGAGAATTCCCTTCATCATACGGAGAGATAATAAAATTAAAAGGGATAGGTCCCTATACAGCCGCAGCCATTGCATCCATTGCATTCAATGAGCCAAGGGCTGTTATCGATGGCAATGTTCACCGGGTCATATCCCGCCTCTTTGGCCTTTTTGAAGTACCCGGACTTGCAGGGGAAAAATGCGGGATCTGCAGACAGGCTGATGCCTTGCTGGACCGGACCAGTCCTGGCAATCATAACCAGGCGATCATGGAGTTCGGGGCACTGGTCTGCACACCGGCCAATCCTTCCTGTCTGTCGTGTCCCTTACAGAAGCACTGTGTGGCCTTCGGAAAGAACCAGGTTCAGGAATTGCCTGTCAGGAAGAAAAAAATAAAACAGAAGCATAGGTATTTTCACTATTTAATATTACAATCGGGGAACAGTATCCTGATAAGGCAAAGAACCTCAAAAGATATCTGGCAGCATTTGTTTGAATTTCCCCTTATCGAAACGCCTCGTCCCATCTCACCCGTGCGCCTTATGGAATCTCCCTCCTGGCAGCAAATGTTCATACACACAGAGGTCAAAGCCGTCAGGGTTTCAAAAATAATAAGGCATATCCTTACCCACCAGGTGATCCATGCGAAATTCTATCACCTGGATAAGTTTCCTGCTGATAATGCAATTAAATCATCATTCCAGGAAGTCCCACTTTCAGAATTAGACAAATTCCCGGTACCCAAACTAATCGAAAATTACCTGGAGATACTCATTGATTAATTTTGTAACTTTACGCCCCTAAAATATCAAGTTTGAGATATGTCAGTAAATAAGGTTATACTCGTTGGGAATGTCGGTAAAGATCCTGAAACACGTTATCTGGAGGGTGGTACAGCTGTATGTTCATTCTCCCTCGCCACCAGTGAAACCTACCGGAACCGGGACGGGGAGAAAATCACCAATACCGAATGGCACAATGTTGTACTGTGGAGGGGCCTGGCAGAAGTTGCTGAGAAATATGTCAGAAAAGGCTCCCAGCTATATATTGAAGGCAGGATCCGTACAAGGTCATGGGATGACCGGGACGGGAATAAACGTTACACTACTGAAATCGTGGGTGACAATATGCAAATGCTCGGCAAAAGGTCAGATGAAACCGGAGTCCAGGATGGCCAGGGCGCAGCAACAGCAACACAAACACCCAGCCAGCCAAAAGAAACCGGTGCTGGCAATGATTTCAATGATGTTAGTCCCGGTCCTGATGAATCGGACGACCTGCCCTTCTAAGTCTATCTAAATCAAAATTGCGTTTTGGATCCTGGTTTAATTGTTTCAGCTCGACTGTCTTTGATTGATGTAACATTCTATCCGGCAGAACCTGGTATTATAATGGCGATTTTCATTGTCGTCATACTGCTGGTTGGCTCTGCCCTCATCTCCGGTTCAGAAGTAGCCTATTTTTCACTTTCCCCCACTGACAAACAAAATCTTGAAGACAGAAGCAGCCGAAATTCCAGAGCCGTGCTGGAGCTGATCAGAAAACCGGAAAGATTGCTGGGGACCATCCTGATCACCAACAACTTTATCAATGTAGGAATTGTGATCCTGTCCTCCTTCGTCATGAACAAGCTGATCGATTTTGGCTCATCCAAAACCCTGCAGTTCCTTGTACAGGTTGTGGTTGTGACCTTCATCCTCCTGCTGTTCGGAGAGATCCTGCCAAAATTATACGCCAACCTTTATTCTTCCAGGTTCGCACAGTTTATGGCTTATCCACTGAAATTTTTCGGCAAGCTTTTTTACCCCATCTCTTCCCTGCTGATTTATTCGACATCAATGGTGAACAGGAGGCTGGCAAGAAATAAACAGAACATTTCAATCGATGAGCTTTCGGAAGCACTGGAACTCACTTCAGATAATATCTCGGAAGATAAGAATATCCTCGAAGGGATCATCAAATTCGGGAATATTGATGTGAAGGAGATCATGAAGGCAAGGATAGATGTTGTTTCAGCAGACATTAAAACCAACCTGGATGAATTGATCAGCATCGCTATAGATTCAGGCTATTCCAGGATCCCGATCTATGATAAGACTTTTGACAATGTAAAAGGTATACTCTATATAAAGGACCTGCTTCCACATATTCAGAAAAGTAAAAATTTCAAGTGGCAGTCCCTCATCAGACCCCTGTATTACGTCCCTGAGAATAAAAAAATTGATGATCTGTTAAACGAGTTCCAGACAAAGAAGATACACTTGGCCATCGTGGTGGATGAATATGGTGGGACAAGCGGGATTGTCACATTGGAGGATATCATAGAAGAGATATTCGGGGAAATCACCGATGAATCTGATGAAGATGAGGTATTCTTCAATCAGATCTCCGCTGACGAATACCTGTTTAACGGAAAAATCCTGCTAAATGACCTTTACAAAATCCTGGAGACCGAAGATGATATTTTTGAATCTGTTAAGGGGGATGCTGATACCCTGGCCGGATTAATACTGGAGTTAAAGGGAGATTTCCCCGACAAGGGCGAAAAAACTTCTTTCAGGAATTTTGAGTTCATTATAGAGGCAGTGGATAAGAGGAGGATCAAACAAATAAGGCTTATCATCAGGCCGGAAAATAAGGAAACTACATGAAGACCACGCAACAACATAAAATCTCCCTGCTGCTTTTACTTCTTGTTAATGCATGCCAGCCAGCCTCTACACCAAAGCCCAGGGGCTTCGTACGGATTGACTTTCCGGCCAGGGAATATGTACTGTTTGATTCAGTCTGCCCCTATACTTTCGAGTATCCAACGTATGGAAAGATAAAACCCGATACTGATTTCATTACAGAACCATGCTGGATCAACATTGATTTCCCGGATTTTAATGGCACCATTCATATCAGCTACAAGGAGGTGAACCAGAACCTGAATGATTTTATCGAAGACAGCCGCGACTTAACTTACAAGCATACCATCAAGGCTGATGCCATTCAAGAAACGGTGTATACCAACCCGGAACTTGAGGTTCACGGCATTTTATATGATATCAAGGGAAATGCTGCTTCCAGCATACAGTTTTATCTTACTGACAGCAACGAACATTTCCTGCGCGGCTCACTTTACTTTAATGTCCAGCCAGATAAGGACTCACTTGCCCCGGTCATTTCATTCTTCAGGGAAGATATTATCCATATGGTAGAATCATTTGCCTGGAAATAATTATTTTGGCTGTATGGGAGTAATCATGAAAAAAGATTTGTCTGAAGGATGCAGGCTGGGGGTCTGGGAAATAACTGAAGATTATGATGATCTGCGTTCAAGGCTAACCCTGGAATCTGAGGAAGTTCAAAAACTCGAAGGATTCAAGAGTCTTAACCGCAAGCTGGAGTGGATGAGTGTGAGGGCACTGTGCAATAATCTGACCGGCATGAAGTCCCGAATCATTTACAATGAAGCCAGAAAACCCTTTCTGCTGGATAATTCTTATAACATCAGCATTTCCCATTCTAATAAGATTACATCTATATTGATCGGACGCTACAAGCGTGTAGGCATCGATACTGAATATATGTCCCACAGGATATCCAGGATAGCCGACCGGTTCATCCATAAGGAGGAAGTGATCACCGCGGAGCCGGATCTGGTCAAATATCATCTCTACATTCACTGGTGTGCCAAAGAAGCCCTGTATAAGATCTGTGACAAGCAATACATTAATTTCAAGAAGAATCTGAGGATTGATCCGTTTATTCCGGCTGACAAAGGTGAGATTACCGGAACGGTTGACAACATCAATGGCGTTGAAGCCTACGAGCTATATTATATGCGGATGGATGATTATATCACAGTATGGTGCTATAAATAACCAAAAATGATCTACGCGGATATCCTGAGCAAGCTGAAGAAAAGGAAACTGTTCGCCATCCTGGTGGATCCGGACAAGCATGATGAGGAATCATTGCATGCCCTGGCCGGAATGGCAAAAAACAGTGTCATAGATTTCATCCTTGTAGGCGGAAGCCTTGTTTCTGGTTCCGTTGATGAAACGGTGCATGCCATAAAAGGGAAGACAAACCTGCCCATCCTCCTCTTTCCCGGAAACGTCCTGCAGATCAGTCCCCATGCAGACGGTATCCTGTTCTTAAGCCTGATATCCGGCCGGAATCCGGAATTCCTCATTGGCAATCACGTCATCGCAGCCCCTGTGCTGAAAAAAATAAACCTCGAGATCATCCCTACCGGTTACATACTTATTGAAAACGGGCGTACAACTGCTGTTGAATATATGAGCAATACCAAGCCCATACCTGCTGACAAAATTGACCTGACAGTAGCCACCGCCATGGCAGGAGAAATGCTGGGTTTTAAAATGCTTTACCTGGAAGCTGGTAGCGGTGCCCTCAAACCGGTTAATTCAAGCATGATCAGAGAGGTGAAGAAGAATACAGATATACCATTGATTGTAGGCGGTGGCATTCATACCCCGGAACAGGTCAGGCAGATATATGCTGCCGGGGCGGACATCATTGTGGTCGGATCTGTTTTAGAGGACAATACCGAGGAGTTCAAGACCTTGCTGGAATTTGTTAAAGACCTAAGGAAATAGTCAGATAGTAAGGTCACTGCAGGAGCTCCAGGATGATATCCCCGGTCGAAACGTTGGGACGTGAAATGTCGAGGAAATAGGATATCGTGGGGGCAATATCGATCATTTTTACCGGGCGAATCAATGTTGATCTTTTGATCTTCCAACCGTAAAATATCAGTGGCACATGATTGTCCCCCAGGTACGATGAGTGATATGAATTCCCATCATCTGTCTCCATCCATCCTGGCGCCAGGTTAATAATTACATCCCCAGACCTTTTCTGGTGAAATCCGCTTTGCATTTTATGAAAGATCCCTTCGGAAAAATTGGATGTCTGCAATGTATATGAACTAACTGCATTGGATACACCGGCAAACTGTATCAGGAACTGCGCTGTACGGTCCTGGATCTCCTGGTAAGTAATGCCCGAGGTTTCGATCAACTCGTGGTTCAAATAGATCTGTTGCCCGTAATAATACTTCACCCAATCCCCTCGCCCATATATGGCATTCAGGTAACTGCCCAGTAATGACAGGGAACTGTTCGGGTTAAAATCACCTGAGGGTATCTTATGATGGGTCAGGTAGGCAGGCTTATAGGCCAGGCCATGATCGGATGTCAGGATAAACAGGGTGTTTTGTTCACCCACCTGCTGGTCGATAAAGTTTATAAAGTGTGCCAGCTCCTTGTCCAGCCGCAGCATGGCATCCTGCATTTCAACTGAATTTGAGCCAAAGTATTTCCCAATGTATTCATTGGCCGAAAACCCTATGGAAAGATAATCGGTATGTTCATCCTGTCCGAGTTCTTCATTAACTACTACCGCCGTTGCAAAGTCACGCGTCAAAACATTCCCATACGGTGTATATTTCAGGACCCTGTAATTCCTCTGGTTCCGTTTCGGTTGACTGATTTTTTCAAGGTCGTAGGGAAAAACAGTCCTACCCTCAATCCCGGTTTCAAATTCACTGGTATCAGAGGTGCTCTCTGTATACTCAGACAGGGGCAGCAAGGTTTCCCAGGTCCGGTCAAGATAAGATTCAGCAAGGTTTTTTTCATTGAATTGCCGGACCCATCCAGGTAAAGAATCCATGTAATAGCTGCTGCTTATCCAATGACCGCTGAGGTTATCATACCAGAAGGCGTAATTGGCCGAATGCCCGGCTGATAAAATGGCAGCATTATTGTCCAGTGCCAGCCCTATTACTTTTGACTTGAAATTCGAAGAGAGACGGATCTCATCCCCAATGGTCGATGCCAGCATCTGCCTCGGAGAGAACTGTCCGGATTCAAAATTGCCCCCGACTGTCCTGGTTTTTTCATCAGCCACACAGTATACCACTTCTTCCTGGAGATTATTATACCAGTTATTGGAAATGATACCATGATGCGAGGGTAAAGCCCCTGTAGCTATGGTGGCATGTCCCACCGCCGTTTCATTGATCAGGTAATCATAGGCTGCATTCTTGCAGAATGTACCTGACATTACCAGCCTCTTTATCCCCTCATCACCGAATTTATCCCAGTAGCGGTGAATATAATCGTACCGCATCTGATCAACCACCATGCAGACTATCAATTTTGGTTTTTCTGATGGGATGTTGTTGTGGGTTTGGGAAAAGACCGTGGACGGGAGAAGAACCAGGTAATTAACGATGGCAACAAAAAGGAGATTTTTCATATAACAATACTGCGAAAAAATAGGTCAATAATCTGCTTAATAACGCGCAAAGGTACGTTTTTATTTCTATCGGATTTTATAGATCTTCCGGGTAATTGTTGATGCCGGGGAAACGAACTGGAGGATATAAATACCCTGATCAAGCCCATTGACATCCAGCTGGTAACTGTAATTACCTGCCATCTCATGCGTACGCCCTTCGCTGAAAACCAATCTTCCTTTCAGGTCATACAACCTGAGACGGTACCTGCCTGGTAATCCCGCGGTGTAGGAAATCAATGAACGGTTGATAAAGGGATTGGGGGAAATATTCAACCTTTCCCGGTCAGGTATGCCGGTCCCCGTTCTCAGAAGCTGAATGTTAAGCCGGGTAGCACTGTCATTTTCAACTGTCACATCCCTGACAACGATAGAATCATAGCCGGGAGCTGAAACTTCCAGGTTCCAGGTACCCGGATTTATCAGCCTGGCAAAATAACCGGTAACCTTATTACTGACGGCGTATGATCTCTCCTGCTCATGATCCTGCACCCGGACAATCGCCTCTACCGGTTCTCCATTGACCTTATCCCTTACCGTTCCCTGTATGCCGAACAGGCAGTTCTCCATGTACTGCAGCATAGAAGGGTAGTTATAATACCAGAAATAAGGCATTTCTGTCGGTGAGGGGAATTTTTGATTACTGACCTCCAGGGTCACTTCCCTGCCATGAAGGAAATAAGTAACGTAATCCATCCTGCCTCCCCTGATAGCATACCATTCCCAGCCTACCACCACGCCATCATCAAAGCTCGACATATACCGGACCGGGTAGGCCCTCTGCCGGGCAGAATCGGCATATTTATGGCCGACCCACAGGAACCAGGCATCATCCGCATGATCATGGTCAAAGGCGTCCCACGGATAATCTACCACCTCTATCCCACCATGGAAATTAGCCGAAATCGCCGGGCGTACACTGTCCATGAAATGCATCTGGGCCAGGTTTTCCGGCTGGTATTCCATTTCATCAGGATGTTCATTGCCATCAATGCCCGGGAAATTCCGGTTAAGGTCCGCATTATTATTGTTGAACCTCCTTGGCATGCCGATTCTATCGTCACCGTTGTTGTATGTCGCATCAGGATTGGCCAGGGGGTTGATCCATATCTCTATATTGTCAACCAGGCGGGTTACCAGGGAGTCTGTGCCATAATTAGCCAGTAAATAGTCTGCCAATCTAAGCATCAGCATATAACCTGTAGTCTCGTCCCCATGCATGGTGGATGAATAATAGAAAACCGGTTCTGCTTCCTTCTCATCAGGCCGGCGGGTGATTTTTATGGCCAGGATGTCTCTTCCGTCAACACTCTTACCAAGTGTTTGCAGCCTGCACAGGTCGGGATAATCAGTCTGAAAACCAAGCATCATATTGACATATTCACTATGCCCCGGGTAGCTATCCCAGTCCCCCGGAAACACCTCCTCACTCTTTTGGTACGGAACATTCTTCCGTACATCAATGATCCTGAACGGGATGCCCTGACCTACAACCTTACTGAAACCGAATGCGTTGGCGTAAATCCTGTAGCCATCCTCCATCTTCCGGTCCACTGATACCCACCTAATAAGTTTATTAAGGTCTGATTGGCTTCCAGGATATATTTCAAGGATGATTTCCCCCCTCTCTTCCAGGATCTCACGGGCCAGTTCCTTGTCCTGGCTGGCCTTCTCCTGGGCCAGCAGTGTGGGATGGCATATCTGCAACAGCAGGAAAAATGCCCCAACCAGTAGTATATTATGCCAATTCCTGTTAAACATTAAAACGAACATATATTACATCTCCATCAACCACAATATATTGTTTTCCTTCCACGGCCAGTTTGCCTGCATCCCGGCAGGCACTTTCAGAGCCCAGATCGAGATAATCCTGGTATTTGATCACTTCTGCCCTGATAAAACCCCTTTCTATGTCAGAATGGATGACACCGGCTGCCTGGGGGGCAGTAGACCCACGCCTGGTGGTCCAGGCCCGCACTTCTTTCGGTCCCGCAGTAAAGAAAGAGATCAGGTTGAGCATGCTATACGCAGAACGGACCAACCTGTTCACCCCGGGCTCAGTAAGTCCCGCATCCTTCAGAAAAGCCTGCCTGTCATCCGCATCCTCCAGTTCAGCAATATCTGATTCCAGTCCCGCTGCAATCACCAGTATCTCGTTATCCTGTCCCACAAGTGCCTCTCGAACCCTGTCGACATAGGCATTTCCAGATATTGCAGCCGCCTCATCAACATTGCAGACAAACATCACAGGTTTGGCCGTTAGCAAGGCCAGGTCATGGATGTATTTTTTGTCCCCAGTATCAATACCGGCCGTTCTTACCGATTGAAATGACTCCAGGTGCTCTTTAACAATCCCTAAAACTTCCAAACCTTTTTTTGCATCCTTGTCCCCCACTTTAGCAGCCTTTCCGAGCTTTTCCATTCTTTTTTCCACTGATTCCATGTCCTTGACCTGCAATTCCAGGTCAACGGTCTCCATATCCCTGACAGGATCCACTGTTCCATCTATATGCGGAAGCTGATCATCATCAAAACATCTTAATACATGGATCAATGCATCTGTATTGCGGATATCTCCCAGGAACTGGTTCCCTATCCCTTCCCCGTGGCTGGAGCCCTTGGTAAGCCCTGGAATATCTACAATCTCTACCGTAGCCTGGGTTGTTTTCTGGGGTTGGACGATGGCTGACAGCTTCTCCAGTCTCGGATCAGGCACGTTTACGATCCCAAGATTGGATTTGTTTGAACTGAAAGCAAAACTTGAAGATTCAGCACGTGTATTTGAGATGCAATTAAAGAGGGTTGTTTTTCCTGTATTGGTAATGCCGATGATGCCGCAGTTCAATGCCATATTTTTCTATAAATATACAAATGTGCTAACAATAAAAATCCTAAATTTAAAGCTTGTTTTCAGAACCAAATAACTTAACGTAAATATGAACAAAGAAATTTTATCAGGAACTGCGGATAATATCCGGATCCTTTCTGCTGCCATGGTAGAAAAAGCCAATTCAGGCCATCCCGGGGGAGCCATGGGGGGCGCTGATTTTGTAAGTGTATTATTCTCCGAATTCTTAAGATTTGATCCGGAGGATATGTCCTGGCCAAACCGTGACAGGTTCTTCCTGGATCCGGGGCACATGTCTCCCATGCTCTACTCAGTACTGTCACTGGTTAATGCTTACAGCATGGATGACCTGCAGCAATTCAGGCAATGGGGGAGTCCCACTCCCGGCCATCCTGAACTGGATATAAAGAGGGGTGTCGAAAATACTTCTGGTCCCCTGGGACAGGGCCATGCTATAGCCATAGGCGCTGCCATAGCCGAAAGATTCCTTGTCCAACGTTTCGGAGAATGGATGGCACATGATATTTATACCTTTATTTCGGACGGGGGCATACAGGAAGAGATTTCCCAGGGTGCAGGCCGGCTGGCAGGATACCTGGGTCTCCATAACCTGGTCATGTTCTATGATTCCAATGATATCCAGTTGTCTACTAAAACAGAGGCGGTAACTTCAGAAGACACGGCAAAAAAATATGAATCCTGGGGGTGGAAGGTAAAAACCATTGAAGGAAATAACATTGAACAAATCTACCAGGCTTTGGCAGAAGCCAGGGATGAGAAGGAAAAACCATTCCTGATCATTGGCAAAACCATTATGGGCAAGGGGGCTCTTACCGAATCCGGTGAGAATTACGAGGGACAGGTATCAATGCATGGCATGCCACTTGGCAGCGCCGGTGCTTCCCTGGATAAATCCATTGAGAACCTGGGCGGAGATCCCGGGAATGCATTCAAGATCTTTCCCCAGGTACAGGAACATTTTCAAAAAATACTGAAAGACAAGGCTGCTGAGGTAAAAGAACGTAAAGCAGCTCAGGCTGCCTGGGAAAAGGAGAACCCCGCACTGGCAACAAAACTGGCCAGTTTCCTGTCAGGCGAGTTGCCTTCTGTCGATTTCTCAGAAATAGTTCAGAAAGAAAACACTGCTTCGCGGGGGGCTTCAGGCACCGTACTCTCACATTTTGCCGAAAAGGTGGAAAATATGATCGTCGCATCAGCTGACCTGTCCAACTCAGATAAGACGGATGGATTTCTTAAAAACTCCAAGGCTTTCAGCCGGCATGATTTCAGTGGTGCCTTCCTGCAGGTTGGTGTTTCAGAGCTAACCATGGCAGCCATCGCCAACGGAATGGCACTTCATGGCGGGATCATCCCGGTTTGTGCCACTTTCTTTGTATTTTCTGATTATATGAAACCAGCGGTTAGGCTGGCAGCTTTGATGCAATTACCCGTTAAGTATGTTTGGACCCACGATGCGTTCAGGGTCGGTGAGGACGGGCCTACCCACCAGCCTGTGGAACAGGAAGCACAGATCAGGCTGATGGAACAATTGCGCAACCACTCCGGGAAAATGAGTTGCCTTGTTCTGAGGCCGGCGGATGCCGTTGAGACTACAGTAGCCTGGAAAATGGCCATGGAAAACACAGATACACCTACTGCGCTTATCCTGTCGAGGCAAAACATAATGGACATACCAGCCATTCAAGGCTCCGACCGTTATACTGATGCCCTGCAGGCGGAAAAAGGGGCCTATATTGTGCAACATTCAGCCGGTAAACCGGACCTAATCCTGATTGGAAACGGTTCAGAGGTATCTACCCTGCTCGAAGGGGCTGCTAAGTTGTACGAGGAAAAAAACCTGAATGTGCAGGTTGTTTCTGCCATATCCGAAGGCCTTTTCAGGGAGCAGGACCCGGCTTACCAGCAGGAAGTGATCCCTGATGGTTTACCTGTTATGGGATTAACCGCAGGATTGCCGGTGACCTTGGCCGGACTGGTAGGTGCCAAGGGGAAGAGCCTGGGAATGGTAAGCTTCGGATATTCAGCACCTTACAAGGTATTGGATGAAAAATTCGGCTTCACTCCCGATAATGTATTCAATGAAGCCCTCGCCTACCTTGAGGAATATAAATAGGTAGTGGTAAAACAGGGATATAAACAAAACCCCGAATAATTTCGGGGTTTTGTTATCGTTATTTACAGGCAAGGCAACTATTTTTAAATATTTTAGTATAAGTATTGGTCAACCCTGCTGTAAACAGCAGGGATAAGCAATGATATTAAATAAATTCCCAGATAAG